>JAZNYH010000034.1:0-64959 GCA_045594305.1 Eubacteriales bacterium | reverse complement strand
GCGAGCATCGCATTTGACTGGTCAAATGCAAATGGGCTAAGCCCAAACCCAAATATGTGAACCCCCAAAGCTCATACTTCGCTTCGGGGAACCCCTAAACAAGCAGAAAGAGCAAACACGCAAGGGGAAAAGACCTTATGTGTCTGCTCTTTTTCTGTTAGTGAAGTTTTCGCTACTGCGAAAGTGAAGTTGTGCTACGCACAGTGAAGTTGCTCACAGGGGCTCGCAGTGAAGTTAAGTTTGCCCATTTTGCCAAAGGCAAAACTTCACTATCCGCAGGATAACTTCACTTACGAAGTAAACTTCACTTGCCCATAGGGGCAAACTTAGTTTTAGCGTGTTCTCCGTTAAGGATAACACGCTAAATTCCTTGCTCTTTTTTTATGCTGTTTTTTTAGTCCTTGTCGAAGATTCTAAGACCAGCTGTGTCGGAAACGGGAAGAGAGAATACAACTGCGTGTGCATCGGTTTGAGGACCTGCGCCGTCCATAATCGCCTTCATAATTCCGTTTTTGTTTTCCTTTGTGGAAACTATATAAATCATTTCCTTCTCATCGGCAATAGAAACGCCGAAGAACTTGTTAGTATATTGAGAGCCTGTGCCCTTTGCGTGAACAACAGTTCCACCACCTGCCCCTGCGGAGCGAGCAGCATCCATAATCTCGTCGGTGTGTCCCTTAGCGCAAATAACAACAATAAGCTCAGTTGTGCATTCTGACATGCTTTTCACCTCGTTTTCAATTTCGTCGTCCTGATGACCATTAGCAAACGCTTCAAGAGTTTTTTTACCACCTATGCTTGATAGGGGAACGGCAACTGAAATTCCTCTATTAGGTAGGTCAATTGCCATTTCCTTGGTCAGAGCCTTAATAAGCTCTGCCTTTTTGTTTTCAGTAACTATACAGTAATGAACGCTCTTGGTTGATTCCTCAATTCCAAATAGAGCAAGCGTTTTTTCTCGTGCCGTGCCGAGTGCGGTGGTGCTGTACATAATAGGTATTTCCTTAGAGCTAAAAAAGCCTGTAAACTCATCACTATCTGCACGATTTGTGATGGTTATTAAAAGATACATCTTTTGCATACAATACCCCCTTTAATCAAATTCGATGATTTCATCGTCAATTGTTGGTTCGTTTATAGAAATAATTTGAATTTCGTCATTTTCATCGGCAAACTCGTACACAGGTGCGTCGATTTGCATATCGATAATCTCCTCACGAGAAGGAGTAGCACTACTAATCTTAGCGATTCTAAGCTTGTAGACAACGCCAAGAATTTGAATAGCGATAAGAGGAGTCATAGCAACCATAGCAACCGTTCCAAAGGCGTCAGTTGCAACATTGTTGCCCGAGGCTGTGCAAACGCCAATAGCGAAGGGTAAAAGGAACGATGAGGTCATAGCACCTGAGGCAACTCCACCCGAGTCAAACGCTATTGAGGTAAATATCTCTGGCACAAAGAAGGTAAGCACAAATGCAAGTATGTAGCCAGGGATTAAGAAATACATAATTGAAACGCCCGTAAGTGCTCTTAGCATTGCAATTCCAACAGAGATAGCAACGCCTATTTCAAGAGCGAACGCAAGAGCCCTCTTAGGAATAGCACCCGAGGTAACATCCTCAACCTGTGTCTGTAAAACCTGTACCGCAGGCTCTGCCGCAACAATAAAGTAGCCAATTATCATTCCAATTGGAATTACCACAAAGGCAAGGGAGCTTGAACCAAAGGATGAGCCAAGCAAATATCCAACAGGCATAAAGCCTACATTAGCTCCTGTAAGGAATAGAACTAAGCCTATAAAGGTATAGGCAAGACCGATAAGAATTTTAAGAAGCGCCTTTTTGCCAAGAGGCTTTGTAAACGCTTGATAAACAAAGAAAAATACGACAATAGGCAAAACTGCCTTAGCAACCTCTAAAAGGTAGTGTGGAAGGCTTGATATGTAGTTCCAGCCAAGGTCAATTGAGGTTAGCATGCTCGCAAACGAGAAAAGCTCCGAGCTTGTGCTGTGTGGCTTATAAATAAGACCTAAAATAAGAACTGAAATTATAGGACCTATCGAGCAAAGAGAAACAAGACCGAACGAATCAGAGGACTCCTTAGAGTCGGAGCGTATAGATGACACGCCCACGCCAAGAGCCATAATAAATGGCACGGTCATAGGTCCAGTTGTAACTCCACCCGAGTCAAAGGCAACTGCCCAAAAATCGGTTGGAACAAAGCAGGAAAGCGTGAATGCGATAATGTAAAAGCCAAGTAACAGCCATTTAAGGTTGATACGAAACAAAATACGAAGCATCGCAATAACAAGGAAGATTCCAACGCCACCTGCAACAGAGGCAACAAGCAAAATGCTTGGGCTGATTGATGGTACATATGTGGCAAGCAATTGAAGGTCAGGCTCGGACATTGTTATCATAAAGCCTACAATGAACGAGAGCACAACGATAAGCCAAATCTTCTTCGAGCGTGTCATTTGAGCACCGACATACTCACCCATAGGCGTCATAGAAACCTCTGCACCAAGCGTAAATAGACTAATTCCCAATATAAGCAGGGCAGTGCCAAATAAAAATGATGTAAATTGAGAAATCTCAATGGGAGCAACTGTAAGGCAAAGAATAAGAACTATTGCCGAAATTGGTAAAACGCTCTTTGCCGATTCCAGTAGCTTTTCCTTTAAAACGGTTTTAGCACCGAAAATTCTTTTAAACATTTCTTCTCCTTTGTGGGGATATATAAAAACGCCGATAAAATCGGTGTGAGAGTATTCACTTTATTAATTATATCAAAACAAGGTACAAAAATCAACCTCAATTTATAGCAATTAGTAAAAAATATATTACAATAATGTTTTTTCTTGACATAGCGTGCGAAATTTGTTATAATATAATATAAAATATTAATAATCTTTACCAAATAGGAGGAAAAAATATGCTTGAAATTTCATCGAAGACAAATCTACTTGAGCAAAAGTCGTATAAATATCAGCTTCAAGATGTAAAAGAGCCAAATCTTTACAGAGAAATATATAGCTATGACGAGGTGCCAAAGACACCATTTAACCACCGTAGAGTTCCAATCGGTATGCCAGAGGAAATATGGATTACCGACACCACTCTTCGTGACGGTCAGCAGGCTGTTGAGCCATATAGCGTTGATGAGATAGTACAAATCTATAAGTATCTCTCACGCCTTGGTGGACCTAAGGGCAAGATTCGTCAAACTGAGTTCTTTGTATACAGTAAAAAGGACAGGGAGGCTATCGAAAGATGTCAAGACCTCGGTCTTGAATTTCCCGAGATTACCACTTGGATAAGAGCGAACAAGGAGGACTTCAAGCTCGTTCGTAACCTTGGTATTAAGGAAACAGGTATTCTTGTAAGCTCCTCTGACTACCATATCTTTAAGAAGCTCAAAATGAGCCGTTCAGAGGCTATGAAGCTTTATCTTTCAGCAGTTTATGACGCATTTGAGGCAGGAGTTCGCCCAAGATGCCACCTTGAGGATATCACAAGAGCGGACTTTTATGGCTTTGTTGTGCCATTTGTAAATGAGCTTCAAAAGATGTCTCAGGACGCAAAGATTCCGGTAAAAATCCGTGCGTGCGACACAATGGGCTACGGCGTTCCATATACTGAGGTTGCCCTTCCACGAAGCGTTCCTGGAATTATCTACGGCTTACAGCACTACTCCGACATTCCAAGCGATATGCTCGAATGGCACGGACATAACGATTTCTATAAGGCGGTAACAAATGCGACAACCGCTTGGCTCTATGGTGCAAGTGCAGTTAACTGCTCGCTTCTTGGTATTGGTGAGCGTACAGGTAATGTTCCACTTGAAGCAATGGTATTTGAATACGCATCATTAAAGGGAACACTTGATGGTATGGACTCAACCGTTATCACCGAGATTGCAGACTTCTTCAAGGAGAAGATTGGCTACAACATTCCACCAATGACACCATTCGTTGGAGCAAACTTCAATGTGACCAAGGCAGGAATCCACGCTGACGGTCTTTTGAAGGATGAGGAAATCTATAACATATTCAATACAAGCAAGCTTCTCAACCGTCCCGCAGGCGTTGCAGTAACTAAGACATCAGGTCTTGCAGGCATCGCATATTGGATGAACGAGCATTATAAGCTCAAGGGCGAGGAATCAGTAGACAAGCGTAGCCCTATCGTTGTCGCACTTAAAGAGTGGGTTGACGAGGAATACGAAAATGGTAGACAAACCACAATCACTGATGCAGAGCTTGAGGCAAAGGTAAAAGAACTTAAAAAATAAGAGGAAATATCCATGGGACTTACAATAGCACAAAAAATCATTAAAAATCACCTTGTATCAGGCGAGATGAGGGTTGGCGAGGAAATCGCACTTAGAATAGACCAAACCCTTACACAGGATGCAACAGGCACAATGGCTTACCTTGAATTTGAGTCAATCGGCATCGAGAGGGTAAGAACAAAGCTTTCAGTTGCATACATAGACCATAACACCCTTCAATCAGGCTTCGAGAACGCAGATGACCATAGATACATTCAATCCGTAGCAAAGAAATACGGTATTCGCTTCTCACGCCCAGGAAACGGAATTTGCCATCAGGTTCACCTTGAACGCTTTGGCGTTCCTGGCATGACACTTATCGGCTCTGATAGCCACACTCCAACAGCAGGTGGTATTGGTATGCTCGCTATGGGTGCAGGCGGACTTGATGTTGCAGTTGCAATGGGTGGTGGTGAATACTATATCACCATGCCAAAGATGTATAAGGTAAACCTTACAGGCAAGCTTCAGCCTTGGGTAAGTGCAAAGGATGTCAGCCTTGAAATCCTTCGTATCCTTTCCGTAAAGGGTGGTGTAGGAGCTATTATCGAGTGGGGTGGCGAGGGTATTAAAACCCTTTCAGTTCCCGAAAGAGCTACTATTACCAATATGGGAACAGAGCTTGGAGCTACAACCTCAATCTTCCCATCTGATGAAATCACTAAGGCATTCCTTGAAGCACAGGGCAGAGGCGACGCATTCGTTGCTCTCGAAAGCGATCCTGATGCAGTATACGATAGAATAATCGACATTAACCTTTCAGAGCTTAAGCCACTTCTTGCGTGCCCACATAGCCCTGATAACATAAAGAGCGCAGAGGAGCTTTCACACATTAAGGTTGATCAGGTGTGTATCGGCTCCTGCACCAACTCATCACTCCGTGATATGCTCAGAGTTGCAAGCATGCTCAAGGGCAAGAAAATTGATGACAGCGTAAGCCTTTCAGTATCCCCAGGCTCAAAGCAGGTTCTTTCAATGCTCGCAGACTGTGGCGCTCTTAGCGACATATTGTCAGCAGGTGCTCGTGTTCTTGAATGTGCATGTGGACCTTGTATTGGTATGGGCTTTTCGCCAAACTCAGCAGGCGTATCGCTTAGAACCTTTAATCGTAACTTTGAGGGCAGAAGCGGAACTAAGGACGGACAGGTATACCTTGTATCCCCCGAGGTTGCAGTTGCATCAGCTCTTACAGGCTATATAACAGATCCAAGAACCCTTGGCGAATACAAGGAAATCGAAATGCCTGACGCATTTAAGATTGACGATAGCGCAGTTCTTATGCCAGCTACCCCAGAGGAGGCAAAGAGTGTAGAGGTGCTTCGTGGTCCTACATTAAGCCATTCCCAGAAACCAAAAAGCTTGAAAACAGAATAGAGGCAAATCTCACCCTCAAGGTTGGTGACAATATCACAACTGACCATATTATGCCAGCAGGAGCTAAGATTTTGCCATATCGTTCAAATATTCCATATCTTTCAAAATTCTGCTTTGCAGTATGTGATGAGAGCTTTGCTCAGAGAGCACTTGAAGCAAAGAACAGCATAATTGTCGGTGGTACAAACTATGGTCAGGGCTCATCAAGAGAGCACGCTGCCCTCGTTCCACTTTACCTTGGCGTAAAGGCAGTTGTAGCAAAGAGCTTTGCAAGAATACACGCTGCAAACCTTATAAACGCAGGAATTTTGCCACTTACCTTTGAAAATCCTGATGATTATGATAAGTGCGTACAAAACACAACCCTTTCTCTTGAAAATGTATTTGAGGGAATGGAGAACGGAAGAATTATCCTTAGAAGTGGAAGCGATGAAATTCCCGTTGTATGCAATTATACTAAGAGACAAATCGACATTTTGAGAGCAGGCGGACTTTTGGCTTACACCAAGGGTGAATAATCCAAGGGCGTACTGTATAAAATTATATTGAATAATATAAAAGGAGAATAACTATGGCACTTTCAAAGAAAATCCTTGATACCTACGAGCTTTGGCGTACAAACGAATTTTTCGATGAGCAAACAAGAGAAGAGCTAAATGCTGGTCTTGATGAAAAGGAAATAGAGGATCGCTTTTGGCGTGATCTTGAATTTGGAACAGGTGGACTTCGTGGCGTAATGGGCGCAGGCACCAACCGAATGAATAAGTATATCATAAGAAAAGCAACAAGAGGCTTTGCAAACTATCTAAACGATAAATATGGCGAGGCAGTTTCAAAGGGCGTTGCCATAGGCTATGATTCAAGAAATAACTCGGATTCCTTCGCACTCGAGGCGGCACTTACCCTCGTTGCAGCAGGAATACCAGCTCATCTCTACGATCAGCTTGAGCCTACACCCGTGCTTTCATTTACAGTAAGAGAGCTTGGCTGTGTTGGTGGAATTGTTGTTACTGCAAGCCATAACCCAAGAGAGTATAACGGCTACAAGGTATACGATAATGAGGGCTGTCAGGTTCTTATAGATGATGCAAATAAGATAATCTCCTATGTAAACGCAATCGAGGATATTACCTCTATCCCCGTAGCTGACGAAAAGGACGCAAGAGAAAGCGGAATGCTAAAAAGCGTTTGTAGCTGTGTCCTTGATAAGTTTAATGAGTGTGTAAAATCACAGGCTCACGATGTAGGAGCAAAGAGTGCAAAAATAGTATACACACCACTCCACGGAACAGGAAATGTACCTGTACGCAGAGTGCTCAGCGAGCTTGGCTATGATGTTACCGTAGTAAAGGCTCAGGAACAAAAGAATGGAGACTTCCCAACAGTTGTTTCTCCAAACCCCGAAAACGCAGAGGCTCTTAGCATGGGAATTAAGCTTTGCGAGGAAATAGGTGCTGACCTTATTCTCGGAACTGACCCGGACTGTGACCGTGTTGGTATTGCCGTAAACACAAAGGACGGAATGAAGCTTCTCACAGGAAATCAAGTAGGAGCACTTCTCGTTGACTATGTAATTAAAATGAACAAGGCAGACATTGACTCTACCTCTACCGTTGTAAAGACAGTAGTTACAAGTGAGCTTGGTGCTGCAATCGCTAAGGCAAATGGCTGTCGTGTTGTTGAAACCCTAACAGGCTTTAAGTTCATTGGCGAGCAAATGGGCATTTACGAAAGAACAGGCTATAAGTTCGTTATCGGCTACGAGGAGAGCTATGGCTACCTTGTAGGAATGCACGCAAGAGATAAGGATGCAGTTGTTGCATCTATGCTTATTTGTGAGATGGCTTGCTACTACAAGAACCAAGGTAAAACCCTTATCGATGTGATGAACGAAATCTACGACAAATACGGCTACTATCTTGATAAGCTTGATAGCTTTACCCTTAAAGGAATTGACGGCGTAGAGAGAATCCAAGCGATTATGAAGGAAATGAGAAAAAAGGGCAAGGACCTAATTGATGGCATTGTCACAGTTTACGACTACGAAAAGGGCGTTGAGGACCTTCCTAAGTCCGATGTTCTTAAATTCGTATTTGCAGACGGCTCATGGATTGCAATTCGCCCCTCTGGAACAGAGCCAAAGATTAAGGTTTACTATTCAGTAAGAGGAAATAACAAGGACGAGGCAACAAGCGTGCTTGAAGCCCGTCGTAGCATAATCAATGCAATAATCAACGCATAAGACAAAATTAAAATTCAAGGAAAGGAGTGTCTTTTATGCAGCTTCAAGAATCTGGCGAGATGTATCTTGAATCCATATCACGCCTAAAAGAGGAAAAGGGCTTTGTAAGAGCCATTGATGTTTGCGAGTATATGGGCTTTTCTAAGCCAAGCGTAAGCCGTGCTATGGGACTTTTAAGGGACGGTGGCTATATTACCGTATCAAAGGACGGTGGAATTGAGCTTACCGAAAACGGCAAGGCTGTTGCCAAGAAGGTATACGAAAGGCATGTCCTTCTAACATCACTTTTAAAGTCAATTGGCGTAAGCGATGAGGTCGCATCCGAGGACGCATGCAAAATAGAGCATGTTATAAGTGACGAAACCTTCGAAAAGCTAAAGGAATATTTTAATAAAAAATAGGGAGAATAAAACGAAAAAAGATTACTATTCACCCTTGCATTGGCACTTGCTCTTATCTCGGCACTTTCAATGGTTGCCTTTGCTGAGGAAAACGTTCCAACGGTGGCGCAAGCCTTACAACAGTAACCTATTACTCAGTATCAGGCACAAGCCCTGAGGAGCAATAATATCAATAAAATCCCAACGGACTCCGTTGGGATTTTTTATTATATATTAAATAAAGTCGAACAATACGATGAATTTTTAAAACAATGAGATATAGACTATTAAAATATATTTATGTTATACTTAAAATAGAAGATTTATATTCTTTTGGAGATTTACCTGTTATCTTTTTGAATATTTTACCAAATCGGTCAAGGGAGGAAAAGCCAACCTTGTATGCAATTTGCGAAATTGAAAGCTTGTTTTCTTTTAAATATCGCATAGCAACTGCGATTCGTGTTTTAATAAGATAATCGTAAGGGGATATTCCAACTCTTTTGGTAAAAATGGTTGTAAAATGCGCGCGTGAAATTCCAATTTGCTTTGCGTAGTTACTTACATTGAAGGCTTCAAAATAATTGTTTTCAATATAAATTGTCGCGCTTTTTACGAAATCTATTGTTTCTTGCTTGCTTTCATCCTTTATTGAATTGAGCACGGAAAAAAGAGTGCTAAGAGAGCTTATGTGGTCGTAATTTTCATTTTTGAGTAGAGTATCTATTGCTATAAGCCCGCTTTCTTTGAATTTTGGATATAGATTTTCGGTTGCTTCTCGTAAAATTTGCTTTGCGTAAGCTCCGTTGAAGGCAATCCAATAATACTCACAGGGCTCTGCAAAATCAGTCTTTATAATGCTTGACTCATCGGGACAATTTATAAAGCAATCTCCACGCGACAAATGAGTTATTACACCATTTCGTTCAATGGTACACTTGCCACTTTTTATAAGGTGAATAAGATATCTTGGTCTGCCGTTTGGTGACCAAGTGTGATTAGGAGAGGTTTTCTCCCAGCCAAGCTCGCAAACAGTGATGGGCAAGTCGGTGAAATCGATATAGTGTACAATAATATTAGGTCTGCTTATGCGTGAAGCAATAATCATGGCATCACCCCCTGTAATCAATTTTATCACAAACAAAACGACAAATCAACCACTAATTAAAGTAAGGAGAAATTTTATGAAAAAAAGACTAATCATTACTCTAACGATGATGCTCGTTTTCGTGCTTGTGCTTGCACTGAGTGCATTCGCAAAGGACATTAACACGGGTCTTACCGACACAAGTGGAAACCCAATAGTGCTTCCTACCTACGATAGCGACGGAGACTCTCTCACTTGGTACAGAGTAACAACCGAGCCAACAAATGGTACATATTATACTTATGTATCTGGCGAAAATACCTACTATATTGTAAGTGTAAAGACTAAGATTGCAGCTTATGTAAATGATGACTACTATCTTTGCTATTCCTACGACGGATTGAAGGCTGGAGCTTGGAGTGGCAACGTTATGATTATGAACCTTGATGGAATTAAGCACGCAGATGGAAACGGACCTCAAAAGCTCAATTTTGTTTGCGAGGGAACTCCTATGACATATGCTTATATTCCTGCGAGTATGACTGCCCTTGTTGGAAAAAACGGAAATAAGGAGGCTTCGATTTTTTACGCTTGCACGTCGCTTGTTGGAATTGATTTTGAAGCTGGCTCTCAAATAACAGAAATGAGAACTAACGGCTTCTATAACTGTAAAAAGCTTACAAGCATAGTTCTTCCTGAAAATCTTACAACAATTCAATCAAATGCTTTCGTTAGCCTTAATCTGGAGCTTACTGTTCCTAAGTCTGTTACAACCTTTGAAGTCTCGCAATGGGCAAGTTTTACTATCAATTTTACAGGAGCAGAGGGAACAGTAGCAGGATGGACATATCAGCCATCAAGCGTTAAGTATGTAAATCACTGCGATGTGTATTATGGCTCTACACACAAAAATAGCGAAAAGCTTACCTGTATTGACGCTATCGCTTGCGTTCGTTGCGGTCTTATAAAAACACCAGCGCTTGGTCACGATTTTGCAATTGCAAATGGTGCAAAGCTCGTAGGTCTTACTTATGAAAGCTTTGATGGCGAGGGAACAAAGCACATTCAATGCGCTCGCGTTGGTTGCGATGAAATAAGCACAGACGAAAAGGCAGGCGCAATTATCACATTTAAAGGCTACTCTGTGCCTGAGCATGCAAGCTATAAGGGAATAAATGCGGGCTTTAGAATTGACAAGGAGCTACTTACACTTTATAACGAGCTTAATGAGGTTGATGCAAGCCTTGCGCTCTTTATGGTAAACTCAAAGAACCAAAATGCCAACATTGAAAAAATTCTTGACGGAGAAACACTTGAGCTTGTTGATGGCGTAAAGGGAATAAATGTAAAGATTGAATCTGTTAACTACACAAACATAAGTATAGAGGCAAGAGGCTTTGACGATAGCACCGATAAGGGAAGCTTCTACACCCTTACTCTTATCACAGCGATTGCGGTTAAGACAGAGGATGGAGTTCACTATGTTCAAGCGGGACTCAAGAATTCTCCTAACACCACAATTACCATTGAAGAAATCGACTTCAATATCGTAAGCGCAAATAACATTTACTACCCAACCTCACAATCATAACAATAGCGATAATTGAGCGACCCTTAAAAGGTCGCTCAATTGATTTTTTGTGTAATATTTCGCTTAATTATAATAGTATAATAAATAAGGAAGAAAATCGTTCAAAAAATCCTGAAAAAATTTTTCCAAAAATTTAAAAAAAGGTATTGACAACAGGTAAATATTGTGATATTATTATCGTGTAGTTAGCAGAGGCTAACTCATAATTTTAACCAACTGTTAGCATATGCTAACTAAAAGGAGCTAATGCAGAATGAAAACTCTCAAGGATATTGCCGTAGGCTCAAGTGCAAGAGTAGTTAAGCTTCACGGTGAGGGTGCGTTAAGACGCCGTATAATGGATATGGGAATTACCAAGGGAATTGAGGTTGAGGTAAGAAGGCTTGCCCCCTTAGGAGACCCTATGGAGCTAACCGTAAGAGGCTATCAGCTTTCCATTCGTAAAGAGGATGCTTCTATGATAGAGGTAGAATAATTTTTTGTAAAACAGTTAGTCAACGCTAACCACTATAAAGAGGTACATATGGAATACAAGATTGCCTTAGCGGGCAACCCGAACTCGGGAAAAACAACTCTCTTTAATGCACTTACAGGCGCAAATCAGTTCGTAGGAAACTGGCCTGGCGTTACAGTAGAGAAAAAAGAGGGAAAAATCAAAAGGCACGAGGATATTATCCTTACTGACCTACCAGGAATTTATTCCCTTTCGCCATACTCACTTGAGGAGGTAGTGGCAAGAAACTATATTTTGAATGAAAAGCCAAATGCCATTCTTAACATAGTTGACGGAACAAACCTTGAAAGAAACCTTTATCTCACAACTCAGCTTACCGAGCTTGGTGTGCCTGTTGTTGTTGCGATAAATATGGTCGATATAATAAGAAAAACAGGCGACGAGATAGACATTAATAAGCTATCAAGGCTTATCGGCTGTAAAATCGTAGAAATATCTGCTCTTAAAGGCACAGGCATTATGGAGGCTGCTGATGTAGTTATCGAGAGTGCTAAGTCGGGCGAGCAGACAAGTGCCGTTCATCGCTTCTCATCAGAGGTTGAGGGAGCAATTAAGAGCGTATGCAATCTGATTTGCGACCTTGTACCTGAGAACAAGAAAAGATGGTACGCAATAAAGCTTATTGAGCGTGATGAAAGGGTAATTAAATCCCTTGGCTTAAACGATGAGGCTCTTGCAAAAATCGAGCAAATCAGCGCAGAGCTTGAAAAGAGCTTTGATGATGACGCAGAGAGCATTATAACAAACGAAAGATATAACTTTGTTACAGATGTAACCGCTAAGTGTCTTAAAAAGAAGAACGATGGCAAGCCAACCGTAACAGAGAAAATCGACAAAATAGTAACAAACAAGTGGCTCGCACTCCCAATATTCGCACTTATTATGTTCCTTGTTTACTTTATTTCAGTAACAACAATTGGAACATGGGCAACGGATTGGGCAAACGACGGTGTCTTTGGCGACGGCTTCCACCTCTTTGGAATGAGTGGAGAGTACGAGGAGGTTGTCGAGGAGCACGCAAAGCCGATATGGAACGATGCAACTAAGGGCGCACTTGAAATCGCAGTTAAAAATGAGGTTGTCGGCGCAGAGGAAATCCTTAACGCCATAAACGATGAGGACTTCGGTGCCTTAGAGGAGGCGTTTGGCTCCTATGGTGAGGCACTTGCAATGCACGATCCAATAACTGCGTCCTTCCTTGCAGGAATGATAGAAACCGCCCCCGACCCATCAGAGTATGGTGTATGGATAAATGGCGTTCCCGTTCTCTTTGAAAAGCTCTTTACAAACGATGAGGGCGAGCTAACAATTGCAGAGTGGCTCTACTCACTTATCGTTGACGGTATTGTAGGTGGTGTAGGAGCAGTTCTTGGCTTCGTACCACAAATCCTTGTTCTATTCCTTCTTTTGGCATTCCTTGAAGCGTGTGGCTATATGGCAAGAATTGCCTTTGTAATGGATAGAATATTTAGAAAGCTTGGACTTAGCGGAAAGTCCTTTATACCTATGCTTATCGGCACAGGATGTAGCGTTCCAGGCATTATGGCATCAAGAACAATAGAGAACCTAAGAGACAGAAGAATGACCATAATGACAACAAGCTTTATCCCCTGTGGAGCAAAGCTTCCAGTAATTGGACTTATCGCAAGTGCACTCTTTGGAGGAGCGTGGTGGGTAGCACCAAGTGCATACTTCCTTGGAATTGTAGCAGTTGTAATATCAGGACTTATCCTTAAAAAGACAAAGCCCTTTGCAGGAGATCCGTCCCCCTTTATAATGGAGCTTCCTGCATACCATATGCCAACACTTAAAAACATTCTTCGTAGCATGTGGGAGCGTGGCTGGTCATTCATTAAGAAGGCAGGAACAATAATCCTTCTTTCAACAATAGTAATTTGGATCGTATCACACATTGGAAACACAGGCGACGGCTTTGGCTTCGCTCTTGAAATGGAGCTTGCCGACAGTATCCTCGGATACATAGGAAACGCTCTTAAATGGCTCTTTGCTCCAATTGGCTTTGGTAGCATTGAGGCAACAGTTGCAACCTTTATGGGACTTGTAGCTAAGGAGGAGGTTGTTGCAGTATTTGGAGTTCTTGACTTCTTTGAGATGACAAAGATAGCAGGCTATTCCTTCCTTGCATTTAACCTACTTTGTGCTCCTTGCTTCGCAGCAATCGGTGCAATCAAGCGTGAGATGAACTCAGCAAAATGGACTTGGTTCGCAATTGGCTATCAGTGTGGCTTTGCATACCTTGTAGCACTCATCATCTATTGGTTCGGCTCACTTGTTAGTGGAAATCTCTTTGGAGTAATTTCACCAGTAGCAAGCACACTTGGACTAATTTCTGCAATACTTGCTTTGGCATTTATTGTATATATGATAGCAAGACCTAAGGACTTTTCACTAATCGAAAAGGCAAAGGGACTTGTAAGGGCAAAAAAATAAAAGAAAGAGAGGTAAGGCTCTGTGATTGAATTTATAACAAATAACCTCGCTACAATCGCTATATCAATTCTCCTTCTGGGCGTTGTAGTCGCAATAATCGTAAGGCTTGTAAAAAACAAAAAGCAGGGCAAATCCTCTTGTGGATGTGGTTGCTCTAACTGTGCAATGTCTGGTATATGCCACGGCGAGCAGAGTGAGGAAAAAAAGAGCAAGTAAGCCAGCTCTTAACCACAATAGCAGCAAAAAAGCAGACCGTTTGGTCTGCTTTTTTTATTATCTAATTATTGCCTGCTACCAAGACCTGCTCCAATTAAAGGGGCATACTCTCCAAGCTTAGCCTTTTCCATTCGAACAAGAGTGCCCGAGGAGTAGCAATGTGAGGATATGTATTCGATAAGAGGGTTTAAGAATAGCTCCTCCTGCTCGCTCATTCCACCGCTAAATAGCATACAATCGGGCGAGAGAAGATTAACTGCCGAAACCAAGGTGCTTCCAAGGAGCATAATTGCATTGTCAATAGCACGCTTAGCGTCCTCATTGCCGTTCCTTGAAGCCTCGAATAGAGCTGAGGCATCAGCTCCCTCATAAAGAAGCTCGCTCGCAGTAATATCAAGACCTCTGCCTGCGCAGTATTTTTCCATACAACCAACCTTGCCACAGCCACAGGGCCTGCCATTTTCAACAACGGGCACATGTCCAAGCTCGCCAGCCGTACCAAGAGCACCATTGTATATTTTTCCGTCTATAACAATGCCCGTGCCAATGCCTGTGCCAATGGTTATACACACTAAGGTCTTAGAGCCAACGCCTGCACCGCAAAGGTATTCACCCCACGCAGCAGCCCTTGAATCCTGCATCATAAATACGGGAATTTTAAGCACCGCCTCAAGCCTTGTCGCAAAATCCGAGGTGAGAATATCAATGTTAGGAGCCTTTATAAGCGTTTTGCCGTCAGCACTTACAGTTCCAGGTACGCCAACTCCACACGACGAAAGCTCGCCATAGTCAACCCCACATTCCTTGCAAAGCTGTAAAACGGCACTCTTAATATCGGCAGTAGGCTCGACAATGTCGCTAATATATAGCTTTTTTATAGCTACGAGCTTGTATTCCTCATTAAGAATACCGATGTTGATTTTAGTTCCACCAACATCAAGACCTAAGCAATACATATTAAAGCTCTCCCTTTTCAATCTTTGTTATCATATCAACACGATTTTGGTGTCTGCCACCCTCGTATTCAGCATTAAGAAACGCATCTACAATCATTTCAGCAGTAGCAGTACCAATAACCCTTGCACCAAACGCAATAATGTTTGCATTATTGTGCTGACGGGTAAGAGCAGCAGAGTATGGCTCTGAGCAAACAGCAGCACGAATACCGTCAACCTTGTTTGCAGCAATAGAAATACCAACACCCGTTCCACAAATCAAAATACCAAGCTCGCACTCCTTAGCGACAATAGCATCAGCAACCCTTTTAGCGTAGATAGGATAGTCAGTACGCTCAGAGGTATATGTGCCAAAATCAACCACCTCGTAGCCCTTTTCTTCAAGATAGCCCTTTATGTGATTTTTCAAGTCGAGAGCAACATGATCGTTTCCAATAGCAATTTTCATAATAAATCTCCTTTAAAGCTTATCAATAGCATATTTAAGACCATTTACAACACCACGCTTAGTAACGCTAAGGGTTGCAATACGAGAGGCATTTTCAAGAGCCTTTTCAAATGGTAGCTTCTTTACATAATAGAAATAGCAATACGCACCGTGAATAATATCGCCAGCACCAAGGGTGTCAATGGCCTTGACGCTCTCAACGGGTATTTCGCCCCTACCTGTGGCAGTATTATATATAACTGACTTGCCACCACGAGTCTTTGCAGCGTATCTAAATCCGTATCTTCCTTGTAGCTCAAACACATCTGCACCAGATTGGTCCTTAAAGCTCTCAGAGGATATTACTGTGCTTGCACGATAGAAGCACTCGGGAAATCCTGCCTTGTAGCTTCCTGCATCAATTATGAGGTCCTTGTCATAATATTCTACATACTTTATCAGCTTATCCTCAGCCCTTGGCAAATTGCCGTCATAGAGGACAAAATCAGCACGCTTAACAATCTCCTCAAAGTCAATATCGCACGACTCTGCGGGTGGAATTTGACCACTAAATATTGTTCGAGTTGCGTTTGATTGATTTATGTATACAAAGGACGCATTACACTTACGCTCCTTGTTATCGGCATCAATGTCAATAACCCTTACATTAAGCTCCTTCAATTTGGATTTGAGCAAAAGCCCCTCGGCACTATCGCCAATGCGAGTTACAAGATACGCCTCTCCACCGAGCTTAGCATAAGTAATAGCAGCGTTTGCAGCAGGGCCACCAACCTCAAAGGAGAAGTCACGCACGCTCATCTTTGAGTCCTCCTCGGGCATACCTGTCGTTCCATAATAAACAACATCTAAGCCACAAAGACCGACAAATGCTCCTCTGTGTAGGCTTGCAGACATAATAGCGTCACACGCCTTTAAGGTGTGTCTGTTGAATTTATGCTCAACACCAACAACCGTAATTCCGAGCTTTTTAGCCTCTGCAATATAATGGACAGAGTCCTCAAACAAAACAACATCTCTTGGGCTTACGGGATGATTAAAGCCGAGATATGAGCCGACGCTCTTGTAGATTTCCTTCTTTACATATCTGCCATCGTGACAACAGAAGCGCATATTAGCAGGGAAGTAATCATCAAGCCCCCAAAGGGTTAAAAGCTTATTTACAACCAATGGAATTTGAGAGGTTACAATAGCATTTTTGCCATTTGACATCTTCAAAATATCATAGATAAATGGAAATGGTCTTAAATTCTTTTTCTCAACAAGGTCAAGGTAAATACCAATACGCCTTTCAAGAAAATCATCCTCATCAAAATCAATACCAAAGTCACGCTTTATCATCTCATAAATACGCACCTCGGAGTTTCCAATATACCTGCTTATATCATTATTTGACAGGTGAACATTATGCTCTGCAAGAAGAACATTATACGCCTCCCAGTGTAGCGTTTCCGTATCTGCAATTGTGCCATCAAGGTCGAAAATAAACGCCTTTTTGTCATTGAGAAGGAATTTAATGTCCTGTGCATTATCAAACTTTTCTGTGTTGAATTTTATGTACTCAATAAGCTCAGGCTGTGTAAGAAGCTTGCCGTTTTCCTCGTGCTTAAAGAGCATAGAGAACATCTTTTCGCCAGCATTTACACCCTGCTTAAAGGGAACAACATCTATTGTTAGGAAATCAATTCCGTAGTTTTTGAGAACAACCTCGTTATTGGCATCACGAATACCATCATAGCCAACAACAATGAGCTTTTTAGCACCCTTTAAAACTGTGTTTATAGGGTTGAAGTCCTCGTTTCTTGCAAGCGTACGCATAACCTCTACGGCAATATTGTCAATGCCACAAAATAGGATGACATTCTTGCCCGCTAAGGCTCTGTTCTTTTCCCAATCGCTTGCCTGATCCTTTATGTAGTTAATGGCTGTCGAGGCAGTAAGAGAGGGCAAATTATAGCGAAGAATAGAGGCGTTTGGAGCGGTTGAAATAAGCTTGCTATAAAGGCTATCGCATCTTATCTTTGCAGATGGATTTGCGTAAGGACCCTCAAAAAGCACAATGCTTGTGTTGTTTGGACCGAGCTTGATTGCAAGATCTCCCATTCTTTCGCCAAGGAGCATGCCACCAGTTACAAAGTCGCTACCAACATATGATGGAATTGTGGTCGCACCATTTAGCTTGTCGGGGCTTAGCTCAATATCGAGCAAAACAACTCTCTTTCCAAGCTCCATAATCTTGTTGATGTAGCTAAGGAGCTGGTCGTTATACTTTTCGGGAACACGAAGAATAAAGCCGTCGTATTCATTTATGTTTTCCTGCAAAATACGGCTAAACTCTGTTGCACATTCAAGCCTGTTTAGGTTCTTGTCAACGAGCTTTTTGTCGACTATTACATTCTCCTTCATAGAGAAGAAGTCGTACACTCCATTGATAATAGAGTTAGAAAAGCTACTGTTTTTGCAGATTATAAGTATCTTCTTTGTGGTGTTTCTTACATTGACAACCTCAAAGCTTGCTTCAAGACCGTGACGCATGCACTGAATAGCGACATTGTCCATATAGCCAGCCTCACTACGGCTTATGTAGATTATGTCATTATGGAAGAAGGATTGATAAAGAGAAATGTCAGTAAGACTAACACTGCCCTCAACAAGTGCCTGACCAACAAGCGTTTGAACCATTGTGCCAGTTGTGTTTATGGTAAAGAAGGGCACCTTCCTATCCTGAACGAGCTGCATTTCACGCCTAATAGCAGGGCTTTTTATTGTGTTCTCGGACACGAAAAAGATAGCAAGCTTACAGCTTGGATGGTTTATTTTCTCCTCAACAACCTCGTTCCAAACCTCTCCTGCGGTTATTCCATTATCATACCAAAAGGCAAAGCCTTTTTCGTGCAACGCCCAAAGGTCCTCATACACCATTTCCTTGTCCATGTGTGAATAGGAAATGAATATAAAGCTCTTGTCATCGCCCGAAACAGGCGGATTATTATTAATAATAGCGTCCTTCATAGCATTCTCCTTAACGATTTTAGTGTGGTAATACGCATATAATTATTTTATCATATATTATATAGCTTTTCAAGTAATTAGGCAAATATAAGCAAAAAAGGAACAGAAAATCTGTTCCTTTAATCTATCAAATAGGCATAATGCCATTTAGCACATCGGCAAATAAAGCCCACGCACCATCGACGCAGGGTAATGCACCAAAGCTCATTTTCTTTCCCGTCTTAGGGTGAGAAAAGGCAAGGGTGTGTGAATAAAGTGCTATTTTATCATTGTCACGAGCACCGTATTTTCCATCGCCATAAAGAGGAAAGTTTCTTGAAGAGAGCTGAACTCGTATTTGATGCGTGCGTCCTGTGTAAAGACGGATTTTAACAAGCGAAAGCACCTTTCCCTCGTGCGTGACGGTTGAAAGAGTGGTAAGAGAAAGCCTCGCTTCCTTTGCTCCCTTACGCCTTGTGTCGACAACAAAGGACTTATTTGTGGTCTTGTCGTGATACAAAAGGTCGCACATATCGACACTCGTAGGCGTTTGCCCGTGAACGATTGCAAGATATTCCTTTTCAAAAAGACCGTTTGAAATTTGTGAGCTAAGAGAGGAGGCAGAGCTATCATTTAGAGCATAAACCATAAGCCCCGATGTCTTAATATCAAGGCGATGCACCACAAATGCAGACACACCATGCTCCCTTTTTATTATTTCAAGCATATTAGGACTATGTCCTGCCTGCGAGGCAACGCCATATTCCTTTTCGCACACGATTATATCCTTGTCAATATAGAGCGTTTCCATAAATACCTCTTAAAGCAAAGGGGGCAAAAACGCCCCCTGTGAATATTATTTAACCTCGATAAGAGAGGTATCCCACATAGCAGGAGCCTCATAGCCGAGAAGGTTTACAACTGTTGCCGCAACATCGCTAAGTCCAAACTCGCCATTGTCAGCCTTTACCTCGTACTTATCCTTGTAGAAGTTATCATAGATAATGCAAGGAACAGGATTGAGAGTGTGGCTTGTTTTAGCCTTGAACTTGCCATTTTTGTCGGTCTTAGGAGCCCCCTTCTTGTCAACCTCGTACATCTCATCAGCGTTTCCGTGGTCAGCGGTGATTACTGCAACACCACCAAGCTCGTCAACAACATCAAGGATTCTCTTCAATTGAAGGTCAAGGGCCTCCATAGAGCAACGAGTAGCCAAAAGGTTACCTGTGTGTCCAACCATATCGCCATTAGGGAAGTTAACTCTTAGGCAATCGTACTTGCCACTTCTTAGACACTCGATGAGCTTATCTGTGATTTCAGCACACTTCATCCAAGGTCTTTGCTCAAAAGGAACAACATCGGATAAAATCTCGATATATGTTTCAAGCTCCTCGCTGAACTTTCCACTCTTGTTTCCGTTCCAGAAGTAGGTAACATGTCCGTACTTTTGTGTCTCGGAGATAGCGAGCTGCGAAATGCCTGTATCAGTAAGATACTCGCCCATTGTATTTGTGATTTCAGGTGGATTTACAAGATATCTTGAAGGAATGTGAAGGTCACCATCATATTCAAGCATACCAGCATAAACAACCTTAGGATAGCGAACTCTGTCGAACTTATCAAAGTCAGCATCATCAAACGCCTTTGAAATTTCAATAGAACGGTCGCCACGGAAGTTATAGAAGATTACGCTATCGCCATCATTAATTGTACCAACAGGCACTCCGTCCTTAGCAATAACAAATGGTGGAAGGTCTTGGTCGATAACCTTAAGCTCCTCACGATAGGTCTCAATAGCCTTCTTAGCACAGCAGAACTGTCTGCCCTCGCCAAGAACATGAGTCCTCCAGCCGTCCTCAACCATCTTCCAGTTAGCCTCATATCTATCCATTGTGATAACCATACGGCCACCACCTGATGCAATCATAATATCAAAGCTATCATCACGAAGAGATGCGATAAACTCCTCAAATGGCTCAATGTAGTCAAGAGCACTTGTTTCGCCAACATCACGACCATCAATAAGAGTGTGGATTCTTACAGTCTTAACGCCCTCACGCTTAGCCTGCTCAATCATAGCCTTGAGGTGGTCTATGTGAGAGTGAACATTACCATCAGAGAAAAGACCGATAAAGTGAAGAACGCTATCGTTGCCCTTTACATTTGAGATAATAGCCTTCCAGGTATCAGATGCGAACATCTTGCCGTTTTCGATTGATTGTGAAACGAGCTTAGCACCCTGAGCGAATACCTGACCTGAGCCAAGAGCGTTGTGACCAACCTCTGAGTTACCCATATCATCATCACCAGGAAGACCAACAGCTGTTCCGTGAGCCTTAAGCTTTACCCAAGGATAGCTCTGCATAAGCATATCAAGAGTAGGTGTATATGCGCTTGTTACTGCATTTCCAGCGCCCTCGGGAGCAATACCAACACCGTCCATAACGATAGTGAGCACAGGACCCTTAACGCCAATTTGATTTTTAAGTTTGTTAAGCTTTGCCATTTTTAATCTCCTTTATGTATATTATAATTTTTATACCTATAATAGTATATACTAAAAATGTGAATAAACTGTGAACAAACACAAAAATATTGACATTTTTTTATAATAGTGATAAAATGTTTTAAAAGCTATTTGTGAGGTGTACTATGAGCGTAAGAGAAGAATGTATAAAGGCGACAACAGAGCTATGTAAGATAGCAGGGCTTAAAAAGGGCGATATAATGGTGGTTGGTTGCTCAACAAGTGAGGTAGTTGGCTCTAAGATAGGAACGAACTCCGACCCCGATACTGCAAAGGAAATCTTTGAGGGAATTTATTCGGTTCTTAAGCCCCTTGGAATATACCTTGCCGTTCAATGCTGTGAGCATCTTAATCGTGCAATAGTTACCGAGCGTGAGGCTGTGCCATATGCAGAGGGAGTAAATGTAGTGCCACAAAAGAAGGCAGGAGGCTCACTTGCAACCGTGGCATACGCAAGCTATGAAAATCCTGTTGTAATCGAGGAAATAAAGGCAGAAGCAGGAATGGATATAGGAAATACCCTTATCGGTATGCACCTTAAAAGAGTTGCCGTTCCCGTTCGCTTGTCAATAAATAAAATCGGTGAGGCGAGCCTCGTTTGTGCCCGTGTACGCCCGAAATTCATTGGTGGTGAAAGAGCAGTGTATAATCCTGAGCTTCTATAAAAATAAAGAGCAGATATTCTGCTCTTTTTTGTTGCTTTTATTATGTATATATGCTAAAATAAAAATAGGATTTTTCAAAGGAGCTTGCTATGAAAAAAATAGATTCAAAATATAAGAGCCTTCCATTTTGGTCGTGGAATGACAAGCTAAACAAGGATGAGCTTGTAAGGCAGGTCGAATGGATGAACGAGGTCGGCATAGGTGGCTTTTTTATGCACGCCCGTGGAGGACTAAAAACTAAATATCTTGGCAAGGAATGGTTCGAGTGTATAGAGGCATGCTCAAAGAGAGCAAGCGAGCTTGGAATGGAGGCATACGCTTACGATGAAAACGGCTGGCCGAGTGGCTTTGTCGGTGGCAAGCTTCTTGAAGACATAGAAAATCACGACAGATACCTAACCTATAAAATAGGCGAGTATGACAAGGACGCACTTGTATCATACGACACTCGCACAAGAGCACTCAAAAGAGTAAGCGAGGGGAAGGAGTGTCTTAATATCTATGAGCACTATTCAGCCTCAACCGTAGACATTCTAAACCCCGAGGTTGTTGATAAGTTTATTGCTCTTACCCACGAGGAATACGCAAAGAGAGATAAGCACGGCTTAAAGGGCTTCTTTACCGATGAGCCACAGTATTATCGTTGGGCAACCCCATATACCAAAATGCTCCCCGAATACTTCAAAAATAATTATGGCGAGGACATTCTTGACGGGCTTGGACTTTTGTTTGTAGAAAAGAGAGGCTATCGAGATTTCCGTTATAAGTTTTGGAGAGCTATGCAGGAGCTTATGCTTAATAGCTTTAGCAAAAAAATCTATGATTGGTGTAGCGAGCGTGGCTATAAGCTAACAGGTCACTACATAGAGGAAAACTGCCTTTGTGCTCAGATGCTTTGCTGTGGAGGAATAATGCCATTTTACGAGTACGAGCACATTCCGGGCATTGACTACCTTGGAAGATGGGTTGACTCTGGCATTTCAGCAAGACAGGTATCAAGCGTTGCCTCACAGCTTGGCAAATCTCAGGTGCTTACCGAAACCTTTGCCGCATGTAGCTGGCATATAACACCAATGGAGCTAAAAAGGCTTGCCGAGGCACAATATGTAGGTGGAGTAAACCTTATGTGTCAGCACCTTTTGCCATATGCTGAGCACGGACAAAGAAAGCGTGATTATCCTGCACATTTTTCAAGCGTAAATCCTTGGATACGCAAGGGCTTTGGCGACTTTAACTATTATTTCTCGGCTCTTGGGCAGATGCTTGCAAATAGCGAGGAGCTTGTAAGCGTAGGCGTTCTGCATCCAATAAGAAGTGCATACCTTGATTATAAGCGCTTCCCCGAGAGGGATTATCACAACCTTGCTAAGCTTGAAGGCTCATTTAGTAGGCTTCAAAACGACCTTAACACCCTTGGCATAGGCTACCACCTTCTTGACGAAACCATAATGGCAAGGCACGCAAGGGTAGAGGGCAAGGAGCTTGTTGTTGGAAAATGTCGATATAGCACCGTAATTATTCCTAAAATTTATACAATGGATAAGACAACTAATGCCCTTTTGGAGCAGTATGTAGAAAATGGTGGAAAAATCCTTATTTACGACACACTCCCAAGGTATTTAGAGGGCAAGCGTCATACCTATACCTACCTAAAATCGAACACAAGCCTCGATATGATAGTAGAGGAGTCACCCGTTAAAATAAAGAACAATAACGGCGTGCGTATAGCATATAGGCGAGAAAGCGACGGCAGAGAATTTATATACGCAGTTAATGTAGGGGATGAGCAGACTGTTGAAATATCAATGGATAATGTGAGTGCATTTAGCTCCTACGATATAATGAGCGACACCTACGAGGTAATACCAAATACCATTCACTTTGATTTTGCAGATGCGTATATTTTATATCCAACAAGCGACACACCCAAGCAAAAAGCACCACTTGACCAAATACGCCTTGGCAACACCTTTGAGGTTGTAGGCGAGGTTGAAAACTACCTCACCCTTGACTTGTGTAGCTATTCCTTTGATGGAAAGACCTATGAGGAACCATTCTACCATATGTGCGTGCTCGATAGACTTCTAAATGAGCGATACAAGGGCGACTTGTATCTAAAATATGAGCCAATTATCGACACTCTACCCTCAAAATGCGAGCTTCTTTGCGAGCTTGAGGCTGAGGTTTATGTAAATGGCATCAGGGTAGAGCCGAGCAGAAGATACACCTACGAGGTAGCAACAGTCGGCTACAATGTGGCAGATAAGCTTGTCCTTGGCAAAAACGAGATTATTTTAAAGCTGAGCTACTACCAAGGGGATAATGTATATCTTGCCCTCTTTGGCGATGGCGTTACCGAGGGGCTTAAAAACTGTCTTGCCTTTGACACGGAAATTGAGCCGATTTATTTGCGAGGCGATTTTGGCGTATATGGCACCTTTGAAAGAGGCAAGGACGATAGCCTCGTTTTAGGCGAGGGCTTTAAAATAGGCGAGCAAAAAAGGACGATTAGCGACCTTATAAGAGAGGGCTATCCCTTCCTTGCAGGCGAGATTTCCTTGAAGCAAAAAATATTTGTAGAGAATACAAATGCCGAGCTTGTAATTGATAAGCCATTTCAGCTTATTGATGTAGCTGTCAATGGCAAGGATGCAGGCAGAATGATGCTGAAAAAGCGACTTGACCTCACCCCGTATCTAAAAAAAGGCGAAAACGAGCTAACCCTTACTCTCACAGTAAGCAACAGAAACCTATATGGTCCCTTCCATACAATTCAGCAGGAGAGTGGCTGGACCTCTCCCGATAGCTTTGAACGCTTTGGAAGCTGGACACCAGATGGCAAAAGCAAGGACTATGTAGACAAATACGCCTTTGTAAAAACAATTATATAAGACAAAAATCCTTGCGAATTTCGCAAGGATTTTTTAAATCATACCATTAAAATAGACACATTTCGCTATGTAATGTTGATTTTCTTTAAAAACTATGATAAACTAAATAAAGAAACTAAGGAAAGGATTTTGTTATGAAAAGGCTACTTTGCGTTTTACTGACGCTTGTTATGATTCTTAGCTCCTTGTCGCTATTTTCCTGTGTCAAGGATAATGAAATAGACCTCGGAGATTATTTTATAGTAATCCCAAGCGGTGCCGACGCAACCACAACCTACTCGGCAGAGTGCCTAAGCTCCCTTGCTAAGGAAAAAACAGGAGAGGAGCTTAAAATTGTCACCGATAGCGAAAGCGAGCGTGAGTGTGAGATTTTGATTGGCGAAACTAATAGAACAGCCTCGAAAACAAGTGCTATCCTTGCAGACGGACAATATCTTCTGTTTAAAAGTGGTGACAAAATTGTTATGAAGGGCTATGGAATATATATAGGCTCTGCCTGTGGCGATTTTCTAAACAAATACGCCAAAATAACAGACAAGGGGCTTGATATTTCAGCACTCCCAACCACCGAGCAGGTGCTAAATTACACTCCAAGCGACACCTATCGTAGCGTTATTTTTATGATAGGCGACGGAATGGGGCAGACTCATATTGATATGACGGTTGAGAAAAAGGGCGTGGCGTTTGTGGCGTCATCGTTCCCAAATCAAGGCATATCAGTAACTCGCTCATATTCGGTTATAAGTGGCGAGGCAAAATTCACGGATAGTGCCGCCTCGGCAACTGCAATGGCGACGGGCTACAAGACAATTAACGGCTACATAGGTCTTAACAAGGACGGCTTGCCAATTAAAAATGTACGAGAGCTTGCACACGAAAGCGGGGCTAAAACGGCAGTTGTAACAACCGACCTTATAACGGGAGCAACTCCAAGCTCTTATATGTGTCATAGCATATCACGAGATAGCACCGATGAGCTTACAACTCAAATAAACGCCCTTACCGCCTCAGGACTTATAAATTATTGTCAGGGCGATGTAGGAAACGACCTAACTATGCACACAAGGCAGGCAATTTCAACTGTGTCAGCTGATGGCTCAGCGTTCTTTGTTATGATAGAGGAGGGCATAATTGATAAGCACGCTCACGCAAAGGAGGCAGACGGAGTTATGGATACCGTGCTTCGCTTCAACGATGCCGTCGCATACGCTACACAGTATACACTTTGTCACCCTGATGTCGCACTTATTGTAACTGCTGACCACGAAACGGGCAACCTCGTTCCCACAACCCCAGGCAACTACTATTTTGGCTCATATAATCACACCAATAAAAATGTGCCAATCTTTGCAATAGGAGCAGGAGCAAGCACCCTAAACGGACAAAAGATAGAGAATACTGTGCTTGCACAATTTTGTGCAAAGGCATATTCAAAGGAGCCCTTTGGCGACTCAACTACATATTAACAAGCAAAAAGGCTGTCGCATTAGCGACAGCCTTTTGTATATTATTCCTCGTCCTTTTTGAATTCAGGTAGAGCCTCAATTGAGCCATATGGCTTATTCATAACTGACTCTGCTGTAATTGTATAAAGGGTAGCGTCCTGCTTAGTAACCTTAGCACTTGCACAAGCAGTATCAGCGGATTGAATGTACTCAACGCTTGATGCGTCAGTGTATGCATAAAGTGAGATTACAAGAGCAAGCTTTTCCGCTTCCTCGTTAAAGCCGTTCATCATTATTCCAATATTTGTGTATTTGGTGTTGCTAAGGTCAAACCGTAAGAAGGCACCTTGAGCATTAACCTCACCATTTTTCATAAATGTATCACCGACAAACGCAGGGTTAACAAGCATGATTCCAAACACAAGAGGCTTATCCTTGTTTACACGATTAAATTCATCTAATGCAGAAACATTAACATTAAAGCCACCAAAGGCAATACCACCTCTGCCGTTTGTAGAGAAGCCATTTGCAGCACTTGCTACAAAGATAGCAGGCGTTTTGCTTGATGCGTCAATAACAACACAACCCTCATTTGAGCAACCATAGCACCAGCTACCTTGAGTGGTGTAGCTTTTGTAGGTGAGCGTTTCAAATATAGTGTGCTCAGTCTTTTTGCCGATTGAATAGCCACATTTTGAACAGCTTGCACCGTCAAGGCAAGAGCCTGTGCCGTTTAAAGCGTGCTCGTTTTCGTAGAACGCTTTACACCTGTTGTAGCCATAAACAAGATAATATCCTGTTGCAATTTCGCCAATTTTCTTGCCGGTCAATTGCTCGTATTCTTCCTCTGTGCAGAGGGTAGCATTGTAAAGCCTTAAAAGACCAACACAGTTTTCACCCGTTGCAGCATCCGCAGCCTTAAATTTTGCCTGAAGCGCCTCCGCCTCAGCCTTAGTGCCTGTATAAACAAAGGTTATATTCTTTGGGTTGTTGCTGTTTCCGCTGACACCATTTGTTTGAGTTCCTGCCCAGTGGAACATATCCGACGGAGGAGTTGCGGTTACATTTGATGCATAAAAGCTTGCAGGCAAGTACCATACAGAGCCACTTGTTGCGCAGTCGGACATAGATCCGCCCATAGTCTGTAGGTTATCACCAAAAATAATCGTTTTAAGCTTAGAACAGGAACCAAAAGCACCGCCTCCAATCTCTGTTACACAGTTTGGAAACTTAAGGTATTCAAGTGAAGAGCAGGTTTGGAGAAAATTGGCAGGAATATAACTGACCGAATAACCCTCATCAAAGGTTATCTCAGTAAGATTTGAGCACTTTGCGAAATGATTGCTACCATTGTATTCGATAAGACTCGCTGGAATATTGATTTTTTGAAGTCCTGTGTTCTTTTCGAAGCAACCCCAATTGAATTTTGTGACCTTTGAATCTTTGGGGAAGAATACCTCAACAAGATTGTTGTTCTTGCCATAGTTGAAAACTCCGCTTACAATAGTCAGCACATGTCTTGGTATTTCAATGCGGATTACACTGTTGTTTGCAGTTGAATACTCCTTACCAAACGCCGAATTGATTTTTGAAAAGTCAAGGGTAATGTCAGTTGCACTTGTTACAATGTATTGAGCAGGATATGTGTGATATTCTGTTCCATCAAAAAGCACAACTCTCAAATCCGTGTCTGTTGCCATGCCGGTAAGGTCAATTGTGGTGCTTGTTTCAACTGTACCCCATTCATTTGTTGTTGCCGCACTGGCACAAATTGTAAGTGCTACAAAAAGTGCAAGACAAACAGCAATAAATAATAGTCGCTTTTTCATAAAATCTCTCCTAAAATTAAAATATCTGTACAATATAAGTTTATCACATTAATTTGTTAAAGTCAATAAGTAAGAAGAAAAATTAACAATTGCAAAATAATCACCTAAGCACGCTCCAATAAAAAAGCCTCGCTGATGCGAGGCTTTTTGAAGGATGTCAGTGTATTTTGGTAATATATTATTCCCACTCGATAGTTCCAACAGGCTTTGGAGTAAGGTCGTAGAGAACACGGTTAATGCCCTCAACCTCGCTTGTGATTCTTGCTGTGATTTTGTGGAGAAGTGCGTACGGAATTTCCTCAATTGTAGCACTCATAGCATCGGTAGTGTTTACTGCACGAATAATTGCAGGCCAGCCCTCATAACGGCTCTCATTCTTTACGCCAACGCTCTTAATATCAGGAATAACAACAAAGTATTGCCATACCTTCAAGTTAAGACCAGCGAGGCCAAACTCCTCACGAAGGATAGCATCAGCCTCACGAAGAGCGTGAAGTCTATCTCTTGTGATAGCGCCAAGGCATCTAACACCAAGACCAGGACCTGGGAATGGCTGACGATCAACCATTTCAGCAGGCAAGCCAAGTGCCTTACCAACAACTCTTACCTCATCCTTGAAAAGAAGCTTAATAGGCTCAACAAGCTCGAATTTAAGGTCCTCTGGAAGACCACCAACATTGTGGTGAGACTTAACAGCCTTCTTGCCCTCTGCCTGCTTAAAGCTTTCAAGAATGTCTGGATAAATAGTACCCTGAGCGAGGAAATCAACGCCCTCAAGCTTTCTTGCCTCCTCCTCAAAGATACGAATAAACTCCTCACCAATTATCTTTCTCTTTCTCTCAGGGTCGCTAACGCCTGCGAGCTTGTCAAGATAACGGTCAGTAGCATCTATATAAACGAGATTTGCATCAAGCTGCTTACCGAAAACCTCGATAACCTGCTCGCTCTCGCCCTTACGCATAAGTCCGTGATTTACATGCACACAAACAAGCTGCTTACCAATAGCTTTGATAAGAAGTGCAGCAACAACGCTTGAATCAACACCACCCGAAAGAGCAAGGAGAACCTTTTTTGAGCCAACCTGAGCTTTAATTTCAGCAATCTGCTCATCAATAAATGCATTTGCAAGCTCTGGCGTAGTGATGCGTGCCATATTTTCTGGTCTAACATTTGAGTTCATAATTATTACCCCCAATTTTTGATAAAAATATTTTATCACAAGGTATTTTAAATATCAATAGATATTTCGTAATTTTTTGAGATTTTT
The DNA here is from genome assembly GCA_045594305.1 of Eubacteriales bacterium. Lineage (GTDB taxonomy): Bacteria > Bacillota > Clostridia > Oscillospirales > CAG-272 > RGIG2000. The sequence goes on along the minus strand of JAZNYH010000034.1, from coordinate 35,756 downwards.
TGTAATTTTTTATAAAGGCTTGACAAACGAGAAAAATGGGAATATAATCTTATTATAAAAATTAAATGTAATAAATCTTCAGGGCAGGGTGAAATTCCCGATCGGCGGTAAAGTCCGCAAGCGAAAGCAGATTTGGTTAAATTCCAAAACCGGCAGTAAAGTCTGAATGAAAGAGGATTTGCGCATAGCGCATATTGCTTCGTATCGCCCTAAGAGGGCGATTTTTTGTTTGAGGATTTAAAGGAGCTTTATGAAATTTGACACAAGAAGAATAGTAATGATAGGCGTTTTTTCAGCACTCGCCTTTGTGATGACCTGCCTTGGCAATCTTATACCAATCAAGGTTGCAGGCTTTCTTGATTACGATCCCAAGGATATAATAATAGTGATAGCGGGCTTTATTTTAGGGCCTGTATCTGCTCTTATAATCACGGTTATAACAGCCCTTTTGGAGCTTATCACAATAAGCACAACAGGAATAATAGGCTTTGCAATGAATATAATTTCAAGCGCATTTTTTGCCTGCACAGCCTCTATCATTTATCAAAAAAGACGCACCTTCTCGGGTGCAATTATAGGAATTATAAGTGGCGTTTTAGCAATGTGCGTAGCTATGATGCTTTGGAATTATCTTATAACACCTCTTTATATGACCGTGACACGAGAGGCGGTGGCAAAAATGCTCCCAACAGTATTTTTACCCTTTAACCTTGTAAAGGGCTCACTTAACGCCTCGCTTGCAATGCTTCTTTATAAGCCTGTTGTAAGGGCTATGCGAGGTGCACGCCTGCTTGACAGGGTTGAAGCAAAAAAGAGCGATGTCAAGGTGCTACTTATAGTTAGCTGTGTTATGGTAATAGCAATTTGCGTGCTTGGACTTTTGATATTAGGTGGAGTGATTTGATGGAAATAAAGGAATTTAAAACAATTGACGGCATAGATGCCGTGCAAATAATAAACGCCCCAAAAATCAGCCTCTTTAAGACCTTTGATTGTGGTCAATGCTTTCGCTTTGAGCCTGTGTCACTCTTTGGTAATAAGTACGAGGTCGCAGGGGTTGCATTTGGCAGATATGTTGTCTTTGCTCAAAATAGCGAAAGCGAGCTTATAATCTACAACTCGACAAGACAGGACTTTTTTGATATTTGGTGTTCCTATTTGTCACTTGATGTCGACTACGATGAAATCGATAAGGACATTTTGTCGAAAATCAAGGACGAGCATATGAAAAGGGCAGTAGAATACGGCTCCGGAATAAGAATACTGTCGCAGGATGCTTGGGAATGTGTAATTTCCTTTATCATCTCCCAAAACAATAACATTCCAAGGATAAAGAAAATTGTATCTGCGATTTGCGAAAAATACGGAGAGGTGGTTGAATTTAGGGGTGAGCGTTATTATTCCTTCCCAACACCAGACGCCCTTTCCGTAGCAAGCGTGGACGAGCTTTATGAGCTTAGAATGGGCTTTCGTGCAAGGTACATTTACGATGCGTGTAGGGTTGTATCAGCGGACTTGGATATGCTCTCTCGTATAAAGGCTGATGACTACAAAAAAAGCCTTGAAAGTCTTTGCAAAATAAAGGGAATAGGCTTAAAGGTGGCAAGCTGTGCACTTCTTTTTGGTGCAGGCAGGGGCGAGGCGTTTCCAATAGATGTTCATATGAAGCGTACGCTTGAAAAAAACTTTCCAAATGGCTTTGATTACATATCCCTCGGTAAAAATGCAGGAATTGCACAGCAATACCTATTTTATTACGAGAAATACAACCAAAACTCTTGACTATTAATTCAAATCATAGTAAAATATTTATGTAAAATTTTTCAAAAAAGGAAGTAATATCAATGAAAACAGTATGCTTTGGCGAAATAATGCTAAGACTTAATCCCGCAGGCTACACAAGATTTATTCAAACTGACACCTTTGGTGCTACATATGGCGGTGGAGAGGCAAATGTTGCCGTTTCCTTGGCTAACTATGGCATTGATGCATCTTATGTAACCAAGCTTCCCGCACACGAAATCGGTCAAGCAGCGGTAAATTCACTCAGACGCTATGGCGTTGATACAAGCGACATTGTAAGAGGTGGCGATAGAGTAGGTATTTATTACCTTGAAACAGGCGCATCACAGCGTCCCTCAAAGGTTATCTATGACCGTGCTTATTCTGCAATTGCACTTGCTAAGCGAGCTGACTTTGATTGGAATAAAATTCTTGAAGGAGCAAATTGGTTCCACTTCACAGGCATCACACCAGCACTTGGTGGTGAACTTCCTGAGATTTGTATGGACGCACTTAAGGCGTGCCGTGAAAAGGGAATTACCACAAGCTGTGACCTCAATTTTAGAAAGAACCTTTGGACAAGTGAGCAGGCAGGCAAAACAATGGGCGAGCTTATGAAGCTTGTTGATGTTTGCATTGCAAACGAGGAGGATGCAGAGAAGGTATTCGGCATTAAGGCTGAAAACACCGATGTTGATAAGGGCGTTGTAAACCACGACGGCTACAAGAGCGTTGCAAAGCAGCTTAGCGAGCGCTTTGGCTTCAAGAGAGTAGCAATCACCCTTCGCACAAGCATCTCTGCAAACGACAATAAGTGGGCAGCAATGCTCTACGACGCAAAGGAAAACGACTACTTCTTCTCACGCTCCTACGACATTCACATTGTTGACCGTGTAGGCGGTGGCGACTCCTTTGGTGGTGGACTTATCTACGCTTCACTTATGGAAAAGGCCCCACAGGATGTTATCGAATTTGCAGTAGCAGCATCGTGCCTCAAGCACACCATTATAGGTGACTATAACCTTGTATCTGTAAAAGAGGTTGAGGGACTTATCAAGGGTGGCGGAAGTGGCCGTGTTCAAAGATAAATAAACAAGCAAAGCCACACTATTACGGTGTGGCTTTTTGAAAAAATATGAGATACGATTTAAATAATAAAACAGTTGTAATAACAGGTGCGTCGAGTGGAATAGGCCGTGAATTAGCGACACGCCTTGTAACAAAATATAATTGCACGGTTTACGCCGTTGCCCGTCGTGCCACCCTTCTTGATGAAATATCAAAAGAGGCAGGCGACCACTTTATCCCCACCCCCTTTGACGCCTCTATAAGAGAGGAATGGACACGCCTTGCCAAAAGGCTTGATAGCGAGGGCGTGGTGGTAGATATGCTCATTAATTGTGCAGGCGTTTTACCCAAGCTTGCATCAGTTGAAAATAGCACACCAGATGAGCTTTTGAGCACTATGGAGATAAACTTCCTCTCACAGGTGTATGCAACCGATGCGTTTTTGCCAAGCATTGAAAAATCAACACAGGGTGCGATAATTTCATTTTCGTCATCAAGTGCACTTTGTCCGTTTGGTGGCGTTAGTGCGTACTGTGCCTCAAAGAGTGCATCAAGGGCGTATTTTGAGTGCCTTGCAAGGGAAAATAAGAAAATCTATGTCGCATCAGTAATGAACGGCTTTGTCAAAACCGATATTATGAAATCCCAAGGGGCAAGCGAGCACGATGTGGCTGTGTTCTCAAAAATAAGCGCAGATCTGCAAAAAACCGTAAATAAGATAATCAAAAAAATAAAACGCCGTAAGGGACGCATAATAGTAGGCTTAGATGCCCACCTTATGAATTTCCTTTACAAGCTTTTCCCACGCCTTGGCCCTGCAATAATAACAAGGGTTCTTAAAAAATCAGGTCTTGAAATTTTTGATAAAATATGAAAAAGCCTCTGCAATCGCAGAGACTTTTTTATTTTGATATAAATGAGGTTGTACCCGTGTCGTATTCAAGAGTTCTGTCAAATATTGTGCCAGAGTGTGCCTTGTATTCCTTGTGCTTAGCATAGGTGCTAAGCTCGGGATAGTTTTTCTTTAATTGAAGGGTTGTGCTTATTATTACAACTATTGAGATTATGTAGAAGGTCGCAATAACGATAGCACCCGTGATTGTGTTGATAATACGCCTTGTTGAGTCGTCAAGATGGAAGGCGGTAATCATTGCCGTTTGAAGTGCCAAAACCGACATAAGAGCACCACAGAAGCTCATATTAGAGTACGCCGTGAAGATAGGATTTTTACGCATTCTCGCTTGAAAAACCTTTACAATTGCAGCAACAAGATAAATAGCCGTATAAACGAAATATCCAAAGGTTATTATTTGACTATAATAGTAGTTTTTGTTGTTGTAAATCATTTGTGCAACCATAATAGTGGTAGGGATTGTTATAATAAACATAGATGCACCAAAGAAGCGCCAAACCCTAAGTGAGGTTGCCTTACGCTCTCTCATATTATCGCTCTTTAAAATGTGAGCCTGCTTAGCGAGAAGAGCGAATTTGAGAAAGCCGAATATCGTGTAGAATACTCCAATAGAAACAAACCAAACCTGCTTTGTTATAAGACCAAGGAAAAGGTTTATAAGAGCATAGGCAGTATTTCCTATAAAGCCTATTTGCATAACTATATTTGAGCGATACTCGTAGTCATAAACATATCTTGTTGCGAACTTGTTTTTGTAAATTATTGCCTTTACCTTGTATACATGGTCGGGCAAGGGAACAATAATATTTATCAGCGTAAACGCAGTAAGAAAAGCAGTAAAGATATGTAGACCAACGCTTACATTAAATTCAATTGTAACGAATATGAGCACAGCGGAAATCAAAATTCCAAGAACAGTCGGCAAAAGACCGATGTGCGATATTCTATACAATATTTTTCTTAAAATTTCCATTTCGTGTCCTCTTTTGGTGAATGATTAAATGAAAAAGCAGGCGATAAGTGGTAGAAAAATAGCAGGGAGCATATTAGCGACCTTTAATTTTGTAACGCCTACCATATTAAGACCGATAGCGAATATAAGAAGCGAGCCGGTTGCACTCATAAGAGACGCCACCGAGGACGCTAAAAAGTTACCGAGGAAAATAGCTAAAAGCTCAATTAAGCCCTGATAGATGAAAACAGATATAGAGGAAAAGATAGTGCCAATTCCAAGAGTTGCTCCAAAGACAATAGAGCTTATAAAGTCGAGCACGCTCTTTGCAAATAGAGTGCCCTGAGACGCTCCACCCGTAAGACCGCTTTCAATAGAGCCTGTTATAGCCATAGCTCCAACGCAGAAGAGAATAGTTGCACTCACAAAGCCACGAGCAATGCTCTTTTGCGAAGCACCCTCGCCCTCGTCGCCTGCGTGAGATTTTGTAACCTTAGCCTCAATAGCAGAGCCAAGACGGGAAATTGCCTTGTCAATATCTATAAGCTCGCCAAGCAGAGTGCCAATAGCAACACAGCCTATCATTATAAGCAAGGCATAATCGCCAAATGCCACGCCAGCACTTGACATATTTGATATAACACCTGAAATTCCAATATACATTACGCAAAGCCCAACAGCCTTCATAAGAGCGTCAGGGATTGCTTGTAGTCGTTTGCTCCTTGCAAAAAGTCCCGATAGGAAAAAGCCTATAAGACCACCTACTAAAATTCCAAGCGAATTTACAATAGTTCCTAAAAAAATCATTTTGTTTTTTCCTTAAAAAGCTCGTTTGCAAGCGTGCAGAAATCATCAATCGAAAGTCGCTCGCCACGAATGTTAATATCAAAGCCACACGCCTCTATAATCTCTCCAATTCTTGCCTTGGATACCCAACCAAGAGAGGACGAGAGGGAATTAAGGAGCGTTTTTCTCCTTTGAGCAAATGCACCTGAGATAACCTCGAAAAGCGTTTTTTCATCGCTTACTGTGTACGGGCTTTCTTCAAAAAGCTCAATCCTTATTACAGTCGAGGTGACGCTTGGAGCAGGGAGAAAATTAGACGGAGAAACATCAAAAAGACGCTTAACCCTGCCATAGTAATTAACCGAGGCAGTAATAGCACCATACTCGGAGCTTTTGGCGTCAGCACAAAGACGCATAGCAACCTCACGCTGAACCATAACAGTAATAGATGCCAAGCGTCCCCTTGCCTCCTCAAGAAGCTTCATAATTATAGGGGTTGTTATGTAATACGGCAAATTTGCACAAACAGACACACGCTCATTACCAAAGTGCTCATTTAAAAAGCTATCAAGGTCAAGCCTTAAAAAGTCCTCGTTTACAAGGGCGAAGTTGTCGTGCTCAGCCATAGCCTCGCCAAGAAGGGGAATGAGTGTGCGGTCAATCTCAACTGCGACAACCTTGTCGTATCGCTGGCAAAGCTCACTCGCTAATGCACCCACACCAGGACCGATTTCAAGGGCGCAGGAGCAATCGCTATTAGTAACGCTCATATGGTATGTGTAGCTTTCCTCTGCAATATCAAAGGGAACGGCAGGATTTATTAAAAAGTTCTGCCCAAAGCCCTTTTTTGTATCCGTGGAATACTTTGCCAAAAGGGCTTTTACTGTTTTTATATTACATAAGTTCATTTTATTAAAACCTCTTGACAAACGATAGTGCTTTGTAGTAAAATGTGATATACGCTGGTGTAGCACAGGGGTAGTGCAGCTGACTCGTAACCAGCAGGTCATGAGTTCAAATCTCATCACCAGCTCCATATCAAGGCAGACCTTGTGGTCTGCTTTTTTTATCTTATGGCAAAAGTATAACACAAAAAAACGCCATAGTCAATAAAAATATTATTTATGCACTTATATTATTAATAATATTGACAAAAACAAGGCTTTTTGGTATACTTAAATTAGCTTAAAATCAACGATAGGAGAATGAAAATGAAGAAAAAGCTATTTTTAGCACTTGCTATTGCCATACTCTTGTGTGTGACGCTTGTAGCGTGTGCTCCAAAACCAACTAAGCTCTATGAAACGGATTACACCGAGGGCAGTGTGCTTAGCACAATTGAAGCCATCAATGGCACAACAGGAATGATGATTAGCGAAGAGGGAGAGGTGCTTATCCTCTTTGAGGATATAAGACCAAGCCCTGCAAATAAGTTTATAATTTTCAATGCAAGAACTGGAAGCATAGTACAGCAAATTGCCGATCTTAATGACACAGAGGTAGGCGTAAGCCTCTATTCTGTTGCTGACGGAGAGGGAGATGCTTATACTGTATATACCGAGGCAAAGAACGCCGAAACAGGCAAAATGGAGGTTATAACAGTCCTACATAGCGCCGACGGTAAGGAGATTGCCTCACACAGGGGAGAGTTAATTGAAAGGGCAACAGTTGTAAACGACCTTGTAATCTTTGATAACAAGGCATACAGAGTAGACAAGGACACTATATCATACGCCTTTGATGCTTCTCCACTTTCAGCAAAAATCCCTGAGTGTGACTACCTAACTGATGAGTATAACTATGTTGTTGACGATGGCGTTTGGGTATATGATGATAAATATAATCTCGTTTCCTCGTATCAGGTTCCAACATATGCAGATGATTCTACAATCTTTGTTTTGGAGAACGGAAATATTTTCGTTCAATACCTTGTAAAGCAACCATCTGATGCTAAGTCCTACGACATTGTTGATGAGGACGGAGAAAAGTTCACACTTACCTCACTTATTGTAAAGGCAAAGAACGGTAAGACAAGTGAAAAGAACCTAAAATATATGGCTCTCTACATAACAAATGAGATAAACTCAGAGGATTTTAGAGATATGTTCAACGACAAGGTTGACAATTGTGCAGTTATTTGCGAGATAGAGGACAAGAGAATTGACCTTAACGCTCCAAGAACAGTAACCTTGAAGAATAGTGGTAGGATTGATGAGTATGTTGATGAGTATGTGTCAGGTCAAGCAACAGCATTAGTTCTTATCGCAGACAATCGCTTTATCGCAGTTTGCAAGGACGGAAAAACACTCCTTCTTGACGAAAGAGGCGAGAAGATAGGCGACATCACAAATGCATATAACCAAAGTGCAGTAAAGGGTAGCTATATTCTTCTTGATAACAAGGTGTACGACCTCAATCTCAACGAAAAGCTTGACCTTGAAGAAAAGGAGCTTACAGTTGAATACGCAGGCGAGGACTACATCGTGCTTGTCAAGGAGGTTAAGCCTAAGGGCTCCGCAACAGAGTATAGCTATTATCTCTACACAAACGGAGAAACAAAGGAGCTTTTTGCAAATAGTATAACAGCTAAGTTTTTCAATGCAAGCGATGAGTATATTGTCTTTAAGGTAGGCAATAATTATAACTATTACTCAATAAATGGTACTCTTATTACAACCTCGAAAAATATATATAATTCTGCATTTGTAACAAATAACGGAGTGCTACTTGAAACAGGAACTCTTATTGTTAAGGAATATTACTGGCTCAAATAATGCAAAAACCGCTTTTAAAGGATAAAATAAGCTATTGACATTTTATGTCGATGGGTGTATAATTTTGTTATAAATTAAAAAAGGAGATACAAAGATGAAGAAATTTTTTGCTGAATTCAAAAAATTCATCACTCGTGGCAATGTTGTTGACATGGCTGTTGGTGTTATCGTTGGTGGAGCATTCACTGCAATAGTTAATGGTCTTTCCAACTTTATCTTGAAGCCAATTGTTAACTTCGTAATCGCAACCGTTATGTTCTGGATCACAGGAACAAAGAAGGGCTTGACAGAGATCTATACATACCTTGGCGAGCCTGCTATGAAGGATGTATTAGACAAGGAAGGCAACATTATCGGTAGCGAGATTGACCTTGCAAACTCCTACTACATTGACTGGGGCTCATTCATTAACGCAATTATCAACTTCATTCTTATCGCACTTGTTCTTTTCTGCATTGTTAGAGTTATCAACAATGTTAAGGAAGGCAAGACAATCAAGCCAGGCAAGTATTCTAAGGAAGACAAGAAGGCTATGAAGGCTCAGGGCATTAAGCTCAGCGACAAGGAAGCAGTTGACGCTTACTTTGCAAAGAAGGCAGAGGATGAGGCTAAGGCAAAGGCTGAGGCTGATGAAAAGGCTCGCCTTGAAAGAGAAGCTAATCCAACCACAGAGGACCTTCTCAAAAAGATTTTGGCTGTTATGGAAACCAAATAAAAACAAAACCGAGGCAATCGCCTCGGTTTTTTATTAGCTTAGGACTATTAGTCCTCCTTTGAAAAGTCTTCCTTGCCAACTCCACAAAGAGGGCAAACGAAATCATCTCCAAGGTCCTCGAACTTAGTGCCGGGAGCGATGCCGTTTTCTGGATCGCCAAGCTCCTCATCGTATTCCCAACCACATACATCGCATACATACTTACTCATAATTAAAATCTCCTCTATATTAAAATTATTTTATTTTTTCAAAATCAGCAGCTCCGTGCTTGCAAAGAGGACAAACAATATCATCAGGAAGCACATCGCCCTCGTAGATATATCCACAAATCTTGCACACATATCCCTTAACCCCTGCCGTCTCAGGCTTGGGCTTTACATTCTCGTGATAGTAGGAGTAGGTCATTGTTTCCTTGTCGGATAGAACTCTTGCCTCGGTAATAGAGCATATAAACATTCCGTGAGTGTCAAGGTCTATATATTGCTCAACCCTCAATGACATAAATGAGTTTATATATCTTGGTAGGAAGATAAGACCATTATCGGAGCGTAGTGGCTCACAGCCCTCGAATTTATCTGTATTTCTACCACTTGTAAAGCCGAATTTTTCAAACACAGCAAACGGAGCGTCAACGCTTAGACAGTTGATATTCATAATACCACTTTGCTTGATTACATGGTGAGAGTAGTTTTCCTTGTTGATGGTTACAGCCACTCTGTTAGGCGTATTTGTCACCTGTGTAATTGTATTTACGATAAGACCATTGTCCTTCTTGCCGTCATTAGAGGTTACAACATACAAGCCGTAGCCGATATTGAATAGAGCATTAAGGTCATTTTTATTTGCCTCATCGCTAATAGCAACATATTCCTTGCAAAGCTCATCAGCCAAGGCATTTAGCTGAGCGGTGCTTTCATCATTAAGAGCGGACATTATCTTCACCGTGTTTTCAGCATAGGTTATATTCTTGCATTTTTCAAGCATACCACGCATAACCCTTATCGCCATAGGAGCCCAGCTTCCATTTTCAATAAGAGCAATTGTACGATTGCTAAAATTACGCTCGGTTAAATGAGAGATAAACTCACGCATATATGGGAAAATCTCTGCATTGTAGGTTGTTGTAGCCAAAACAAGCTTGTTATAACGGAAGGCGTCCTCGATAGCCTCGTGCATATCGCATCTTGCAAGGTCATTTATAACAACCTTAGGACAGCCACGCTCTCTTAGCTTGTCAGCAAGCTGTAAAACAGCTCTTTTTGTGTTTCCGTAAACAGAGGTGTACGCAATAACAATACCCTCCTCCTCGGGCTGATAGCTCGACCATGTGTTGTAAAGACCGAGATAATAGCCGAGATTTTCACTAAGCACAGGACCGTGTAGTGGGCATATGATTTGAATATCAAGACCAGATGCCTTTTTAAGTAGATTTTGAACCTGTACGCCATATTTTCCAACAATACCGAAGTAGTAGCGTCTTGCCTCGCACGCCCAATCACCATCATATGTGTCAATAGCACCGAACTTTCCAAAGCCGTCAGCAGAGAAAAGAACCTTGTCCGTGCTATCATAGGTTACAATAACCTCTGGCCAATGCACCATAGGAGCGGTTACGAAGGTAAGGGTGTGCTTGCCAAGGCAAAGCGTATCTCCCTCGCCAACTACGATTTGCTTTGCTGAAAAGTCAGTTCCAAAAAAGCCCTTCATCATAGCAAACGCCTTAGCAGAGGAAACGATTTTAGCACTTGGATAAGCCCTTACAAAGCTTGCAATATTTGCAGAGTGGTCAGGCTCCATATGCTGAACGATTAGGTAATCGGGTGATTTTTCACCCAAGGTGTTTTGAATGTTGTCGAGCCACTCGTGAGTGAACATAGCGTCAACCGTATCCATAATTGCGATTTTTTCATCTATAATAGCATATGAGTTGTAGCTCATTCCCTCTGGCACAACATATTGTCCCTCAAAAAGGTCAATCTTGTGGTCGTTTACACCAATGTACTTAATATCGTTTGTAATTTTCATAAATTCACCTCTGAAAAAGAATAAAGCATGAGCTTTAATCACATTATACATTATTTTTCAATATTTGTAAAGATATTCAAATTTTTTTAAAAATTTCTTGAAAGACAGTGCTTTTAATGATAGAATATGAGGGAACAAAAAACTAATTAGGAGAGGCTATGCTAACACTATTACTTGCAATCTTGTATCTTACCTTTATAAGCCTTGGACTACCTGACTCGGTGCTCGGCTCAGCTTGGCCGTCTATGCACGAGGAGATAGGAGCAAATATATCATATGCAGGAATAATTTCTGCAATAATTGCCGCAGGCACTATTTTTTCAAGTCTAATGAGCGATAGAATAACTAAGCGCTTTGGTGCATCGAAAACAACGGCAATAAGCACCCTTATAACAGCACTTGCACTTTTGGGCTTTGGTCTTAGCAGTAGCTTTTGGCACCTGTGCGTGCTTGCTATACCATACGGACTTGGAGCAGGAAGCGTAGACGCTGCCCTTAACAACTATGTATCCCTTCACTTTGAAAGCAAGCATATGAGCTGGCTACATTGTATGTGGGGAATAGGCGCAGCAGTAGGTCCTACAATAATGGGCTATGCACTTACAAGCTCTCTTGGCTGGCACAAGGGCTACATAATAATATCTGCAATTCAAGTGGTAATTTGCGTAATAATTTTCGCATCAATGCCTCTTTGGAAAAAGCCAATGAAGGAGCAGAACGAGCAAAAGGAGTCCTTGCCACCAATCAAATTAAAGGAAATTTTGTCAATCAAGGGTGCAAAGGCAATAATGGTAACCTTCTTTTGCTATTGTGCACTTGAAGCAACTGCAATTTTGTGGGCAAGCACCTACTTCAATGAGGTGAGGGGAATAGATGCAGATACCTCTGCGTTTTGGGGTAGCCTTTACCTGCTTGGCATCACGCTTGGCAGAGCAATAAGTGGCTTTATTTCAATGAAGCTAAACGATATTCAAATGACACGCTTAGGCGAGGGAATAATGCTCCTTGGTCTTGTAATGCTCTTTGCTCCAATCAATGCCGTTTCCTTTGTAGGAATAATTGTGTTTGGCTTAGGAAGTGCACCTGTATATCCCTGTATAATCCACTCCACGCCTGTACGCTTTGGAGCGGATAAATCTCAGGCAATGATAGGCGTGCAAATGGCGAGTGCGTACACAGGCACCTGCCTTATGCCACCACTCTTTGGACTTATCGCAGAGCATATATCGGCATCGCTTTTCCCTGTGTATATAGGAATACTCACAATAGCAATGATAGCTCTTTTTGAGGTAATGCTAAGAAAAACTGCAAAATAAAAAAGCAATCGAGCCACGCTCGATTGCTTTTTATGTTAGGTTGTCTTATAGTGCTTAGCGACAAAGGAGTCCTGCATATCAATCTTACCAACGCTTGCGACGGTTGTCTTGCGTCTTGATGTGTCAATACGCTTTTTAAGCTCCTCGTAAAATAGGTCGTGGTCAAACTCTGCAATGGTAATTTCCTTGCCGAGCCAAGCAGAGAGGTGCATAGCATTTGAAAGGGTAAGACCATTTATACCCTCCTCGCCTCTTGCGACAAGCTCAGTTCCATTAAGGATAGCAGATGCAAACGCATTAAGAACGCCTGCGTGCTGAGGATTTTCGCCATCAGTTTCAACAATAGAGAAGGTTGAGCTTGGTGCTGCGAATGGATTTTCATTAATCTTAGAAAATTCCTTCTCACTAATCTCGCTCTCCCACATTTTAAGCTCGCCACCCTCAGCAACAAGCTTACCCTTTTCAAGAGTTATCTCAAAGCGGTTAGTTCCAAGAGAGTCACCAGTTGAGGTAACGAATAGACCAGTTGCGCCATTCGCATATTCAACATACGCACTAACATCGTCCTCAACCTCGATATCGTGCCATTTTCCAAAGTGAAGCTTAGCCTCTACCTTAGTTGGCATACCACAAATCCATTGCCAAAGGTCAAGGTTGTGTGGGCATTGGTTGAGAAGAACTCCACCACCCTCGCCTGACCAGGTAGCACGCCAATCGCCTGAGTCATAGTAAATTTGAGATCTATACCAGTCGGTTATAATAAGATTGGTTCTCTTGATTTCACCAAGACGGCCACTCTTTACAATCTCACGCATCTTACGATAGATGCAGTTTGTTCTTTGGTTCATCATAATTCCAAAGACAACATTGCTCCTTTTTGCAACCTCATTCATCTCGATAACCTGCTTTGTGTATACACCTGCGGGCTTTTCAATAAGAGTGTGGAGTCCCTTTTGCATTGCCATAATAGCATATTTTGGGTGGTCGTAGTGAGGGACGCAAACGAGCACGGAATCAATTTTTCCACTGTCCATCATTTCCTCAGCGTCCTTAAAGAGAAGAATGTCAGCAGACTTTTCCCTTGCCATAGCGAGCTTTTCATCTTTTATGTCGCAAACAGCAACAAGCTCAACGCTTTCGCACTTGCCATTTATAATGTTGTCGGTGTGAACCATACCGATATTACCAAAACCAATAATTCCAAGCTTTATCTTTTTCATAGTATGCTCCTTAAATATTCATAGCTTTCTTTAAGACACTCAAACGGGTCCTCGCCATAGCAGTTGTCCTGCTCAACGAGCATATACTCGCAGCCTGCGTCCTTAAGATGCTTAATTATCTTTTTAAAGTTGAGATTTCCTCTGCCGACAGGAGCCATTCTTTGCTCGCCGTCAACAGTTGCCATATCCTTCAAGTGAACACATTTAAGTCTGCCACTTAGCATATCAATAACATCACAAACATCAGCTCCACCGTGCTGAACCCAGTAGGTGTCGAGGGTGAATTGTAGCTCATCAGGCTCAAACGCCTCTGCAAGCCTTTCGATAATCCATTTTCCGTCAGAGCGTCTTGTAAACTCCCAGTTGTGGTTGTGATAGAAAAGAGAAGAGCCCTTTTCCTTTATTGCCTTAGCACTGCCTTTGTAATCACGAATGAAATCTTCACAGCTTTGCTCGGTAACTACGCCATTTGGCATAGAGCCAAGACCGATGCACTTACAGCCAAAGGTGTTGTGAAAATCAACCACAGCCTCGGGTGTGTCCTTGATTTTTTGTGCATCAAAGTGTGTAAGCACGCATCTTAAACCATTTTTCTTTAACTGCTCATCAAGCCACTCTGGCTCATATGGGCAAACACCTGAAATTTGTACTACCTTATAGCCAATCTCAGCTATCCTTTTAAGAGATAGAGCAAAATCATCAAGATTAGTGCAATGATCTCTCAATGTATAAAATTGAGCTCCTATTTCCATAATCCACCTCGAATTAAAATTTCCTTTAAGGCATCAGCACCTGCATCAAACGCCTCGTCGTTTGTCTTGTATGTTGGAATTTGCGACACACTCTCGCCATTTTCAAGCTCTGCAAGACCACAAAATTCCATAAGATGAGGCTCAAGGGTTAGCACCTCGCCACCCAGCTTAGCATACTCGCCCACAAGATATTCAATATTTCCAATACCATATCCTGCACGAACAACCCTTTTATCCTTCAAGGCGTCCTTTATGTGCATATATTCAATGTATGGGTGCAAAAGCTCCCACGCATGCATAGTGTCGACATCGCATTGAACAAAGTTCGCAGGGTCGAATATTGCCTTAATCTCGGGCAAAGCCTTGTGAATTATCTCGCAACGCTCAGCCGTGTCGCCAAAGATACCCTTTTCGTTCTCGTGGCAGAGAATAATATCACTTGGCTTAGCCATCAAAAGCTGTCTAAGTCTGTCAATTGCAATAGCTTCATCATTTGTGAAGAAGCTAAATAATCTAATTCTCTTAGCACCGAGAATTTGAGCACTCTCGCATATGTGCTTAAAGCTATCCAATTGCTTGCCAAAATCCACACAAGGGTCAGCCTTTCCACAGGGAGAGCCAATCGACCACACCCTAAGACCATTTTCATCAAGAGCCCTTTTGATTTCCTTGATTTTCGAGTGAGGAATATCCTTGATATTATCGCCGTCAACACCACGAATTTCAAGCATTTCTATACCATTTCTTTTGAGGGCATTAATTTGACCTGCGAGGTCAACGCTTGCCTCGTCTGCAAAAGCACAAAGTCTCATATTATACCCCCGAATAAGCACTAAATCCACCATCAACAGGAACTACAATGCCAGTAACAAAGCCCGATTTTTCATTGTCGCAGAGCCACAAGAGAGTTCCAAGTAGCTCCTCAGGCTTGCCAAAGCGTCCCATAGGTGTAGCGTTAAGAATTTTTTCTGTACGCTGAGTTGGCTTTCCGTCTTGGAAAAGCAAATCCTTGTTTTGCTTAGTCACAAAGAAGCCAGGAGCAATTGCGTTTACTCTTATATTGGCGGCTGCAAAGTGAACTGCAAGCCACATAGTAAGGTTAGAAACCGCACTCTTAGCACAGCTGTAAGCGGGTATTTTAGTAAGAGGTCTAAATGCGTTCATAGAGGAGATATTTATGATAACACCCTCGCCATTTAGCATGTCAACGGAGAATACCTGTGTCGGTAAAAGCGTACCAACAATGTTGAGGTCGAACACAAAGCCAAAATCGTTCATATCAATATTGAAGAAGGTTTTGATGTCCTCTCGTGCTTCAAGCCCCTTTTCGTAATATTCGTTTGCAAGCGTGCATCTTGGACTGTTTCCACCTGCGCCATTTATCAAAATATCACATTTTCCAAGCTCGCTTAGAATTTTCTCGTGCACACCCTCAAGAGACGCCTTGTCAAGCACGCTACAAGCGTAGGCGTGAGCACAGCCACCCTCGGCATTAATCTCATCAGCAAGCTCCTTAATTGCCTGCTCGTTTATATCAAGCAGAGCAACCCTTGCACCATTTTTAGCAAGCTCCCTTGCAAATGATGAGCACAAAACTCCACCAGCACCGGTAATTACAATAAGCTTATTATCTATCATAGCGTTACCTCTTAATAATTTCCTTGAATTTTTTCATATATCTTTGCCAATCCTCACGACTTAGGAAGTGAGAGCCACCTCTTGTGTAGAAGGCAACCTCGCCACTGTCAAGGTCAGCTGATAATCCACCCTTGCCGTAATAGCCCCAAGCCTTGGAGGCAAGCTGACAAGAGAGTAGCTGTCCCTCGTTATCTGCCCACACATCCTCTATTGCAGCACCAATCATTACATATCTTGGAGCGATAAGAGCAAGGAGCATATGCTGATCAAACGGAAGAACAGACGCATCGCTTGAAAATGAGCGAATAAACCAAAACGGGAATGTCCCAATTATATCAGAAAGAGCCTCTGCATCGCTTGGCTTTTCTCTTGAAATCGCAGCCCCACAGCAACCACTTTCATTTGAGCAGGTGAGAATAAATCTCTCATCAAGGGCAGAGGTCAAAAGAGCAGTTTTACCAAGACGGGAATGTCCAATTATAGCCACATTGTCCTTGTCAACCTCATCTCTTGTGCAGAGATAATCCATACAAATTGATGCCATATAGGACCAAAGGCTAAGCTTTCCATAGTCACCCTCAAAAAGTCCTGCAAGACCATTTTCAAAATCGCCATTATCTGTTGTTACATCCTCGTAGCAAAACGAGAAAACGCCAAAGCCATTATCTATAATTTCTTCAAGAGGTAGATACTTGTGAGGCACCTCTCTTAAAAAGCTAATATCCAAGAACATAGGAACCTTGTCCTTGCCCTTAGGGAGCAAAAGATTTGCCTTTACTGTGTGACTTTTGTCGCCTCTTTCAAAGGTGAAATATACCTCATCCCAGCGTACCTTTGATGCAAAGCTAAGAGGTCCGTCACTAACTCTTATGCTTGGAGTGATATGCTCGGGGCGAAAGCCGTATTGATGCCTTTGAAAGGCATTTTTTAATTCCTCACGCCTGATTTTCCAAGCGTCAAGAGAGGTAATAGGCTTGCCATCAAGCACAAAATAATCATCTATGTGTCGAGAATTAACCATTGCACGCACCTCTCATCTTTTCAATGCCCTCGAAAAGACCTGTTATGTAGCACGCACCAAGAGCTCTATCGTATAGACCATATCCATATCTGCCACGCTCACCCCAAATCATTCTTCCGTGGTCGGGACGCACATAGCCGTCAAAGCCGTTTTCAACAAGAGCCTTAACAATGCCGAACATATCAAGAGAGCCACAATCAGTAGGGTGTCCAACCTCGTGGAACTCACGCTCGCCCGTTATAAGAATGTTTCTTAGGTGCAGGAAATGAACACGCTCTGCAAGCTCACCAGCCATAGCGACAAGGTCGTTATCCCTTGACGCACCAAGAGAGCCTGTGCAGAAGGTAATGCCATTTTCCTTCATTGGAACAATGCTAAGGAAGCGTCTAATATTCTCAATGCTTGTAATAATTCTTGGAAGACCAAATATATCCCACGGTGGATCATCAGGGTGAATAGCCATATTTACCCCTGCCTCGTGAGCGACGGGAATAACCCTTTCAAGAAAGGCGGTAAGGTTTTTCCAAAGCCCGTCCTTGCCGATTTTCTTGTACTTTTCTATAAGCTTGCTAAGCTCAGCCTTAGAGTAGCTCTCATCCCAACCGGGCAAGGAAAGCTCGCTCGTTAGAGGGTTCATAGAGAGAACAGTTTCCTCGTTATAGGCAAGAGAATTTGAGCCGTCCTCGCTCTGCCTTTCAAGCTCGCTCCTTAGCCAGTCAAACACAGGCATAAAGTTGTAGCAAATGCACTTAACACCTGCCTTGCCAAGACGGCGAACATTTTCACAGTAGTTTTCAATAAGCTGTGGTGCGTTCTCGCCACCGTATTTTATTTCCTCAGGCACAGGAACGCTCTCAACCACCTCAAATTCAAGACCATTTTCGTTTGCCTTGCGTTTAAGCTCTAAGATGCTCTCGTTTGACCATACCTGACCAGGAGCAACATTGTAAATCGCAGACACAATACCACTCATTTTTGGAATTTGTCGTATCTTGTCGAGCGTTACGGGATCTGTATCACCATACCAACGAAATGTAAGCTTCATAATATCTCCTTAAATATAAAGTCTTTAATAATATTATACAATAAATAAATTTGCAATACAATTGCTTTTTTTATCAAAATATATTGTATTTCTTGTCATAATGCGATAAAATAATGATAGAAACGAAAAGGAGAGGTCAAATGGGCATTTTAAAATCAATAAACGGCGAGGGCTTTAGCCTATCTCACTCACTTGATGAGCAACCCAAAAATAGCGACTTCACCTCGCATATTCACGACAGCTATGAGCTTTTGTGCCTTGTTAAGGGAAAGGTTGATTATATGGTAGAGGGCAACCTCTATAAGCTCCATCAGGGAGCAGTTATGCTGATGCGACCAAGCGAAACGCACAACCTAATCATAAATAAAAATACCGAATATGAAAGATATGTTCTTAACTTCACGCCGAGCTTAATTTTAGATGCAGGCTTTTCAAGGGATATGCTCGCTCCGTTTAGAAAAAGAGGCTTAGGAGAGAAGAATATGTACCTTGCTGAGGAGCTTGACCATATAGCCCCGTCTGTCTACTTTGAAAAAATGTTTGCAGAGGGGGAATATCTTTCGCCAAGAGATGCGGTTTTATCCTCACTCCTTTCGCTCCTTAGCGAAATAAATGTGGCTTTTAATAAAAAGGGAGAAACACATATTGCAGAAAACCAAATGGAAAAGGAGCTAATCGCCCTTGTCAATGAGCATCTAACAGAGGATATCACAATCGAAAAAATAGCCACAAGCCTGCACATAAGCCCCTCACAGGTGTCAAGGCTTTTTAAGAGGGCAACAAACACCTCTATACATAACTACATAATCACAAAGCGACTAATTCTATTCAATAAAAAGCTCGACAAGGGAATGGGCGTCTTAGAGGCTTGCCATGAGTGTGGCTTTCGTGACTACTCAGCCTTCTATCGTCTTTACAAAAAACGCTTCGGCACTCCACCCACCAAACGCTAAAAAAGAACCGACAATGTCGGTTCTTTCTTTGTTATAGCACGCTTGCTATGGCTTTTATGGCTTGCCAAAAACAATCTTAATTGAGCCGTCATCAAGCCTTTGTGCAAAGCCACTTTCAAAGCACTCGTAATAGTCATCATCGTCGTCCTCGCCCTCATCCTCATAGTCAATGCTGTCGTAATAATGCGAGTCAAAGTCGGCGTATGGATCGAGCCTATCATCATAGGTTCGATAAATGCTATCAACACATATGTGCTCTCCACTCAATTCATACCCACAATAAAAATCAAGATATAAATTGCAAATGTCAACCGAATCACGCCCGTTTCCGCAAATTCGCCTTTCGAGATGCTTCAATTTCACTCTTTTTCCGTCATTGAAAATATTAAAGTACCTACAATCAAAGTCCTCACTAAGCTTAATTTTTATAAATCCACCTCTTACAGTGCGTGTGTAGCCAGAGCTTATCCATTCGAGCCTTTTGTCGAAAGCTAAGTTCATATCAATAATTTCGGAGTTGTAGACATCGATGCCATCGCAGTTTTCAAAGTCCAATCTCATCTTAAAGATTTGATCCTTAGATGGGTGAGCCAAATTAACAAAATGCTCATCGCTCTCCCAAGGGCCAAGTGTATCGTTTGGCTTGAATTTCAAGAAGAGATAATAGCCCTCTAATACCACTTGAATATCGCCATAGATATTGTCTGACCAGTTGTTTTGGTTGTATAGCTTTATGAACTTGATAGGCTCCTCGCAGAGACATCTGTGCTCTATGTAACTCTTTCTTCCCGATTTGTATTCGTGCTCATTGTGTAATGAGATTTTCTCGTGCTTTGCTTTTCCGTCTTGTATTCTAAGCTTTACAAATCCATTGCGGGCAATAGGATAAAGCTTATCCTTGTGCCTAAATAGCATATCGTAGAAGGCTATCGAGATATTGCAAATTTCATTTTTTCTAATGGTTACAAAATCTCCATTTAGAAAATGGATTTCCATTTTTTGTATTACGCTATTCTTTGAGAAAACCTTTTTTGGTACTGTGTAAGTCATATAATCATCTCCTTTTTTATAATTGTCAAATTATTTTTAGCTCTCTTTGCTTTAAGCCTAATTTTTGAAGTCCACTCACTATCGCATCGAAAATTGCACGATTTGTGATTTCAACATCAAAAAAAGGGCGTTGCTGTTTTAATAAGAAATATTCTCCTTCTTGTAGCTCGGATACGAAAAGATAATCGCATGTGTTAGAATCGAGCTCGGAAACAGCACAAAAAATCTCAATGCATTCTCCGTCATGAAATGTCATTGAACTCTGACACCTCCTTAAAGCCACTTATCTTAATACCCTCTACAATCGCATCAAAAATCAAATCTCCTACATAGGTAGAGTAGATTTCGTTCCCCAACACATCGCACCCGTCCGTGTTTGAATCGCTTATGTCAAAGCGTAGAGTGTATTCCTTAGTTACAGAATTGATTTCTATCATATCTACAGTGTAGCAATCATAAATGCTTTCTCTGTAAAAGCGAGTGTAATCCTCGGGGTTGTATTTCGACAAATCAAGCACCTCACTCTGCTTGTAAGCAGAGAGCACCTTGTCAAATTCCTCACGACATAAATATACAGGCTTTCCGCCAGTTAGACACGCATCAAAATCATTACAGCCTAAATAAAGACAATAGCTTTTTTCTTTCAAATTAACCTCTACAATATCATATCTGCTTTTGCTCTTAGATATTGTGTAGTAGGAAGTCCATTTCATTCTTCAACACCTCGCTTTTTTCTTGATATTTCCATTATATTGCAAAATGGTGTCGAATTAAATTGGCAATATTTAAAAATTTTTTGCCCCCTAAAAAACGATATAAACTTAGTATTTATGCGATTATATATTGACAAAATGCCCCCTTTTAGTGTACAATATTTTTAAGAGGTGATATTATGGAGGAAAAAATAAAGGTCAGCCTACCCAAGCAAACCCTATTGCTTTTAAAAAAGGATTGCGAGGACTTTAAAATATTAAAGGAAAATGGCGAGAGCAATTTTAATGCTTTTATAAACACGCTCATTGTTAATTTTTACGAGGAGTTTTCTTCGAGCGAGGAGAGGCTACACGATGAAATTAAGGAAGCACTTTTTTGCGTGCCAGAGCAATATAAAATGCGTGCCTTTGAGGGAATAGTCAAGGTTCTTTCTAAGAGAGGCGTGGATGAGGAAAAAACAAAAAAGGAAAGTGCCACGCTTTCCTTTAAGCCTACAAAGCAATCACAAAGAGAGATTAGCTTTATTGAAAATGTTCTCATAAAAAATGAGGCAATCTCATCGTTTTATAGAAGGCTTTTCATTAGATACTCGAAAAAGCCTAAGAACGATAGAGAAAAAATCATACACAAGGAAAATTTTGAGCTTTTAAATAAAGCAATTTCAAAGGGAGTACAGGCTTGCGTCGTGCTCAAAACAGGACATGTGTATAATAATTTGTCGCTATATGCACTCGCCTCGTCAAGAGATGAGCTGTTTAATTATTTGCTTTCATATAGCGATAAGGATAATCACACAGTACGCCTCGCCAGCATAAGCTCGGTTTCGCTTTTGTCAAGTAAGGCAGTAATACCGCAAAAAAATATCGAGCTGTTTAAAAAACAGCTTGAAAATGGCGTTCAATATCCGTTTTATCCATCAGATGATGAGCCCATAAAGGTTGAGCTAAGCGAAAGAGGTAAGAAGCTATTTCAAAAGATATACCTGTATAGACCAATCCCACAAAAAATAGAGGGCAATATTTATTATTTTAATTGCTCTGCAAACCAAGCACTTTATTACTTTGAGCGTTTTGGCGATAGTGCCTTAATTCTATCTCCCAAAAAGCTTGGAATAGCAATGCGTAACTACCATTATTACGCTCTAAAAAAGTATAGAGAAAAGTACAAAAAGGACTAAAAAAGGCACCATGTGGTGCCTTTTTATTATAACCGAATTAAACCTCAGGGATAGTAACCTCAATTTCCTTGCCAAGCTCTGCTGACTTAATAATACCATCTATAATAGCTTGGTTTATGATGATTTGCTCACTTGGAACAGGAGCCTTGCCACCTGTGATTATAGCATCAAGGAACGAGCGTATCTTTTCGTGGAAAATGTCAGGAGAAGGAATGATAGGAATTTCTGTGCATACCTGAGAGCCTGCCATCTCGCTATATACCTTCATAGGTCCACCTACTGAACCGTTCCAGCACTCTGTTGATGGGATACGGAGAGAGCCCTTCTTGCCCATAATAATAGTGTCACCAGGGGTGTCAAGATTCATAGCCCACGCAATACGGAAGTCGAGAATAATTCCACCCTCAAGACGGATAAAGCCTGCTGCAAAATCCTCAACACCAAACACCTCTGCATATTCTGGGTGCCAAGGGTAGGTTTTTGGATCCTTTCCAAAGAAATCGGACTTATATCCACTTACAGTAAGAGGCTTTGGATAACCAATAGCATTGAGCACCATATCAAGAGAGTAGCATCCAATGTCACCCATTGCTCCAATTCCTGCGGTCTTGTCCTCGATAAAGGTTGTGCCAAACGGAGTAGGGATACCTCTTCTGCGTCCGCCACCTGTTTGAATGTAGTAAATATCACCAAGCACGCCGGACTCTACGATTTCCTTAATCTTCTTCATATTTGGATCCATTCTTGGTTGGAAGCCAATAGAAAGAATTTTTCCGCTTTCCTTTTCAGCACGGCGCATTTCAACCGCTTCCTCAAGAGTTACGGACATAGGCTTCTCGCAAAGAACATTTACACCCTTTTTAAGAGCATAAATTGTGCACTCTGCGTGTGTTCTGTTATATGTGCAAATAGAAACTGCATCAAGGTCTGTTTCAGCATCAAGAAGCTCCTTGTGAGAAAGGTAGCAACGAGCGCCTGTAATTTCCCATTTCTCGGCAAATTTTTCAGCCTTACCGGGTACAAGGTCAGCAAGAGCGACAACCTCAACATCGATCATCTCCTTGTATCTGTTAATGTGCGCATCAGCAATCCAGCCCGTACCGATAATTGCAACCTTGAGCTTTCTCTCCGATTTGATTGTTTCCTTTTTAGGAGCATTTTTGAATTCATTCATAATGCTCATACTATCCTTTTTAGCCATAAAAACCCTCCAAAATATATTTTATAACCACAATCATTTTACCATTATCTAAATGTAAATGTCAATACAAAATCAATACAAAATAAAAAAAGAAGATAAGCCAATTGAGGAAGTTCCTCAGTAGTTACCTAAATGTAGTAACTTCACTTATCTTCTTATTAAGAATATATACTATACTTTTTTAAAAGTCAATACAAAATAAAAAAGAAAACGGTGCACAATCGTGCGACTCCACACTCTTGCCCGTTAATTTAAGGACCAGGGATGCCGTTTTCGTAAATATTGTACTCTATTTTCACACATTTGTCAATACAAAATAAAAAAGAAAAAAGCCGAGACAATAATGTCTCGGCGCAGAAACGTTTTCGTTTCCGCTCTGCGGGGCCGGAACAAAGCCGACTTAAACAACCTTTCGGTTGAGTTCGCTACCTTGTAAGTAATTGTACACGATTTTTACATATTTGTCAATACAAAAAATAAAAAAGGGAAGAAGAATATTGCTCTTGAATTTTGCAAGGACATAAAACAGGAATAAAGCAAGTGCCTTGCAAAATCCTTCGGTCACCGGCTAAAACGATTATTAATCGTTTCTTAACGCCTGCGTTCAAATCCTTCTATATTGTGATAAACAAAAAAGGCACCGTGTGGTGCCTTTTCCGTTTATGTGTAAAGACTACGAAAAAGATATTCTTGTGTTTTGTATTAAGGTTTTGAACCCGAGGAAAATTTATTCGAAAAACTGCTTGTATTCAGTTTCGCGTTTTAATGCTTCAACCGCTTCTTGTTCCGTTCCAAAAAACGAATAAGCAAACGAACGATCTTTAGATTCCCACCAACCGGGTTGTATATTCTCTATGTAGGCGTAATGAGAAGTCCAATCAAGCTCGTCAAAAACGCATACTTCCTCATAAGCGTACTTAAAAAAGCCTTTGTTGCTTTTCAAAACAACAAATCTTTTTGACTTATCCTTGCTATATATAACTTGGCAAATTTTAATTGAGTCAGGATAATTAAACTCTTTGTCATATAATGATTTTACAATTTCATCGTAAGGAGGCATAGGAGCTATATCAACTTTTTTCTTTTTGAATATTGATTTTAACCATTTCATATCCCCACCGCCTTTCTGGAATTAGTATAGCATAAAATCGTAGAGATTTCAAGACCGTTGTGCCAAATCACGCCGAAGGCGTGTATATCATCAATTCCAAAGGAATTGTATATCACCAACGGCTCGCCGTTGTATATCATCATTGCGAAAGCGAATACAGACTGCGGCTGATGATATACACCTTCGGTGATGAGATACACGCTAAAGCGTGATGATATCCCATTGCTTTCGCAATGGATAAAAAAATCTCGTTCTGAGGAACGAGATTTTTTGGCAGGGATGGCGAGATTCGAACTCACGCGTGACGGAGTCAAAGTCCGTTGCCTTACCGCTTGGCTACATCCCTAAATATATGTAAATAAAAAAATGGGGTGGATGATCGGGGTCGAACCGACGACCTCCAGGGCCACAACCTGGCACTCTAACCAACTGAGCTACATCCACCATAATATATAAAATTGGCACGGTTGGAGGGATTCGAACCCCCGACCTACTGCTTAGAAGGCAGTTGCTCTATCCAACTGAGCTAAAGGCACATCAAGAAATTGCTTCCCGAAAATGAGAAGCAATTTCTTTGGAGCGAGTGATGGGAATCGAACCCACGCGACCAGCTTGGAAGGCTGGGATTCTACCATTGAACTACACTCGCATCCCCCGTTTTTCAACAGGTGCCTTGCTATTATACCACAACCTTGTTTTTTTGTCAATAGAAAATTGAAAAAAATTATACTTTTTTCTTTTTCGGCGCAAAGTTATGCAAAAATCGGTTGACAAAAGGGCACATGATTGGTATAATGGTGATACAGTCCGAATTACTTCAAAAGGAGATCGTTATGAAAATATTGAAAAAGCTTGGCGCAATTTTGCTCCATTTGTTATTCTCTTTGCTCATGTTGCTTTTGGTGGCGTGGATCGGTCTCTTGATTGCAAAGCTGATCGTCTACCCCGACTACATGGACAACAAGGAAACCGTTTGCACCATTCCCGGCATCCATGAGGGCTACGTGCCGCAAGGGTTGGATCATGTAGAGGGCGACACCTATCTCTTCTCGGGCTACCACGGCGACAACATGCTCTCGCTCTATCTCTCACAGAACGGTGTTGGAAAGCAGATCCTGCCGGTTGACCAAAACGGCAAGGCTCTGGTAGGTCACGGCGGCGGAATTACGAGTGCCAAGGACTTCGTTTACATTGCAAGCGAGGGCAAGCTGTATATCTTCTCGCTCTCCGAGTTAAAAAATGCCAAGGACGGCGACAAGGTCGCACCTACGGGCATCTTCCCCGTGGACACTGAGGCATCCTTCTGCTTTGCCAACGAAACACATATCTATGTGGGTGAATTTTACATCGCCGACAAATACGAGATCGATCTCTCCCACAGCTACACTACCCCCGCGGGCGACGAGCACCGTGCACTGATCTCCTGCTATCCACTCAGTGAGGACGGCTCGATTGCCGACGAATATCCGTTGTATTCGATCTCGGTCACGGGACTTGTACAAGGCTTTGCCGTAAAAGACGACGTATATATGCTCTCTCGCTCCTGGGCACTCAACTCCTCCACGCTTGAGTTTTATGAAGGACTGAAGGACAGCGGCAAAACGATCGGCGTTTCGGGCAAGGACGTACCTCTCTATTATCTCGACTCCTCCAACCATCAAAAGACGCTGAAAATGCCCGCCTTCAGCGAGGATCTGGACGTCGTGGGTAACCGCGTGATCGTCAGCTTTGAATCGGCGTGCAACAAGTACATCGTCGGCAAGCTCTTCTTTGCCGACAAGGTCATCTCCTATCCCATTGGGGATTGAATAAAAAATATAAATAAAAAGGCGTTGCAAAGCGGACTTCTCATAAGGAAGTTTAATCTCTCTTTGTAGGGATCGGCGTCCTCGACGGTCCGAGATATATTTTGCTATGCAGGAAACAAATAATTAACCCCAACAGATTTTACAAATCTGTTGGGGTTTTATCATATTCCGTAACGTATTGCCTTCCATTCGTTCCAAAAGGCAATATAACCGTTTCGATCAAATTCATCTTCGGGTAATTTTTTATCTGCAGCGGCATTATAAAATGCTTCTACTTGGTCTGCAAATGCAAAGACGGTTGTTTTATATTCATCAAATAATATTTCCGTTCTTTCTCCTGCTTCTGTAACTAAAACAACATTGCCGTTTTCGTGCAAAACCGACCAATCAACTCCGTTAGGGCAACCGCAAATATCAACTTTTGAAAGTTCTTCATTTGCTATCATAAAAAAGCCACAGCAAGGAAGCATTTGATTACTCTCATATATTTTATGATCTTCCTTCAAGGATTTCAGCAAATACAATGCGGTAGAACTGACTGTTGCGTCATCATATTCCAAAACTTCATGTCCTATGATCGCTTTTGCATTTCCGTGAAGACACAGATCCTCGATGGAATCTACCCCTTCCATCCAATGAAGATTGGATACACTGATAGAAAACATATGTAACCTCCGTTATCGCCAGTTTCGCCTTTGTAATACAAAGGCACAGGGGCAAAGCCCATACCCCTAAAGTTGCACATATCTTAAGGCTCCCCCTCAGGGAGAGCTCCCGCGGTAGCGGGTGAGAGGGTAGTCGTTGCAACAATTTGCCCTCTCCGTCGGCTACGCCGCCACCTCTCCCAAAGGGAGAGGCTTTTCGTTAACTCCATTATAACACAAATCGGCAGAGAAAACAAGGTCTCTGCCGATTTTTCGTATGGGCGAACACATCTCGCCCCTACCGTGTAATAAAAAACTTTATGAGAAGCGTTGCATTGCAACGCCTTTTTCTTTCCGGTTTTGAAAGAGGCGAGGGAAAAACTCCATCACTCCAAAATATTTGAGGTAATAAAGTCCACGCCCATGGCGATCAAGTTGGCGGCAGCCTTGGGCGTATCGACCGTCCAGCAGTTGACGAGAAGTCCCGCTTCGTGCATGATGTGCACAAACTCCGGTGTAACGCTTTTAAAATACACGTCGGCATCAAAGCGATGCGCGATCATCTTTTCCACAGTCTCGTCGGAGAGCTTGGAGAACAAAAACTGTACGGGCTGCTCGGGGCGGTAATTGCGTACGTACACAAGGTTTTCAAAATCGAAGGATATAAAAATCACCCCACCGAGATAGTCCATCGCTTCGATGCGGTCGATGATGGCGCGCACCCGATCCTCTTCCATGTGCCGCTTCAGCTCCAGCACGGCAACCTTTTCGTATTTTTTGCAAATGCCGATGTACTCCTCCAGCGTGGGCATGACCAAATCCTCGCGCCCGTAGCTGC
Organism: Eubacteriales bacterium; assembly: GCA_045594305.1. Taxonomy (GTDB): domain Bacteria; phylum Bacillota; class Clostridia; order Oscillospirales; family CAG-272; genus RGIG2000. The sequence continues at coordinate 8,253 of JAZNYH010000034.1, read as the reverse complement.
CGTCCACGTCCGAAAGGCGCATGGCTCGCAGAGTGGCAAAATCGGTCTCCTCGATCACGCGCTCGATCCCCGTCAACCGTGTGGTGGTATCGTCGTGATGCAACACAAAGTTTCCGTCGGACGTGCAGTGAATGTCGGTCTCGATTCCAAAGTAGGAGCGGTTCCCCGCCGCTACAAAAGCAAGGTTGGTGTTCTCGCGCTCGAGTCCGCTCACACCGCGGTGAGCTACCATTTTCGTGCCGTTGTTTTCAATTTTTACAGTGTTCATAACAAAATCCCTCCATATAAATTATGCCGATCAATCGACAAAAATGTTCCATAAAGACTCATACACCTCGGCTTCAAACGGCGAGGCAAGACCGGCTTCGGTCAGAATTTCGGGATAAGAATGGGAAAGCTCGGCATCCTCTACCAAACGGCAATAGATCTCTTGTCCTTCGTCATAATCGGCTTCGGCAGCTGTATAGAGTGACAAAGCCGCCACCCCCGAGACCGCATAGCTGAGATAATATACAGGGCTTTCGATCACCACGTATTTCCAATATGCCTGAATATCTCCCACCACGTAGGTCTCCAAAAACTCCATTCCGCCGTACGATTTGCAAACCGATGCCATGATGGCATCAAAGTCGGTCAAAGCCATATCCGCATTCCTCTCGTAGACCTTTTCCTCAAACTCGTCCACGATCGTGCTGACCAGGATCGTACAAAGGGACTCGTAGAGCTGGTAATACAAAATCGTCTCATACACCGCCTCACTCACCTCTTGCTCCAAAAACGCCATCAGCAACCACTCGTTGCCTTGGGAATGCGTTTCGGCAAGATCCAAGCGGTCCATCGAGTCGCCATGGCTCTCGGCTGCATAAAAGTGCCCCATCTCGTGCACCACGGTCCAGATTGACTGATACCCGGGGCCAAAATAGCAAAAGGCGGAGTCGTATTCGTACAACTCGGTGGTAAACGCGCCCGCGCGCGCGGTATCCGAATCAGTGAAAAACGAGTGCTTCTCCTCAAACATCGATTGCATTACGGCACGTGTGTCGCCATCAAATGAATCGAGATACAGGGCTACATAATCCTTACCCATTTCGTCGTAGGATTCCTGGATAAAATCCAACACCACGCTGTATTGGAAGTAATTGAGCGAATTGATGCGCAGAGACACCTGCTGGTACGCCTCAAAAAGCAAGGACGGTACCACTTCCCTGACGTACGTACGGAACCGAGTGCGCTCTGCCTCTCCGTATCCGCGATCATACACCTCGTCGGTGGCGTAGTCGTAATAGTTGCCGTATCCCTGTTCTGCAGCAATACCGTTGAGATTTTGTACATACTCGCAGTAAAGCTGCAGCATCTTCTCTTCCTGCGTATTCAGATCAAGCGCGCGGTATTCTACAAGGATCTCATCGTTGCGCAAATCCAGCTCTGCGGCACTTTCGGAATACCCGCGCATATTCTCCAAATCGCTCTCGGTCCAATCCGAAAAAAAATCGTCGCGATACGGAGACTCGGACTTGTCGATCGCACGGCAAACCTCCATGTATGCGTGATAAGCCTTTCCCTGCAGTTCAGAAGCCTTCAAATAGGCATCCGAATACTCCTCATTCGTCTCGTCAATGCAAAGCAGCACGTAGGCGATCTGCAGCTGCGTGCCAATGTGATAATACTGTTCTTCCACCTCTTGCCAAGCCGCCTCAATCGCCTCAACATCGGTACCGACAAGCGTCAGCTCCTCGCAGCTCTCCAAAAGATCGATAAAATCCACCACGTACCCGCGTGTCAGGGTGTATTCAAGCACGGATGGAAGTCCGGAACCATTGCTTGAATCCTTCTCGGTGGTGCTTTCCATGGAGGAGCCGCTTTCGGTCTCGGGCAGGGGCTCGATCCAATCCGAAACGGTAAAGCATGACGAGAGCGTACCGACAAGCAAGCAAAGAACCAAAAATAGCGATAGCGTACGGATGCGGTGTTTCATAGAATACCTCCTTCGTAAGTGCCATGGATAAAAACACAAGCGTTTTTTTGGTTTTATTATAGCACGGCATGAGGAAAAAATCAAGCATCTTCACGCAAAGTTTAAAATATAGTGTCGAATCCGCATCATCAAAAGTGCCGCTCCCAAGCAAGACAGAGCCGCAAGAGCCAGGTAGCGTTCGGTGCTGAGCAACACGCCGATGCCCCCCAATGCCGCCGTGACAGACAGCAGTACCCCGTCACATTGCGGCGGCAAAAGCCCCACCGCTGTGATGCGGTGATGCAAATGCGCACGGTCGGCGGCAAACGGACTTTTCCCGCGCATAAGGCGTCGTACCACAGCGGTTATAAGATCGGTGAGCGGATAGGCGAATAAGAAGAAGGGCGCAAGTGCCGAAAATTGCAATCCGTGGTCTTGAAACAATGGGAGCGACAGCACTCCCAACAAAAAGCCGACCGTCCCCGAGCCGCAATCCCCCGCAAAAATCTGTGCGGGAAAACGGTTGTAATAGCGAAACGCCAGACAGGCGGCGGCGAGAAGAAAGACTGGATAAGCATTTGAAGTTCTGCCGCCAAACAAAAACGCAATGCCGAGAAGCGCACTCTCGATCGCCGCACACCCTGCAAAAAGCCCGTCCAAGCCATCGATAAAATTGTGGGCATTGGTAAGCGTTACCACCCACAAAACCGCCGCAAACGCGCTCCATCCGCGCACCGCGCTGCTTCCCAGCACGGTTGCGGTCGCCGCGGCAATCTGAAAAAAGAGCTTTGTCCACGCCCCAAGGCAAAAAATGTCGTCGGCAAGCCCCACCGCCAACAAAAGTGCGCCGCCTGCCAATGCACTTGCCAAAAACAGCGACGGACGTCCCAGTAGCATACATCCAATTAAAAACGAGGCGTAAATACTGATCCCCCCCGCACGCGCAATGCTTTCGGGATGCATGCGCCGCCAATCCATCGGCACGTCCACCGCTCCAACCCGCCACGCAAGCGCAATCACTGGCGGAACCGATACAAAACAAAAAGCAAACACCAACAAGCAAATCCAAACAATCATGGCTTCCAATTCCTTTCCGAAAACCCAAACAAAAAATAAAAAACGGCTGCATCCATCGCGGGATGCAACCGTCCTTTGACCGACCTCCCCCACGGAAGATATGTAGAGAGGTGTTGATATCAATCTGTACTTTATTACTTGATCTGCAAAAATCCAAGCTTTTTTTGCACCCTGGAAAGCGTGCGGCGCGCATACCACGAGGCTTCCTCTGCCCCCTTTTTCATCTGCGCTTCCAAGGAAGCCTTGTCGGAGAGCAGCTCGTAAAACTTCTTCTGCACGGGTGCCAGCGCATCCGCCGTGATCTCACCAACCGCCAGCTTGAAGTCGCCGTAGCCCTTCCCAGCAAACTCACGCTCGATCTCCTCAAAACTCTTGCCGCTGAAACAGGAGTAAATGCTCATCAGGTTGCTCACGCCCGGCTTTTCGGCGGGATCAAAGCGCACTTCCGCGCCCGAATCGGTCACCGCGCGCTTAAACTTCCTGATAATTGTGTCCCGATCGTCGAGAATATATACCACCGCATTGGTGTTTTCGTCGGATTTGCTCATTTTTTTGGTGGGCTCGGCAAGCGACATGATCTTCATACCACTCTTGGAGACGATGGGCTCAGGCACGGTAAAGGTTCCGGGATAGAGCTGATTGAAGCGCTCAGCAATGTCGCGGCAAAGCTCCACATGCTGCTTCTGATCGATTCCAACTGGCACCACGTCGGTTTGGTATAGCAGAATATCCGCCGCCATCAAAACAGGATAGGTGAAAAGCCCCGCGTTGATATTATCGGCGTGACGTGCGCTTTTATCCTTGAACTGCGTCATGCGTGAAAGCTCGCCAAACATGGTAAAGCAATTGAGGATCCATGCAAGCTCGGCGTGCTCATGCACCATCGACTGCACATACAGGGTATTTTTTTCGGGATCGAGTCCGCAAGCCATATACAAAGCCAGCGTTTCGTAGGTACGGCGACGCAGTTCTGCAGGAACCTGGCGCACCGTAATTGCGTGCTGATCCACCACGCAATAAAAGGTCTTGTATTTTTCCGAATACTCGGCAAAATTGCGAATGGCACCGAGATAGTTTCCGATCGTCAGATTTCCGCTAGGCTGAACGCCGGAATAAGAAATTTTTTGTTCACCAAACATAACTGTACACAGGGTCCTTTCTGGTTTTGGGAAAAACATTTGTCTTATTGTAACATATTCTTACGCGCTTTGCAAGAGCTATGCGAAAATTTTTGTATCTTGTACCGAGAAAATTAAACAGGCTACCGCAAGCTCACGCCGGCGGCAGCCTCTGTAGGTTTTGATTTGTTGTTTACTTTTTCGTGGAGGGCAGATATCCGTACTGGTTCATCCACGAATAGTAGATTCCGTAAGGAGAATCAAAGTATACGTACGGCTCGGATCTTCCATTGGAATCCTTGTACGGAGCCTCGATCATCGGGATATCTTCCTCGGGGGTATCCTCTTCCACCTCGGCATCGGGATCGGGAATCATCAGCTTTTCGATCTCGTAAGAGGTTGCACTCTTCAGATTTGCTTTCAGCTCATTCACGGGATACTGTGCAACAATGTCGGCCAGATGCTTGAAGGAAGAGGCAGAAACCTTTACATTTTCATCGGTAGAGAGATACAGGGTCATTTCGGCAACTACCTCTGCAAAGGTAGTGTAATCCTCGCAAGCGTTCAGCTTTTCAACAAGCAGGTCATTGAGCGATGCAAAGTACTTCACAAGCTCGGTGTCAAGATTTCCAACGATCTCAAAGTCAGGATCGGAGGGAGCATCGATCTTGTTGGAGGAGAGAACGCTCTCCTTCTCACCGTTGCTGATGATGTTGTAATCAATATCCAGCTCCACGCCATCTGCGGGGGTTACACGAATGTAGGAAACAAGGTAGTTCATCTCTTCCCTGTTCAACGGATAGTCGGCAGAGGAGGTGTACAGCAGGTTCAGATTCAATTCACCCGTGCCGCCGGTTGCCTGCACGACCTGCGTAGTCACTTCTTTCAATCCCGTACGGTAGATCACATAGGTGGTCACCTTAGTGTCGGGATCCACGTAAGAAAGCACATAAGTGGTGGGATCTTCACTCATATCCGCATCACATTTTGCAAACCAAGAGGTCAGGAGCTTGTTCTTGCGCATCGTTGCCTTGGTCAAGGTGTTGTAAACCTCGATCGAATACTCGTCGGTGTTGTAGAAATCAAAGTTAAGGAACTGATCTACATCCTTGTCAGGCTCGGACTCCTGCGTGAGCTTCAGATTTGCGGAAGCCTCGTTTTCGGTGGCAAGCACTCTAAAGGTATTAGTTCTTCTGGTATAGATACGCATCACAGAAAGCTCGTATCCGGTGCCGGAGGAACTCTCGGTGTCGGTGTAATTCAAAATGAAGTCAAGCCTTGTCTGCGTGGTGATCTTCTCACCGTCGATCTCTTCGGTCTTCAACTCACGGTCAACCGTCACGTTGAAGTCAACGTTCTTGGTCAAGCCGTTCTTATAGATGTAGTAGAGATAGGTCTTGTTCTGACCCACGGTGACAGATGTCTCGTAAACATAGATGCCGTTGCCTGCGGTGTCGCTGTCTGCCAGCCACTTTGCAAGGGTTGCATCCTGCTTCAGCACATCGGTCGAGTAACCGGTGGTAAAGGAAAGGTTGTACCCCTCCTTGGGAAGCGTCTCGGTAGCAGCTGCCGCGCCAGTGCTTTCCGAATACTCGGAGAAATCAAGTCCCAAAAGCGGATCCACCAAAGAATGACGGTTTTGTGCTTTTCCCGTCTCCCAAACGTTTGCCGACATCTCGGGCTCGGGATGTGCGATGAATACGTTACCGGTAGCAAAAATATCCATCATGTAGCTATTGTTAAGACGCTTTACGGAGGTGGTTCCGTCGTTGTTCTTGACAAGCTCATAGTGCGCACCTTGCACACCGTACTGGAGAAGGTTGCGGAAATCCGCATTGGTGTTGAGGTAGGTCACGATCTCCATGCAACGTCCAACGTTCTTCGTTTTTGCATAGACACCGAACATGTCGCCATAAATATCATCGGCGGTAGCGGTAGGATATTCCACAACTACAGGATAATACTCTACGCCGTCCAGCACGTATACGCAGTCGCCGTTGGCGTCAAACTTGGTCTGCACCGAGTAGTCGCCCGTCATAAACCGAATTGCCGCGGTCTTACCGGAGGCATCGCCAAAGTAGCCGTTGAAGCGGAACTGATTCAGCTTGAGGTAGTCGGCGGTAAAGTCCACGTTCTCAAACAGGCTCTCGTAGCCCAGGATCGTGCTGCCGCGCGAGAGCTCCTCGCCGTCGGTGTAATGGTGACCGATAACAGAGAATTCCTTCAGCATATCGTAGGACTCGGGATCGATCGACCAGTAGTGTGCCAGCAGATTGAGGCAGTAGTCGTAAGCCGTTGCCGTGTTTTCGGGGTTTGCACTGTCGTAAACCTTATTATCGATTGCAACCACTTGGTTGGAGTTCTCAAGCTTGGTTACAAGACTGAGGAAGGACTGAAGCGGATCGCTGTAGAAGCTGGTGATCTTTCCGGTCTTGATGTAGCCCTGCTGAGAATACTTCGACATCAGGTTCTTGTTGAGCAGCATATAGGTGTACTGACCGATCGCGTGGTTGTTGGGGATCGCGTAGGTCGCACCGTTGTGCTTTGCGGAATTGAGCAGAGTAGCCGAAACGTACTCGTTGATCTTCTGCGATGCGTTTGCCAGCTCACTGTCCAAGGACGCAAGCCAACCCTTTTCGATGAAGTCAACATACATATCCTCACCGGTGATGTAGATGATATCCACCTGATTCTTCAGCTCGTCGGGATATTTGATCACCGTCATACCGATCTCGTTGGTCTCGGTCTCGTCGGTCACCACCGTTTCGCTTGCCGACTCACCCTCGGGGAGCGTGGTCTCGGTCTCGGTAGCAGCCTCCTGCTTCTTTGCGGCCTCGTAATCCACGATTGCCTGCTCCAGCTTTGCGCGGTATTCGTCCTCGGTCAGATAGTGGACCGCAAGACGCGTTTTAAACTTGGATTCGGTAATCTCGTTGAGTGCCTTCGTCACAGCGTTTGCCGCCTCGGTAGAGATCTCCTCCTCCGAAACGATCCACATCGAAAGCGTCATTGCACTGGCAGAAGCATCTTCCGAAATGTCATCTTTTGCGTCATCCTCCTTGTTCGAGCAGCTCGTCAAGACCGCCGAAAGCAGCATGACAAGGCACAAAAACAAGCACAGCCATCTTTTCTTCATGTTGTTTCCTCCCAAAATCGTTCACATCCGCCCGAAAACAGCCTCGGAGCGCATGGGTACATTTATACCTATATATTTTACACCATTTTCAAAAATATGTCAAGTGAATTTTTTGTGACGTTCACGCACCGAAAAAAGCTTTTTTTCTTTTTGGTCATTTTGCGTTCACAAACATCTGTCGCAATGCACAATTTTGAAGCTTGGTTTTGTGTAGTTTTGCCGTTTTTTTAGGCTTTCTGCACAGATTATACAGCTCTTATTTGTTCATTCGAAACAAATAATTTTTATTCCATAAATCCCTTCAAATGTCTTGCGCGGCTGGGGTGGCGCAGTTTTCGGAGAGCCTTTGCCTCGATCTGACGAATACGCTCACGGGTGATGTCAAATTCCTTGCCAACCTCCTCCAGTGTACGCGTTCTGCCATCGTAAAGACCGAAGCGAAGCTTGATCACGTGCTCCTCACGGGGAGTGAGGGTGTGCAACTGCTTTTCCAGCTCCTCGCGCAAGATATTGGTGGAGGTTGCCTCTGCGGGAGAGGGCGTGTCGTCATCGGGAATAAAGTCACCAAGGTGGCTGTCCTCCTCCTCACCGATCGGTGTTTCGAGCGAGACAGGATCCTGCGCGATCTTCATGATCTCGCGCACCTTTTCAGCACTCATGCCCATCTTTTCTCCAATCTCCTCCGCGGTAGCCTCTCTGCCAAGCTCCTGCAGCATCTGGCGCGAATAGCGCGAAACCTTGTGGATCGTTTCTACCATATGAACGGGGATACGGATAGTTCTTGCCTGGTCTGCGATAGCACGGGTGATCGCCTGACGGATCCACCAGGTTGCGTAGGTGGAGAATTTGTAGCCCTTGGTGTAGTCAAACTTGTCAGCCGCCTTCATAAGACCCAGATTTCCCTCTTGGAACAGATCCAAAAAGAACATTCCGCGGCCAACATAGCGCTTTGCAATGCTGACCACCAA
>JAZNYH010000033.1:0-5510 GCA_045594305.1 Eubacteriales bacterium | reverse complement strand
TCTTGCTCTCGTTCGTTTTTGTAAATGAATTGATGCTGACGCATCATGAATTGGCTTCGCCATGATTTCTCGTCGGCGTGCCGCCTCCTCCATGAATTGAATTGCAACCAATGTGCCGATAGGCACAATTCATGCCGCAGGCAATTCATGAAAGCGTAGCTTTCAATTCACGCAACCGTGAGGTTGCAATTCATTGCGTGTTCTCCGTTAAGGATAACACGCACTTTTTATAGCTTGCCTTTTTTTGAAAGAAGGGTGTTTTTTTCGTCCCAAAGACGCTTTGAGAGGTCAACATAGTAGTTGTGAGGATTTTCAAAGCGAAGCACCTCGTCCCACATTGACGCAAGCTCGCTTTTGCAACGCTCACGGATTTTATCGACACTTGGCGAGGTGTAGACACACCTTCCACCCTCAAACACCTTGACTCTTAAATCCTTTAAAATGTAGTCGGTCATAATCTTACGCTTCCAAATGTGAGCAGGGTCGAATAGCTCGTATGGCTCGCCTTGGTCGATTACCTCATCGTGGATTGTGATAAGGTCTGCCTCTGCCTTGCCCGTTTCCTTGGAATAGAAGCGATAGAGTGACTTGAAATCGGGGTTTGTTATCTTGATGGGGTTTTCGCTGATTTTTATCTTGGGGATGATTTTTCCGTCACGCTCAACGGCACATAGCTTGTAAACGCCACCAAACACGGGCTCGCTCTTGGCGGTGATAAGACGCTCACCAACACCAAAGGCGTCAACGCACGCACCCTGTGTGAGAATATCACGGATTATATACTCATCAAGTGAGTTGGAAATAATGATTTTACATTCGGTAAGCCCTGCGTTATCGAGCATTTTTCTAACCTTTTTTGTAAGGTAGGTAATATCGCCCGAGTCGATACGGATTGCACAATGCTTCCTTTGCTCCTCGTTAAGACATTCCTTAAACGCCCTTATAGCATTTGGAATACCACTTTTCAAAACATCGTAGGTGTCAACAAGCAGAGTTGGAGAGGTTGGGTAAAGACGGCAATAAGCCTCAAATGCCTCGTACTCTGTGTCGAACATTTGTATCCACGAGTGAGCCATGGTTCCACCTGCGACAACGCCAAAGAGCTTGTCCGCAAGAGCACACGAGGTTGATGAACAGCCACCGATATACGCTGCACGAGAGCCATAGAGAGATGCGTCAGCACCGTGAGCACGCCTTGCTCCAAACTCGGACACAGCCCTGCCCTGAGCGGCACGAGAAATCCTCGACGCCTTAGTGGCAATTAAGCATTGGTGGTTTATTGTAAGAAGAATAAAGGTTTCAATAAATTGAGCCTCAATAGCGGGGGCACGAATAGTCATAATTGGCTCGTTTGGAAAGATTACCGTTCCTTCCTCAACGCTCCAAATATCTCCCGTAAATCTAAACCCTTCAAGATAGGAGAGAAATTCCTCATCAAAGATGCCCTTTGAGCGTAGATATGAAATATCCTCGGTGGAGAAGCGGATTGAGTTGATATACTCAATTATTTGTTCAAGTCCTGCAAAAACCGCATAGCCACCACCGTCGGGCACTCGCCTAAAAAATACATCAAAGTAGGCAATTTGGTCCTTTATCTTGGAGTGAAAGTAGCCTCTTGCCATAGTAATTTCGTAAAAATCGCAAAGTAGCGTAAGCTCACGCTCGCCAATGTTCATACTAAAAATACCTCTCAATTTAAAAAATAACTTGCAATTTAGGTATTGTGCGTGTATAATTATATAAAAGACGCACAAAAAGAGAATAATGGTCTTAATACCATAATAAAGCAAAAATGCCCAAAAGTCAAGATTTTGGAGTAATAAAGGAGTAAAAATGAAGCACGGATTTGTAAAGGTAAGATGCATCTCCCCCGATTTGCGTGTGGCAGATGTGGCGTTTAATACTGCAAAGCTAATTCAAGCCATTTGGGACGCCTCTGATGAGGGTGTTAAGGTGGTTGCTTTCCCTGAGCTTAGCGTATGTGGTGCAACTTGTGGCGACCTACTAAGGCAGGGCGCTCTTCTTCGTGCGTGCTCAGCATCAGTTGAAAAGATTGCCCAAGCCACCGAGGGCAAGGATATTTTGGCAATAATAGGCGCACCTATTTTAGACGGTAGCGTGCTATATAGCTGTGCAATAGCGATAAATAACGGAAAAATTCTCGGAGTAGTTCCAAAGACAAGCCTTAGCGAGGCTGACAAAAGATATTTTAGCGACACACCAAGAGAGCAAATTGCCATTGGCGAGGGGAAATACCCCTTCGGTAGCGAGCTTGTTTTTGAGGCAGGACAGTTAAGGGTAGGCATTTATCTTGGCACAGGTCTTACTCAAAGCACTCTATGGCGTAAGGGTGCGTGCGTAATTGTATGCCCGAGTGCAGATAACGCACTTGTTGGCTCTGATGAAAGAAAGAGAATAATAGCCAAGGCAGGCTCGGCTGAGCAGGTATGTGCGTATCTTATGGCAAACGCCTGCGAGGATGAAAGCACAACCGACACAATCCACGCATCTCATAATATTATTTGCGAATGTGGCGATATTCTTGCAGAGGCTAAGCCATTTGAGAGTAAAAATGGCGAAATCACAACCGAAATTGATATAGATAGAATAAACGCTATTCGCACAAGAGAGGGCGTAAAAATCGACACAGATGCAAGGGTAATCCCCTTTACACTCGCTGTTGAAAAAACAACTCTCACAAGAAGGCTCGACAAGCTCCCCTTTGTCGCAGAAAATGAGGGCGAGATGTCAAGGCGTGCCGAGCAGATACTCACAATGCAAGCTCACGCCCTTGCAAGAAGGCTTGGTGTAACAGGCTCTAAGAGTGCAGTATTTGGCGTGTCGGGTGGTCTTGATTCAACCCTTGCCTTGCTCGTAATTGTGCGAGCCATAGAGCATCTTGGAATGTCAAAGGATGCTATTTGTGCCGTGACTATGCCGTGCTTTGGTACGACAAGCAGAACAAAGTCAAACGCTATTCTGCTTTGCGAGGAGCTTGGAATTGTGCCACGAGAGATAGACATTTGCGACTCCGTGCGAGCACACTTTAAGGATATTGGCCACGATGAGAGTGACCATAGCGTAACCTACGAAAACGCACAAGCGAGAGAGCGTACGCAAATTCTTATGGATATTTCAAATCAGCAAAGAGGCTTGGTTGTCGGCACGGGCGACCTTAGTGAAATTGCCCTTGGCTGGTCAACCTATAACGCAGACCATATGTCGATGTATAATCCTAACTGTGACATTCCAAAGACCTTGGTGCGAGCCCTTGTTGCCTACGAGGCAAAAAGGCTTGGTGGAGCAGTTGGCAAAATACTTCAATCGATTTTGGATACTCCCGTTTCCCCCGAGCTTTTACCGGGTGCACAGGAAACCGAGCAAATCCTTGGTCCATATGAGCACCACGATTTCTTCCTCTATTACTATGTAAGATACGGCTTTGCTCCCTCTAAGATTTATCGTATGGCAAAAAGAGCCTTCGAGGGCGAGGCGAGCGATGAGGAGCTATATCGTGAGCTTGTAACCTTTATAAAGAGATTTATAACACAACAATTTAAACGCTCCTGCTCACCCGACGGAGTTAAGGTTGGAAGCGTGGCGTTATCACCAAGAACAGATATGAGGCTCCCAAGCGATGCCACCTATTGGGCATTACTTGATGAGCTTGAAGCAAATAAGGATTATTAAGGAGAAAAAAGATGGATAAGCTTTTAACATTACTTGAAAACGATTCAACACTCACCGCCGAGGAGCTTTCTCGCATGCTCGACAAGGAGGTCGGTGAAATTAAGCAGATGATAGAAAAATACGAAAGGGACGGAGTAATTCTCGGCTATCACACCCTCGTTGACTGGGATAAGACCGACAGAGAGAGCGTATCAGCTCTTATCGAGGTTAAGGTTATGCCACAGCGTGACAGAGGCTTTGACAAGATTGCAGAGAAGATATACAATCACCCCGAGGTAAAGTCACTCTATCTTATGTCAGGTGGCTTTGACTTCACCGTTATTATAGAGGGCAAAACAATGAAGGAAGTGGCTTATTTTGTAGCACAAAAGCTCGCTCCTATTGAGTTTGTAACCTCAACTGCTACCCACTTTGTGCTCAAAAAGTACAAGGACAAGGGCGTGGTTTACAAAATCCCCGAGATTGACGAAAGAGGTACATTCCCCCTATGATAGATTACGAAAAAATGCTTTCCCAAACCGTGCAGGACATTAAGCCCTCAGGCATTAGAAAATTCTTCGATATGCTTGCAGATATGGGCGATGTCGTTGCTCTTACGGTAGGTCAGCCCGATTTTGTAACGCCATGGCACATAAGAGAGGCTGCAATTGACAGCCTTGAAAAGGGAAAGACCTACTACACCTCTAACTCAGGCACGCCCGAGCTAAGAGAGGAAATTTCAAAATATATGAAAAGACGCTTTTCGCTTGACTACCACACCGACGAGATAATTGTCACAGTTGGTGGAAGCGAGGCAATTGATATAGCTCTTCGTACACTTATCAACCCAGGTGATGAGGTTATTTTACCAATGCCCTCATTCGTTTGCTATGAGCCAATTGCAAGAATGTGTGGCGCTAAGGTTGTAACAATCGACACCAAGCTCGAAAACAACTTCAAGCTCACCCCCGAGGAGCTAAGAGGAGCTATCACCGATAAGACAAAGCTTCTTATTCTGCCATTCCCAAACAATCCAACAGGAGCAATCCTCACAAGGGAGGACCTTGAAGGAATTGCCGAGGAGCTAAGAGGCACGGATATTGCCGTTTTGTCAGATGAAATTTACGCAGAGCTTACATATGGCAAGCGTCATACCTCAATTGCATCAATTGACGGAATGTACGAAAGAACCATTATCGCAAGTGGCTTTTCAAAGGCTTATGCTATGACTGGCTGGCGTATGGGCTATATTTGTGCTCCTGCTACTCTTGCAAAGCAAATGCTAAAAATACACCAATTCGCTATTATGTGTGCTCCTACTGTTTCACAGTTTGCAGCAGTTGAGGCTCTTCGTAATGGCGATGAGGATGTTGAAATGATGCGTGCTGAGTATAATCGCCGTCGTGTATTCTTGCTTGAGGGCTTTAAGAAAATCGGCATTGAATGCTTTGAGGCTGAGGGCGCTTTCTATCTTTACCCTAACATTGGTAAGTTTGGATTATCAAGTGAAGAGTTTGCAAAAAGACTTCTCTATGAATACAACTGCGCAATTGTTCCTGGCACTGCCTTTGGTGAGTGTGGCGAGGGCTATGCAAGAATTTCTTATGCTTACTCAATGAAGCATCTAAAGCTTGCTCTTGAAAAAATTGAAGCATTTGTAAAAACATTAAAGAAATAAAAAAAAGCACCGATTTCGGTGCTTTTTTATTTATCTTTTTTTCTTAAAAAAGTCGCTTAGAATTTTTGAGCATTCGTCTTTTAGGACTCCACTTGTAATTTCTGGCTTAAAAAGAGGGTAATCGGTAAGGTTTATCATTGTACCAAATGCGCCTGCCTTATTA
>JAZNYH010000032.1:0-22854 GCA_045594305.1 Eubacteriales bacterium | reverse complement strand
ATCATACTTTTCATCAGTGATGCATTCAATATGCTTTATCCACTCATTACGAGCAGGCATTGCATAGAGTCCCCAGTGAATGAACATACCAAAGCGGTCATGCTCGAACCATTCAGTATTTCCTAATGTTTTTCTTGTTTTGTAGCTTGACATAATATCTCTCCTAAAAATTTATTTGTCATTTTCATTTTAACACCCCAAGCACCTAAAATCAATATCTTATTTACATTTTTATTCCTTTTTCAGCACAATCGAATACCATCACTCTTTTCCTCTTAATTTATAATGAAAATATTAAGGGCTGTTAATTTCTGCAATCCTCATATGCGTCTTTGGGCGATTTAAAAAGAGACCGTCAATTAAGACAGTCTCTTTATCTTATTTCTCTGCTTGATTAAAGGGCTTGTAATCGTAGCCAACCACGCCAAAATACTCGTAAACCTTTTCAACGGGGATTGCATAGGATGAGGTGTTCTTTCCGTCCTCGCTCTCTGTGCCTGCGTAGTTTATTCCAATTACATTAAGCTTGCTATCAAGTAGTGCTCCGCCACTTGAACCATTATTTATATATGCGTCGTGTTGAAGAACCTCGAAGGATACATTACACTCGGTTACATCAGAGTCGGTAATTGTAACTCTTGTATAGCTCTTTACCTCGCCAAGGGTTATAGTGTTAGGCTGTCCCTCGGGCTGACCGAGTGATACAACCATATCTCCTCTTTGGCTATTTCCCTCTTCAAGGTCAAGCACGGTATATTTTTCCTGACTCTCGAACTTCAAGAGTGCAAGGTCGTAATCTGCACGAGCACTACCCCCAATAAGGGTTGCCTGATACTCGTTACCCATATAGTCGGTTACATAGTATCTTTTGCCCGTTGACCTTTCGGAAAGCTCCTTGCTATATACAACATGATTGTTTGTAAGAAGATAGTATTCTCCGTTTGCGTAGTTGATTATAACTCCACTTCCGTTAGATGCTCCAACCTGTGTTTCAAAACCAAAGCCCTTGTTTACATATAAGGTTTTTACTGACACATTTGCCTTTATCGCCTCAGTGCTTATCATATTGACAATTTCGGCATAATCAACCTCGCCACACACTGTGCAAATACCTCTTTCAAAGGTGTGTGTGCCAAGCTCGTTTATAAAGTTATCAATATATTCGTAGCCACACGCACATACATTGTGGGTATAGCCTCGCTGGTCGCATATTGGGGCAATTTGTGTAGAGGTAAATGAGTGCTTATGAGATTGGTCAACTATTGTGCTACTCGATGTGCTCTCATCTGCATCGCCATTATCAAAAAGGTCAAGAAGCTCACACGATGACATCATTAGCATTAAAAATGCTAAAAGTATTATTAACGCCTTTTTCATTTTTGCTCCTTTATTATGGTATAAACTTGGTTACTATTCCGTAGATAAGCATTACTCCTACTATTACGGGAAGAACAAAGCGCATATAGGTCTTCATCCATTTTTGAACCTTTATGCCCTTACCGATATTTGCCTCCTCCATAAACTTATCAAAGCCCCAGCCGAACTTGTTTGTACAGAAGATTACAAATACAAGCGAGCCTGCTGGCAATAGAAGGTTACTTACTATAAAGTCCTCAAGGTCCAAAATCACACTGCCCTCGCCGAATGGAGCAAAGCCACTCCATACATTAAAGCCAAGCACGCAAGGAATTGACAAAAGGAATATTGCTACCGCATCTATTAGGCAAGCCTTTTTCTTGCTCCAACCAAATAGCTCCTGTGTGCAGGAGAGAATATTTTGGAATACTGCAAGTATTGTTGAAAATGCCGCAAAGAACATAAAGAGGAAGAAAAGAGTTCCCCAAAATCTACCTGCTCCCATATGAATAAATACATTTGGAAGGGTTTGGAAGATAAGTCCCGGGCCTGCGGTTTTTTCGAGAATTTGCTCGGTTGTAAGACCTGCATCTCCGCCCATATAGGTAAAGAACGCAGGGAAAATTATAAGTCCTGAGGATATTGCTACAAGGGTGTCGAGAATTGATATTGTAACGCTCTCTCCCATAAGTGCTCTATCCTTGTTTATAAGGCTTCCAAATATCGCCATTGAGCCTATACCAAGGCTAAGGGTAAAGAACGATTGGTTCATCGCCGCTACTACTATCTTCAAAAAGCCTGCAAAGGTCATTCCTTTAAGATTTGGAACAAGGTAGAAGGAAAGTCCCTCCTTAGCTCCATCAAGCGTAAAGCTTCTAATAACGAGCACAACTATAAGTCCAAGAAGTGCAAGCATCACTATTTTCGAAACCTTTTCAAGTCCCTTTTGCATATTGAATGAGCAAACAAGGAATCCAAGAGCCACTACAATTGCGAGGAATAAAATGAGCATCCCCGGATTTTCAAGCATACCTGTATATACGCCTGACACCTCTTGGCTCGTGGCCATTCCGTCGAATTTGCCTGTGAGCATATAGATAAAATATTGTAGCATCCAGCCTGTAACTGATGTGTAGAACATCATAAGGATTACATTTCCTGCAAGGGAAAAATATCCGTGAATATGCCATTTGTGTCCTGGCTTTTCAAGCTTTTGGTAAAGCTTTACTGGGCTTTGCTGTGAAGCACGACCGAGTGAAAACTCCATAGTCATAATTGGCACGCCCATTATCGCAAGGAACAAAAGATAGATTATTACAAAAAGTCCGCCACCGTTTTGGGCTGCGACGGTTGGAAAGCGCCAAACATTTCCTATTCCAATAGCACAGCCTGCGCTTATAAGTATAAAGCCTAAACGGCTACCTAATTTTTCTCTTTCCATAATTATTCCTGCTCCGTCCTTACAGCTCTCTTTATTAGCTTGTAGTATTTAAGACCTGTAAAGCCATCAAAGCTAAATAGCGTTTCAAAGCCATGTCCCACATAAACTGCAAGTGCTATATTGTTGTCTGCCAAGCAATCAAGGTAAATATCGCCCTCATTACCTACAAACTCTACGATAGAATCAATTAACGCTCCTGCAAAGCCCTTGCCACGATATGCCTCGTCCACACAAAGGTTAGCAATATAATATCCGTTTGGATGAGTTTCCATTGGAAGGAAATATTCCTTCATAACGCTTTGGAAGGCGTCGTCAATCATTGCGCCCGCATCATCAAATGCCTCAACAAAGGCACTTACATTAATGCTTATTGGTGATGGCGCTACAACTGCGATTGCAACAATTTGGTCGCTTGTGGTGGCTACATAAATGTTGCCCTTGTTGTAAATTGTATCCCTTTCAATCATGTGAGGCAAAATTTCCTTTGCTGATGTTGCACTCTCACCAAAGAAGTAGGGGAAAATATAGTTATCTGTTTCGTATATAAGTCTTGATACTTGAGAAAGATTATCGCCCTCTTGGAGCTTTCTTACTTGAATATCCATAAAAACCTCTTTTTATAAATTAATGGCGTGTCATACGCATTATTTATAATAGTATAGCATATATTATATGCGCTTGTCAAGATTTTCTATTCCTTGTGGGTGTTTTTAAAATATATGTTCATATGATAATAAGATAATAACATACAATTTTGTGCGTTTTCAGGGCTATTTTCTCGGTTTTTTGCGACTTTTGTCATAAAAAGCTCTCTCTTTATAATTTTTTTGCAAAAAAATATTGAATGTAAAAAAAGTGTGTGTTAAAATATTTTATGTTAAAAATTATACTCTAAGGATAGTATTATGATAAGAATTGGTATTTATGGCTACGGCAATCTTGGTCGTGGCATTGAGAGTGCAATCGCACAAAATAAGGATATGGAGCTTGTGGCAGTTTTTACTCGCAGAGAGCCATCAAGCGTAAAAATCAACACCAAGGGTGCTGAGGTTATTCATTCAAGCAGGGTGCTTGATATGAAGGACAAGATAGATGTTATGATTATTTGCGGTGGAAGTGCAACTGACCTGCCTGAGCAATCTCCCTATCTTGCAGAGCATTTTAATATTATTGATAGCTTTGACACTCACGCAAAAATTCCCGAGCATTTTGAAAATGTAGACGCTCAGGCAAAAAAGGGTGGCAGGGTTGCTATGATTTCAGTAGGCTGGGACCCCGGTATGTTCTCTCTTAACAGAATGTATGCAGGAGCTATTTTGCCCGAGGGCAAGGACTACACCTTCTGGGGCAAGGGCGTATCGCAGGGTCACTCCGACGCTATTCGCCGAATTGAGGGCGTGCTCGACGCTAAGCAATACACCATTCCCGTTGATGAGGCTCTTGACGCAGTTCGCTCAGGTGCAAATCCCGAGCTTACCACCCGTCAAAAGCACACAAGAGAGTGCTTTGTTGTGGCAAGGGACGGAGCTGACCTCGAAAGAATAGAAAACGAAATCAAGACAATGCCAAACTACTTTGCAGATTACGACACAACCGTTCACTTCATCTCAAAGCAGGAGCTTGACAAAAATCATTCGGGTATTCCTCACGGTGGCTTTGTTATAAGAAGTGGTGTTACCGGTAACGGCAACAGACACATTATTGAGTATAGCTTGAAGCTTGATTCAAATCCCGAGTTTACCGCATCTGTTATAGTTGCATATGCTCGTGCCGTTGCAAGACTTTACACCGAGGGTAGCGTTGGCTGTAAGACAGTTTTCGATATTGCCCCTGCATACCTTTCACCAAAGAGTGGTGCAGAGCTTAGAAAAGAGCTTTTATAAAAAGAAGCGAGAGTCAGTCGACTCTCGCTTTATTTTTTCGACCATCTTCTACAAAATTGTCAAAGCCTCGCCCTTTGAATATAATAATATTAATATCGTTATTTGAGGTGAGATTTTGACCTTTGAGATAATTAGAGGTATTTTGATACCATTTTTTGGAACGACGCTCGGTAGTGCGTGCGTCCTATTTATGAGGCGTGGAATTAGCGACACTCTATGCCGTATGCTTAGTGGCTTTGCAGGTGGGGTTATGGTAGCGGCGTCTGTTTGGAGCCTTTTAATTCCGTCTATCGAATGTGCAAGTGGACTTGGTGCTTTTTCGTTTGTGCCTGCCGTTTGTGGGCTTTTCCTTGGCGTGCTTTTACTCTTAATGCTCGACAAGTGCATACCTCACACGCACAAGAACAACCAAAGCGAGGGACCTCGCTCTCGGCTTAGCAAAAACGCACTCATGTTCTTTGCAATAACGCTCCACAATGTGCCCGAGGGCATTGCTATTGGCGTTGTTTACGCCTCTTTGGTGTCGGGAAGTGCAGATATAACCCTTGCTGAGGCTCTCGCCCTTAGCGTCGGTATTGCCATTCAAAACTTTCCCGAGGGAGCTATTGTATCTATGCCCCTGTGTGAGAAAAACGGCAAGATCAAGGCGTTTTTATATGGCGTGGCATCGGGAATTGTAGAGCCGATTGCGACCATTATAACCGTGCTTTTAGCCGAGCTACTTTTACCCGTGCTTCCGTATCTTTTAAGTCTTGCTGCGGGGGCTATGATATTTGTGGTTGTAGAGGAGCTAATTCCCGAAATGACAAATGGCGACCACAAGGCAGACCTTGGAACGATAATGTTTACCCTTGGGTTTGCTATAATGATGTCGCTCGATGTCGCTCTTGGATAAAAAAGTCCCGTTAAGTGTGTCTTAACGGGCATTTTTTATTTAATTATGTGGTCGCAGATAAGCTCTGCTGTGATGGTATGCTGAGCGTCACACGAGATAAGAGCCTCGCCGTCGCCGTCCTGCTTGCCATAGACGCCAAATTGAGCGTGGTTTGCTCCGTCTATTATATGCTCCTTAAAGTCATTTGGCAGATTCTGCCTGCTTTGGTCGTACTTTTCGGTGTTCAAAACACCATCGCACGAGCCATATATTGATATAATATCAAGACCTGTGTCGCTTAAATCACTTGTGGAATACGATGCAAGAAGAATTACTCCCTTTACCTTATCTGTGTTTTCCTCGGCATATTTTGATGCCATAGAGCCACCAAGAGAGTGTCCTGCTATGTACCAATTGCTAACGCCCTCAATTGAGCCTATTATATCATCTGCTTTTTTGTAATCAAGCACGGCAAGGTTAAAGGGCATTTTCACGATAACGCAAGCTATCCCCCTGCTCGCACAAAGACGCATAAGTGGTATGTATGCAGTATGCTCAACCTTGCCACCCGGATAAAAGACAAGTCCTGCCGTTGGACTTTCGGGTGAAACAAGCACGCTTCCGTCATCAAGCTCGCTCACGGTAACGCTTGGTGTATCGTACATATTTAGTAGTGTCTCGCTTGCACGATAGTAATCATTTACATATACCACGCAAAATATTACGATTGCAAGCAAAATCGCACACAGGGTGCTTAAAATTATGATTTTTCGTTTACTGCGCTGTCTGTTTTTCATCGCTTATCCTTTCTAAAAGCCATTTTGCCACTCCGTCGTCCTCGTTCGAGGCTACTATTCCGTCTGCTATCTCTTTTAGGCTCGGGTGTGCGTTTTCTGTGGCATAAAGCTCGCTTGCAGCTCCTCTCATTGAAAGGTCGTTTACACCATCGCCAAAAAAGACTATTTTTTCACACCCCAAAAGGTCTGCCACATACTCGGCTGCTCTCGCCTTGGTTGCCTCGCTCGGCATTATTTCAAGCCACCATTCGTTTGTGTAGCTATCCTTATAAAGCACACATTGATACTCGCTCGCAAGGGCGTTATAAAGAGGCTCGAGCTTGTCGTATTCATCAATACAGGTTATGTGAAAAATCTCGCCTTGTGAAAGCTCGCCCTCACTTGTAGGATTACATCTTGGATCGCTTGGGTGGTCGTCAAGAAACGCCTTAATGCCCCTTGTTAGGTTACTCTTAGAGTATGAAAATTTCTCCTTGCCATCAATAAAGGCGTAGACAAGTGGCGATATTTCCTTAATTTTCAGCTCGTCAAGTAGCTCTTTTGCACGCTCCTTATCAAGCGTGCTTGACAAAAGCACCTCACCCTCAGGCGTGACTACAAAGGTTCCGTTATACAAAATCAGTGGCACTCTTGGGAAAAGCCCTCTTGTCACCTCTGTTGCTGTATGATAGGAGCGAGCGGTTGCATAGGTAAAGAGCACGCCACGCTCTATAAGAGCATTTATCGTGCTTGCAGTATAGGCTGATACGCTTTTGTCGTTTCTTAAAAGCGTTCCGTCAAGGTCGCTTACATATAGCGTCTTCATTTGCTCACCCCTTTATTAGTATATAACAAAGCGTCTGAAAATTCAAGTGGCTTTATCTTATTAAGAAAACAGCCCTGACAAAATGTCAGAGCTGTTGCTTTTTATTCACGATTAGCCTCTTTTGCTGTCCTTAAAGTTATAGATTGGCTTTATAATTTTTTCAATTTCTACCGTGTCGCCAATTCGATCAATTATCTCCTGCATTGGCTTATATGCCATTGGGGATTCATCTATTGTCGACATATTTGCACTTGATGTGTATATGCCCTGCATAGCCTCCTTGTATTCATCCTCAGTAAAAAGCTCTCTTGCCTCGCCTCGGGATACAAGTCTGCCAGCGCCGTGTGGAGCTGACTCGTTCCAGTCCTCGTTTCCAAGTCCTTTCGCTATTAAGCAACCGTCACGCATATTCATAGGGATTATCACACGCTCGCCCTTGTGTGCAGGAATCGCACCCTTACGAACTATTCCCTTCTCATCAATGAAATTGTGCATTGTTTCGAAGCTCTCCGCCTTGAACACTCCAAGGTGACGCATAATATCATCTGCTATTTTTCTGCGATTTTTCCTTGCAAACTCCTGACAAAGCCTCATATCGTGCAGATACGCCTCGCACTCATCGCCCTCGAAGTAGCAAAAATCGCTTGGCGTTTTTGTTCGGCTCGAATACCTTTTGGTGATTTTCTCCATCTCGCTATGAAGTAGCTCCACCTTGCCCTGCCTCATCAGCTCATCGTGTACCCTCGCCCTTTCGCTATCGGCACTATTTTTGCACGCCTCGATTGCCTTTTTTTGATATATTTTGGCTACTTGAAGTCCAAGATTGCGTGAGCCTGTGTGAATTATTAGGTATATATTGCCCTCATCATCTTTATCAAGCTCTATGAAGTGGTTTCCACCACCGAGCGTTCCAAGCGAGCGATAAATTCTATCAAGGTCGCAAAGCTCCTTGAAGCAGTAAAGCTGAGATACCATCTCCTCGCTTGAATACGACGGGCGTAGTGCACCACCCGAGGGGATATTTTCTCTTATAAAGCTATCAAGCTCTGCAAGGCTGGGGTTGATTTTACCGAGGCATACTGTCAGCATACCACAGCCTATATCAACGCCTATTACATTGGGAATAACCTTATCCCCGAGCGTTGCGGTAAAGCCCACTACACAGCCCGTTCCCATATGGACATCGGGCATTATCCTAACCTTAGCGTCAGCAAAGGGCGGGAGCGAAAGTAGCGTGTAAACCTGATTTACAGCTGACGGCTCGATATTTTCCGTGAATATTTTAAGATCATAAGCCATAATTCATTCCTCCTTTTCCTTTTGGCTATCAACATTATAGTAGGTCTTATGCCCCTCTCGGTCACAATTTTAAGGACAAAAGACGCCCGATTTAGCATCGGGCGCTTTTAATTATTTTACCGAATATCTTTCAAAAAGCTCTGTTATTTCGTTTTCCTTCATAAAGCTCTTTTTGAGAAGCACCTGTACCATAGCGTCAACTGCTGTTCTATTTCTTTCAATCTCATCGATTGCAAGCTGTAGCTGCTCGCTGAGGATTTCATTTACTCTGTTTCTTACAAGCTCGGAGCACTCTCCGCTTGCATTATTAAGGCTGATAGCAGAAAGACCAATCTTAGAGTCCATACCATAGTCACAAATCATTGCCTGAGCAGTTCTTGTGGCTGATATAAGGTCACCACTTGCACCCGTCGAAATTCCGTCCTCTGGTCCGTAATAAACGATTTCAGCAGCTCTACCACCAAGTGCACATCTTATACGGTCAAGAAGCTCATTTTTGGTATATGTGCCCTTGTTCTCGTTATTATACTGCATATAGCCACCGTGGTCACCTCTTGCAACAATTGTTACATATGACGGTCTTTGACCACTTAACCAATTTACAAGGGTATGTCCTGCCTCGTGTCTTGCTGTCTTTTCAAGAGAACGCTCGCTCCATAGCTTCTTCTCTCCACCGTTGCTTGTTTCAAATGCCTCCTCAAATTCAGCATCACCAATCTCGCCATCTGTCTTGATTGCGTTTCTTAGTGCGAACTCAATTACATTTTCAAGCTCTGCAAGGCTCATTCCGTTAGAGCGAGTAGCGATATTCTCGACCTCCTCGGGGGATATCTTCATTATTGGATACTTAGCGAGCTTCATTTTGAGGTAACGCTCTCTTTCATCCTTGTTAGGAAGGTCTACGCAAATCTTTCTATCAAAGCGACGCAAGAGTGCTGGATCAAGGCTTAGTCCAAGTGATGGATCTATATTGAAGTTGGTCGCTGCCAAGACAAACACAGGTCTTGATGTGTCGGTATTAAAGCCGTCCATTTCTGTAAGGAATGCAGTTAGGGTTGCGGCAACTCCGTTTGCCTCTACTGCGTTTCTGTCCTTTGCAATTGCGTCTATCTCATCAATAAATACGATTGCAGGAGCGTACTTACGAGCAGCATTAAAGAGTGCGTGCACGGACTGTGGTCCCTCTCCAACATACTTTTTAAGGAATGAGTTTCCATCAACCGGCATAAAGGTAACATCGCTCTCGCCTGCCATAGCCTTGGCAAGAAGTGTTTTACCTGTGCCAGGAGGGCCATAGAGCAAAATTCCTCTTGGAGCACGAACGCCCTTCTTCATAAACTTAACAGGGTCCTTCAAATACTCAACAAAGTATTTGAGCTCGCCCTTTGCGTCCTCTGCACCAATTACATCGGCAAAGCGTACCTTTGGCTTAATTCCACCGTCCATAATGTTTTGTGAATCATCGTGGTCGGGGGCAAGTGCGAGGGTAAAGTTGAATAGGCAAATCTCTGCCTTCTTTTTATCCTTTGAGATGGTTTGTGAGGTCTTAAAGGACATAAGCTTGTTTTCAGATGCAAGCTTTATCATATTTGTTTGTCTGTATGCATCCTCACAGAGTGAGAGCACAAGCTGACCAAACGCCTGTTTTTTCTTTGTGCGAACAGTCAAAAGATCTCTTACACCAAGCTTTGCAAAGGAGAAAAGCTCCTCGGGACTGATGTCGGTTTCCTTGCCCTGAATTATGTATACAGGTAGGGCGTGCTTTTCAAGCACATACGCCAAGAACTCTTGTCCCTCAGACTCGATATCCTCGGAGTTAAGAAGCTTTCTTCTTATGCCCTTTGGCTTACAGTTTATGTCACAAAGAACTATTGATATATTGTTTTCAAAGAGCACCTGCTTCGCCTCATCAAGCGAGCTTGCAAAGAATAGTCTTACTCCCTTTACTCTGTCTTGAACATCGGCAGCGAGCTTGCCGTCTGCAAACACAAGCACCTCGCTCTCGTTATTGTTTATGAACATTGACCTAATCTTTTCATCAACATCATCAAGCGATGCCTTTATTGAAATTCTTTCAAGTCCGTCAACAATATCGGGGGTAACAAGTCTAAATAGCTCATATAGCTCATCGTGGAAGAAATTGTTTGCTCTACCCTTTATTGTACGAGCGTCTGCATTTCCACCCTCTGCCATCATAATTGCGGCAAATACATTTGGATCGATTACGATTGGCTTTTCAGAGGCTATTTCGAACTTTTCAATGTTCTTTTCAAGCTCATTTTTAGCAATTGAAAGAAGTGAGCTTGCGCTAAGATGGTTGAACATTACAATATTGCCCGATGCAAAGCGTGAGCAAATTGGCGGTGGGAACAATGGATTTCCGTCTGGTCCCTTGTCTGAGCCGAGTGCCTTTAACACCTGCTTTCTTGGAAGGGTTGAAAGATTTGAAATTGAAAGGTCGTTATAAAGTCCCTTTCCTGCGTTAGTTGTGCAGATTATAATTGCCTCGGAGAAGGAAACCTCCTCATCGGTGTAGTTATCTCTTAGCTTTCCTGCGTCAAGCATCTGCAAGAAGAGGTGGATTACATTTATATGTGCCTTTTCTATCTCATCAAAGAGAACAACACACCTTGGGTGTTTAGCTACAAAGCCCGTTACATTTCCTTCCTTACCGCCCTTGTAAACCTTATCGCTTCCACAAAATTCAAGGTTTGCCTCGTTTTCGGAATACTCACTCATATCAAATCTTCTAAATGGCAAGCCGAGTGTTTGAGCAATCGTTTCCGAAAGGAAGGTTTTACCTGTGCCTGGAGGGCCTGCAAAGAGGAAGGTAGCCTTTGGCTTGTTTGGATCCTTTTTCATCTTGTGAGCAAGCTGAGCGTGGAAGTAGCCTGTAACAAAGGTGTTTACGGCGTGGTCCTGTCCAAATACATGCTCAAGGAGCTTTTCCTTTATTTGCTTTGCCTCAACAACAAGCGAGGAAAGGGGAGCCTTTACCTCGACAGGGGTATCGTCGGCAGAGCTGTCGCTTGTATCATCGTCATCATCTCCAAAGAAGAAATCGGAAAGGTCGATCTCTGATGAGTCCTTCTTTGGCGGAGCCTTTCTTTGTGGGGATTCGTTTAGGATATGCTTTTTAATAGCATCTGTTGGATCCTTGAGCATAAGCTCAATTATTACATCGGCACTTATCTTGCTCTTGCCACGGCTCTTGCACTCTGCCTCTGCCAAAGAAAGAATCCTTTTAAGGCTAAGCCTTTCAGTGGGGAGAGCACTGCGATATTCTGAGCTTTTCGCATCGGTAAAGATGTTGAAAAGCACCATATCCCAGAAGCTTGTGTGCTTTGAGAGGAGAGCCTTTATAGCCCTGAACTCAGCCATTGCGTCCTCGTTTCCAGAGATTTCGCTTGTGAGCATACCAAAGAACTCATCGGATAGAAGCTCGAGCGTTCCTACCATAAACAAGTCCTCTAATATATCATCAATAACGCCTATCTCGTCTCTGCGAGCTGTGGCGTTTTTAATTATTTGGTTTACTAAAATACTATTTTCCAAAGCTATGTGTCCTCTCATTTCTGTTGTTTTTTCGCTTTTTTCTTTTTGCCGTTATCTTCGTTTTGCGCCCTTGCAGATTTTTCTGCTCTTTCCTTTTCAAGTGCGTCCTTTTTCACGATAACACAGCCACAGCCCTCAAGCATCCATTGAGCCTCATCAAGTATTTCGTAGTCGTACTTGATAACATCGGTGTCAAGCTCGCTCTTACCATCACGCTCTGCTATGAGCTGTCTATATTTGACAAGTCCACGCATTGTGGTTATATTGCCGTGACGGCGAAGCTCGTATCTTTTACCGTTTGTATTTTTTCCATCGACCTTTTCGTTGAGAATTTGGTCTATGCTTGATGGGATAAGTCCCTTCATCATCATAAAGGCGTTCCAACGAAGGTGCTCTTGAATAGCAAGATTTCCTCTTTTTCCGTTAGGAAATTCGAGCGTTCTTCTATCAATAATTGGTCTGCCTGACTCTGTTGTGTCAAGCTTATCGCATAGCTCGGGGGCATATATCTTGAAAAACTCCTCATCGCTTATTGGTTCAAGCTCGGTTTCATCTGCAAAGCAGTAGTCGAGCCCCATAAGGTGAAGCTTTGTACGAAGGTTAAGGCACGCAAATTGGTTTGACGCTCTTAGGTGCTCGTGTCTTTTCTCGTACCATTTTTCCTGGACGCTCTTTTTGGCTCTTTCAAGGTCAAATCTTGTCACAGGGGTACTGCCGTCGCTTTGATTATCAACATAATAGAGTGCATTTCTAAGCTTAGAAAGCTCAAGCCATGTGTCGCTTATTACGCTCTCCATATTAAAGCTGATTTGCTTTTCACTTCCTATGAAATAACAGCCGTTTTCTTCAAGGAAGCTTTGCTCCTTTGTCCAGCCTCTTGCCTTTACAAAGATTACAAGATTTTTGCTCTCCCACTCGTTACGCTTTTCAACAAGCTTTTGAGCCATATCTATATTTTCAAGGTCTGAGCCGAAGGCTATAACTATGTAGCTAAACGCTCCCTTTTCGGTTACAAGCCTCTTTATCTCATCGTAAAATTCTCCGTCATTTATATTGACGCTCTTTGGAACTAAAACCGCACTCTTTTCGGGTAGTGGTAGGTAGCCTGTTGCCTTGATTTGAGAAAGAATTTGCTCCTTCTTTTTAGGATCACTCTCATTCTCTGCCTGCTTTTCAAGTTCCTTGTTTGCAAGCTCAATCGCTATCTCATCTCTTAGCTCGTGGTCAAAGCGATAGTAGCTGTGGTTGAGATTCTTGTTATCCTTAGCGTCGCTTTGCTTATCAAATACGGTGTAGTAAACTGGCTTTATCCTAATTTCGCCCTTTTCATCGCTTGTAGCCAACACATTGTTAGCTTCCGAGGACAAAAAGATTTGCTGATTTGCCTTTCCAAAGCCAACAAGGATAACATTGAGCTTAACCTCGGGCTTTATAAGTGAGGTGTTGTAATCAATCTGCTCCTCGGTCATAAAGCGAGTAAGTGGGAAGCGATCGACAAAATCAAGCGCTACGCTTTGATACTCGTTCTCGTAGTGGAAGCATCCGTCCGAGTTGCCGATAATATCATCGTAAATTGCCTCGTATCTTGGATCGCCATAAACATATAGATTGAAGCGTCCGTATGGATCTACTCCTATTTGCTCCTTGCCCGAGCCAAATACAGCATCGTTGAACATACGGCAAAGCTTCATATTCATTTCATCATCACGGGTGTTTAGAATAACAACCGTTTGTCTTGGATGTATGCGTGAGAGGAGCTTTTTCCTCTTTTTCTCATCCCTCTCGGCAAGATATTTCATTTCAAGCTTTTTTCTCGCCTTTTTATAGCGACCTGAGTCCTTTTTTATGTACTTGACAATTTTTTGTATTGTCTTTTCGGGATACGGGGTTGCTATATATGGGATTTTCTCGAAATACAAGCTAAGACTATCATCAAAGCTCATTTTATCGACAATTGTTACATTTCTTTTTCCTTGGTTAGACCTAAAAAGGGTGAGGCTCTTTTCGTTTTTTCCAAATACGAAAACTCTATCCTTTCTTGTAAACCTTGTCGTTAGGCTCTGCCACATTTCCCATATGTGCTGAGCCGTTAGCGAAAATACAAATATCAAAGCGTTTATACCTACCAATACAAAGCATGTGTAAATTGTTATCGTATAGAACAAATTATCATTCATTAACGACTCAATAGCATCGGTATCATACTTCAAAACCACAAGGTTTATTATTCTGTTTACCGAGCTAAAAAATGCCTTGAAAATGCCTTGCCCCGAATACAAATATCCAATAAAGTATAGGGGAATTGCAGTTATGTAAATTACTACGCATTTGCCCTTTTTAAAGCCACGCCAAAAGAGTATTCTTTCTGCTCTTTCCTTGCGTGCGGCACTAACGATTACAAACGCTATCTCTGCAATCAAGAGCGCTAAGCATATCGCCGTTACAATATTTATTGTAATTAGTTTTATCATTTTTTATTACTCTGCCTTTTCCTTTTTAAGCCTTTTACTTGGCTCCTCTGCCTCGGACATAAAGTCGTAAACGCTATCCTTTTCCTTTGAGTCCTCATTAAGCTCGCTATAAACAACAAGGTCTGAGTGCGTTTTTCTAAGGTCTATGGGCTTTTCTCTTTTTACCTCGCTAAACACATAGCCCTCGCCACGCATAAATGCGTTCCAACGAGAATGCTCGTACATTCTCTTTCTCTCTACATTATCTGTAGAGAATTTATAGCCGAGCTTTTCCATAATAGCAACATGAACTGCCCTTGCCCTTGATGAAATTCGGTCATATTCTACCTTGTCATATTCTCTTCTATAAGGCTCTATGCCGTTTTTGTTGACAACGAAGTCAACTATTGGAATCCTGCGAAGCTCCTTTGCGAGATTTTCTGCAATGTCGAGAAGTGCCTTTCTCTTTTTTGCCCTTGCCTCTTCCCTTTGCTTTTCCTCTTTTCTCTTTTCCTCTTCGCTCTTTGGCTCTTCACTCTTTGGCTCTTCGCTCTTTGGCTCTTCACTCTTTGGCTCTTCACTCTTTGGCTCTTCACTCTTTGGCTCTTCACTCTTTGGCTCTTCGCTCGCTGTCTTTTGCTCCACAGGCTCGCTCGAATCGATAAGCTGTGCAAGATTTTCAAAAATACTTGCCTTGTTGCATTTTTCGAGGATTTCAAGCTCCTTTTTGGTCATTTTCTCGGTTCTAATGTTAAAGTCACCGATAGAGCTCTTGTTTATGCTTGAAAGCTCATCAACATAAGCATTACATTTGTCAATAATTTTATCCTTGATTTCCTTGATAGGCTCGGTGGCGTCAACAAATGATTTTATGTCAGTCTTTATCTTCGCTATATCAGCAATTTTATCGCTAACGAATTTATCCCAAGCGCCCTTGCAGGAGCTCTTTGCCCAATACTCGTGGTAAACCATAGCTTGACGCTCGTTTTCCTCGTTTACTACATTATCATAGGAATAAACCTTGATTATGCTACCAATATATTCAATTCCACTCTCGTTTTTGAGTAGAGATGATTTTCTTGTACTATAAACAACTGCTTGAATTGGTGGAACGGGCGTTCCTATTTCAAGCTCCTCTCTGCCGAGAACTCTTCTTATATCGTTTGCAACCTTTACATTTAGCTCATCATTTCCAAGTGCAACAAATACAATATCTATTCCGTTCTTGGCTTTTCTATTTATATCTTTTATCTTGTCCTCGAACTCTTTGAGAGTTACATCTACCTTTTCGTGAGCATCGATTATGTAGTTTGTGTCCTCTTTTCTGTTGTTCTTATCATTACTGTAATACATAAGCTCGGGCATTTGATATTCGAGTCTGCTTTTAAAGCTCTCGTCCTTATCCAAAATGTGAATTACAGCTTGGCAGTTAGGGAGCTGAGATGCCCAGCAGTATGCCTTTAATAGCTCTGTACCAAAATCGCCGACGCCGACAATAACGATATCGACCTGCTTTACCTCGGTTGCCTCGCTATTTGGGAATATTTTGTAGTTTTCCTCTACGGTGCTTATTGCGAGGTTTCTTGTAACATCAACCCTGCGTATTTTAAAGTCCTTTTGGTGAGATGGACGCTTAGCGTTTGGTCTTGCTCTATCAATAGCGTCGATAAGCTGTTCGCTATCTGAGGCTGTTGTGAATACATAAAACTCTGCGTTACATCTTGGGCTGAGTGATTCTCTGCAACGGTCAACAAGGGTTATTGCCTGCTTTACATTCTCCTCCTCGTTTTCACCGATAAAGAAGAATTTTCTGCTTTTTCTCCATCTAACAAGTCCTGTTGCGGAAATATCCTTTCTAAAACAAATTGCGCCATAGCTTGATGCCCTTGTCATAAGCTCATGATGCTCCTCATTTTGCTCGTGGTAAACATCGAAAAATACAATTATAGACCTTTTTAGCCTTTTTTCTGCCTCTTGTCTTCTTATATCTCTTGCAAGAGCAATTGACCTTGAATTAAGCTCGGACATATAGTACACGGTTTTGTCTCCGCCCGGGATTACTACATAGAGAATTTGAGCCCAAGCGTCCTTTATAAATGACAAAACAAATCCAGCAGTCATAAAGGGAGCGACAACAAACATAATCACAGCATATACGGAAAAGACGGTTGCATATGTGCCGTGAATTGTGTACTCCTCAAACGCCAAGTAGTCCTTTATTACGCCGTAGTCTGCATCGACAACATAAAGTCTAATTGTGTTATGGATTGAAAGGAAGAAGGTTCTTGCACCATCTGTACCCTCTAAGCTATCGTATACGGGAATGAACATAAAGA
The DNA here is from genome assembly GCA_045594305.1 of Eubacteriales bacterium. Lineage (GTDB taxonomy): Bacteria > Bacillota > Clostridia > Oscillospirales > CAG-272 > RGIG2000. The sequence goes on along the minus strand of JAZNYH010000032.1, from coordinate 6,058 downwards.
ACATTGCCACGCTAAGAAGGATAAGAAGCATATTAAAGGGAGCCATTTTTGGCTTTTTTCTATTGCCCGAAAATGCTTTATAGGAATTTCCCTCTATATACATTCCAAAGAATACAATTAGTGCAATTGCCGTACAAGCATATGATGCGGTTATTGCCACCTGATGCACTCTTGTATAGTGCGTGACAAAAAACACGGGTAAAATAGCGACAAGCACAATCCAAGGTGAGGCAACAATTGCCCAATGGATTGTATTAGATATCCCCGCTTTGATTTTATCGAATATGGTAGCCTTGGCTACGCTATCTTTTGTCTTTTCCATTTTTCTCTCCTAACGCTATTTAGCTATAAATAGACCTATACATTTTAATTTTAACACCTTTCGACTTTTTTGTCAATATATAATATAACGCCTGCGATGCACGCAAACAATGAATTGCAACCTCACGGTTGCGTGAATTGAAAGCCGTGCTTTCGTGAATTGCCTGCGGCATGAATTGTGCCTATTGGCACATTGGTTGCAATTTAATTCATGGAGCGAAGCGAGAAATCATGGCGGAGCCAATTCATGATGCGTTAGCATCAATCCATCCGTAAAAACAAACAGAGCAAGAATATAAGGATTTTTTCCTTGTACTCTTGCTCTCTTTTTTGTCGTTATATGGGCTTAGCCCTTCTTATTATTCCCAAATGATTATTTCACCACTTGTGCCATAGTGCCAATAGTTGCCGTCTGTGCTCGGCTCGTTTTCGCTGTACCAATATACAGGGAGATTCGAGCTGTTCCAATTCGAACTCCAACCACTTGGCTGGCTTTCCGCCTCGCAGTAGATTGTAAGCGAGTCGCAACTATAGAACGCATAATATTCTATCGATGTTGCACTATCGGGAATTATTATGCTTTCAAGCGAGGGGCACCAAGAGAACGCCCTTGCTCCTATCAATGTTACGCTATTTCCAATTGTCACGCTTTCAAGCAAATTGCACGAATAGAACGCATAGCTTCCTATCGATGTTACGCTATTGGGAATTGTTATGCTTTTAAGCGAGTCGCAATCATAGAACGCATTATCTCCTATCAATTCCACGCTATTAGAAATTGTTATGCTGACAAGCGAGTCGCAATTATTGAACGCACTTTCTCCTATCGATGTTACGCTATTTCCAATTGTCACGCTTTCAAGCAAGTCGCAATTATAGAACACCCACTCTACTATTGTAGCAACACCATTTCCAATTGTCACGCTGACAAGCGAGTCGCATTCCTCAAACGCACGCTCTTCTATCGTTATTACGCTATCGGGAATTATCACGCTTTCAAGCGATTCACAATTACGGAACGCACTTTCTCCTATCGTGGTTACGCCATTTCCAATTGTCACACTGACAAGCGAGTCGCACAGATAGAACGCATTATCTCCTATCGATGTTACACTATCGGGAATTATTATGCTTTCAAGCGAGGTGCACCAATAGAACGCACCATATTCTATCGTGGTTACGCTATTTCCAATTATCACGCTTCTAAGCGATGTGCAATTATTGAACGCCCAGCTTCCTATTGATGTTACGCTATCGGGGATTATTATGCTTTTAAGCGAGGTGCAACGCTCGAACGCATCATCTCCTATCGAGGTTACGCTATTTGGAATTATCACGCTTTTAAGCGAGGTGCAATAAGAGAATGCACCATATCCTATCGTGGTTACGCCGTTTCCAATTATCACATTTTTAAGCGATTCGCAAGAAGAGAACGCACCATCTCCTATTGAGGTTACGCTATTTGGGATTATCACACCTTCAAGCGAGTGGCGCCACTCATAGAACGGATTACCTCCTATTTCCTTCACGGGCAAGCCCTCATAGGTGTATGGAATAACTACCCTTATGTCGGTGCAATTTCCAATTCCTGTAACAATGTAGTATGTCTCGTCATCGCTTAGAGTGTATTCAAGCCCTTGGCTTTCGTTGTACGCCTTGACATTACACACGGTGCAGTTGTAGCTATCATTGGCAGGCTTGTGACCTAATGGCAAAATTACCTCTACAAATTCCAAGGCACAGCCACATACGGAGCATTTTTTGCCCGCTGTGTGTCCTGATTTGGAACAGGTTGGCTCTACCCTTGCAATAGCCTCTTCTATGTGTCCCCTTGCCTCTATTTTTTCAATTACCTTGTCGCCACAGGAGCAGGCTTTTATTTTTTCGCCACTCTCGGTACAGGTCGGCTCCTTGGTTGTCACAAATTCGCTGTAGCTATGCTCGTGTTGGCTCTCGCTCGGGCTTTCCTCTTCCTCGCACGAGGTGAGCAAAAACGCCATTGTAAGCGACAAAATCACGCACATAATTAAAATTAGTGTTCTTTTTAGAATTGTCATTTTTCTCTCCTTAAAATATTAGTCAGCGGGGGTGTCCTCTGTCGGGGTGTCCTCTGCTGTGTCGCCAATTTCACCAAATGATGGGGTAGGCTCTGCAAATGCAGGAGTTGCTCCCGAATATGAGCCGTAGCCTTCAAAGGCTGATGAGCCATAGGAATCTCCACCGTTGAGCCAAGGCATTGGAGCCTTCTTAACCTCGGGCTTCTTTCTAAATGTAGTAAGAAGAATTAGGAAGCCTGCCAAGGAGATTACAAACGCCGGAATTAGGTCATTTCTTGTCATATTGAACCAGCTTGTGAGCATTTGAACGAAATCTGCGCTCGCTCCACCCTCGTAAAGAAGGTTGTATACAATAAATCTAAGAACTGCAAGTGAGAAGGTGAGAATTGCGAGAATAAGGAACACTGTTCTTATTTTCTGCTTTTCCTCAACATAGGTTGCTGAGTCCTCGGAGATATTGTCTACTATCAAGCCGAAAAGTCTTACAAAGAATATTACAAAGGCTATTGTAAATATTGCCTCGCCAAATACTACAAAGCCACCTTGAATAATTGGCATCATCTCGGGTGCGTCCTCGAAGGTTGGCAGTGCTGATAGATATGAGGATACGCTATAAAAGATATTCACAAGCGCTCTTGCAGGTACAAGGAGCTTAAAGAGGAATACTGTTATTGTGGGAACTACCACATATCTTATGCTTTGTCCTACGAGGTATGAGGTGAGCGGAAGCTCCTCGTGCTCTGCAAACATAAGAGCTATTGTTGATAGGCAGAAGGACACTACAATAAAGATAAGCGTGATAAATGCCAATATGCTAAGCCCGTAGCCTGTTGCTATATAGCCGACTACTGTGAGCACAGAAAGGCAGAACGCAAAGGAGAGTGTTCCCTCTCGGAGTGCCTCAGAGTTGCGAACGAGCTTGTCGTCGTCCTTGATTATAAGCGATCTTACAAGCAAGATGCATCTTATAACAAATGGAATTGCTCTTATTACAAGAACTGCTATTGCAATAATGTGCGCTAAGCCAAATAATGTGTCAACTATTGACAAAATCGAAAAGCCCTGAAAGATTGCTACGGTCTTTACCAAAACATCAATTATGTGAACATTTCCGTCACTTGCCTTGAATACGCCAAATAGGTAGGTCGCTACCAAAAGAAGGAAGGAAATTATCGCACTTATTGACATTGTGTAGCCACAAATACGCTTTTTATAGGTGGAGAAAAACTCTTTTATTCTATCCATTATTCCTCTTCCTCCTCTCCGTCGCCCTCTTCGCCGTCCTCATCGCCTACGCCGTTTGCCTCATCTCTTTCCTCTTGTCTTTCGATTGAAGCCTCGTACTCAGCGGTTATGCCTGCGTCTTTAAGTGCGTTTATTAATTCCTTGGCGGAAATTATATCGCTCTTTGAGAGGTTGTAATCAATTTCTGTGTTATCAATGTTTGAGAAGGTAATTTCAAGAGTGCTCTTGTTTACGCCAGATTTTACGGGGTATTCCTTCTTTGCTCCTGTTAGGCTCTTGCCCTCGAAGATTTCGGGAAGGTCAAGGTTAAATTCGCCCTTGATTGCTGGCTTTTCCTCCTTTGAGAGGTCTACAACAAGCTCGCCCTCGCAGGTGATGTCCTCGTAAAATGGTGTGCTTGGAATGTAGTTGAGGGAGTATTCCTTGTACTCGTCCTCCTTCATTGTGTACTTGCCACCGTCGGAGCTATAATCGCCCTTTTCGGTCTCTGCCACATTAGCAAGAGTTCCTACTACGCCTGCAACAGCTGTAACGATGTTGAGCACGGGGAGTGAGAAGAGTCCAAGCTGAGCAATAATGACAGTCTCCTCGTCCTCTTCCTCTTCGCAATCCTTTAAGTCTATCCATTGGTTAAGGAAGATAGATGCCTCCTTCGGGGTGAGGGCTACGCCATTCATGCTTGCGTTAATGCGTGTAAATTTGATTAGCTCTCTGTCCTTGTCCTCGTTTATGTAATACTGAACATCAAAGTCAAGATACATTGATACAGTTACCTCAACCTGCTCGCCCTCTATGGTTAGCGAGGAGAAGGTGTAGGATGATGACATACAGCTCATATCGTAAAGGATTTCATCCTCGGTAATGTATGCGTTTACCTCGGCTCTTTCTACATTGTCAACAGCAGTAGAGGTCGCTCCCTCTGAATAGGAGTAGTCTCTTATGTTGTCGAGCTTGGCGTTTATGGTTACGCCGTCAATCTCATCATCGCCGTCGAGTAGTGCATCTGTGTTTTCCAAAAGCTCAATAAACTTGCTGAACTTGGTTATTGTTTTGTTGTCGCCGTCGCCCTTGCCTGCCTTTATGTCAGACGCTGAGCCCTGCGGAACAAATATCACACCTATAAGCATTACAAAGGCTATGATAATTGCAATAAACTTTTTCATATGTTCTCCTTCCAAGAATTTCTTGATTAATACATTTTTATTGTATCATATTATAAAGAATATGTCAAGAAATAAAAAGCCCTTGCTATTTTTGTTGGGATATGATAGAATATAGCAGGTAACGCTATAAAGGAGGGGATAAAATGATTGAGGCTTATACGCTCTTTTCGGGCTCGAGTGGAAACTGTGTCTATATTAAGAACGGAAGCGACCAAATTTTGATTGACGCAGGCAAAAGTGCAACCGCTATCGATAGGGCTCTTGTGGCTCTTGGTGCGTCGCTTAAGGAAATTGACGCTATTTTTCTCACGCACGAGCATGGTGACCACACGGGCGGTCTTGAAATAATATCGAAAAAGCACCACATTCCCGTACATATTACCTCTCCGTCCTTTCCAAGGGTGGCTTATCAGGGCTCGTTTACGGCTCAATGTGCACGCTCTCACGAGATACGATATGAGGCAAGCGTCGGCTCGCTCACCATTCGCTCCTTTGAGGTGCCTCACGATAGTATACAAAATGTTGGATATATAATAAGCTCCGAGGACGGGGATACGCTTGGTATTGCTACCGATATTGGGCATGTGACTGATGAAATAATGAACGCACTATGTGGCTGTAAAACGGCTATAATCGAGTCAAATCACGATAAATTTCTGCTTGTTGCGGGTGCTTATCCCGAGTTTTTGAAGCAAAGGATACTTGCCGATACAGGTCACCTTGCTAACGATGATAGCACCGAGCTTTCGCTCTTTCTTGCGAAAAACGGCACTCAAAGGATAGTCCTTGCCCACCTAAGTAAGGAAAATAACTCCCCCGAAATCGCCCTCGACGCTCACCGTACCTGCCTCGACCGTCACGGCTATCAAGCAATCTCCCTCGGCGTCGCCCTCCCCGCCACCACAGTAAGAGTAAAATAACAAAAGCACCTCAACCGAGGTGCTTTTTTATGCGTATTTTGTATTTCGCACTTAAACCTGTTCTAAGTTCAAAGAGGCAATCTGCTCTAAGTTCAAAGAAGCAAGTCGGTCTGCGAACCCCCAAAAAACCACGGATTTTTCGGGGAACCCCAAAGCAAGGCGTACCACAGCAGAGGGACGATGGCTATCTTATGATAGTCGAGGTCATCTGCGAGTAGCATCCGACTCGCTACGCTCCCATGTATAGCTTCCACTAACCAATCGCACTTCGCTCTCGCTCGTGTTACGACTCGCTACGCTCCCTTGTATATGTGACGCTAACGAAAACAAGTTTTCGAGAGTCACTAAATCT
>JAZNYH010000031.1:0-7075 GCA_045594305.1 Eubacteriales bacterium | reverse complement strand
TATCCTTTAAGCTTATGCTATCAGGTAAATCTATCGCTTCATATTCAATAGGTCTTTGTCCGATTGTGGCAATTCTTACTAAAATTGGCTTTTTACTTGATGCACCTATTATTGATGGTAAGTTTATTTGTGGTTTTCCCTCAAAGGGCTTTGCTATCGCAATTTTTGTTTTAATGCTCATTTCTTCCCCTTATGCAAAATTCAATACTTAACATTAAAAAATTATATCATACCTACTTAAATTATACAAGATATTTTCAAATTTTCGGTATAATAACATGTAGTCAATTTTTTCAATATGTGAAAACAATCCTAATTTTTAAAACGCACCGCTTTTGATGCCTTTTTACAATATATTTTTATATTTTTTAAAGCCCTGTCTCACAAAAAAGTCCCAAATTCCCTTTTACCATAAGGGTTTATCTCACTTTTTCATAGGGTGTTCAACTGGGGTTGGCTCACTTCGACCAAAAAAGCAGCCGAAAACAAGCTATTTTGACTTGTTTTTGGCTGTTTTTCTATATATTTTTAACAAATTTGGCTTTTTCAGTTGACCACAGACTTGTCTTATTTTTTGGTTTTTAAAAGGTTTTTTATTGCTTTTTCTCAATCATTTTGAAAATTCCTTTTCTTTGTTTACTTCCGACGCAAATTTTGAGTTTTTCGTAATAATTTTAAAAAACTATTGACAAGTATATAAAATCGTGTATAATATAATGATTTGACAATAAACGTTGAATGGAAGGCATGGGAATTCTAAGAAAAGGAGGCATATATGTTTGAATATGTAACAAAACGAGAATATCAGCCTGTAAGGTTAGAACTCGAAAAAATCATTCAAAAGGTTCATCACTACATGCGAAAAGAACACAACATTTCTTTTCAACACAAGCTCATTGGAAGTGGTAATCGTCATTTAATTACGAGGATTGTCAATGGCAACGGAGGATTTGATTTTGATTACAATTTTATCATTCCTGCCCCAGAACCAGGCTACAAATGGAATGCTGATGTAATTAAATCCAAATTTATGGAAGCCATTAACTTTGCATTAAAGGGCACCAAATATTCAAATTCAAAAGATTCAACCTCTGCTATCACTATCAAAGTAATAGATCAAAAAAACAGTAGAATAGTTCACAGCTGTGATTTTGCAATTATTTATTATGATAATGAAAGTAATTTCAACGGATACTACTATCTTAGAAATTGGAAAAATCAAGGACGTTATTCGTTTGAGGAGCGAACTTTAAGCGCAAACATTGACGACAAGCTCAATGTTATTCTCACCTACAGTGATGGTTGGAATTCGATTAGGAAAGAATACTTAAAATTAAAAAATAGCAATCGTGACGAGAACAAGCATTCTTTCTCTATCTATTTGGAAGCGGTAAATAACATTTACAATCAACTTCCTGATGACGACAATTATTACGACGATGACGATTGGGATGATTAACTAAAAGCAATAATAGCAAAAGAAAAGGCGGCATAAACCGCCTTTTCTTTATGCGTTTTTCTTTTTCAGCTTGGCTATTTCTGCTTTCATTTGCACGATTAGCTCGGCGAGCTTTTGCTCGCACTCTTCTCTTGTTTTTGCGTAGACATTTTTGGAGATTCGTTTTCCGTTTAGGCAGGGTGTGTATCTGCCTTCATAGAGGTGGTCGTTTATCATTGTGATACAGCCTGTTCCGTTCTTGCGGTGCTTGGGCTTGGACGGCTCGAATTTTTCGTTTGTGGGTATGCTCTCTACCTCTGGCTCTTTTTCCTCAAATTCGGGCATTTGTGCGTTTGTGCCACCGATTTCTCTATCTATTTTAACTGATGCCTGCACTCGCATTGTATCGGTTACATGGCTATAAATATTGAGTGTGGTTTCTGATGACACATGTCCTATCATGCTTGACAGTGTCTTTATATCTATTCCGTTTTCAAGTGCCATTGTAGCGAAGGTATGGCGTAGGTCGTGAAAGCGGACATGCTTACAATTTGCTCTTTCTAGCATTATGCGAAATTTCTTTGTTATTGATGATGGGTGCCTTGGCTCGCCATTTTTTACAGGCGAGGGGAACATCCATTCGCTTTTTGTATTTTTCTTTAACTCTATAAGAAGCTCTACCATATCTCTTGGTAGGAATATGCTCCTTATGGAGCTTTTTGTTTTTGGTGTGCTTATTCCTTTTGTTGTTAACTGTCTTACTATTTTTATCTCCCCTGTATCGGTGTTCAAATCCTGCCATTTAAGTCCAAGCAGCTCTCCACGGCGCATGCCTGTTGTTAGCTCCAGAAGAAACATTTCATAATATCCCTCATAGTCGGCTTGAATTAACAATCTTGTTATTTCTGCTTGGGTTAATATTTTCATTTCTGCTCCCTTTTTTGGTGGAAGCTTACAGCCGATTGACGGGTTTCTTTGAATTAGTCCTTCCTCTACTGCCTTTTCAAGTGCTGAACGACAGGCTGCATGACAGGAACGAACACTTCTATCGGACAAGGTTGTGCCTTTTTTCTCTACATCCTTTTTTCTGCCTGTTCTCTTTATTCTTGCATAGAATTGTTGAAGGTCGTTTTGCGTTAGCTTATTTAGTGGTATATGACCTATTTCGGGGATTATATGAGTATAAATTCTTCCCTCATAGCAGGCTTGTGTTGTTATGCGAAGCCTTGGCTTACAAAAGTATTGATACCACAAATCCATCCAATCGCCAAATTTCATATCCGGTTTCATTCGGTCGTTTCTTCTACCACATTCGGCTTTTAATCTTTCAAGCTTTTCCTCGCACTCGCCTTTGGTATGGGCAAAGACGCTTTTTGTCTTTGGATTGCCCTTTTCGTTATAGCCTATCATTACTCTGCCTTCCCATCTTCCGTCCTTGCGTTGGAACAGGCTTCCCTCGCCTTGCTTTCTCATTTGTCTTGGCATACTAGTTGTCCTTTCTTATAAATTTCTGCATCATTTTACCTACTATATCTGATGCGTTTTTCTGCATATCACTAGTTACATGGGTGTAGGTGTCAAGAGTGAAGCTTGCGTTTGTGTGTCCTAAAATTCCCGATAATGTTTTGGCATCGACACCACCTTGCAGTGCATGGGTTGCAAAGGTGTGGCGAAGGTCGTGGAATCTTATTAGTGGCAAGCCTGCATTTTTGAGTATTGTTTTTAGTTTACGGTAGGCAACCTCTGGATGCATAGGCTCACTTGGATTTGCATAATGTGGGAAAATCCACTCGCTTGTTGCTTCTTGCTTTTTCCTCTGTAATAGCTCTATAACGCTTGGTGGTAGAATTATTTTTCTTACCCCTGCATCAGTCTTTGTTTCTCCTATAACAATTCCTTCCTTGCCCTTTGAAACTGAACGCCTGATACACATTGTGCCCAATATAAAATCTATATCGCTCCATTTAAGTCCACACAGCTCTCCCTTGCGTAGTCCTGTCATTATTTCTACATAGAATAGGTCGCTCCAATATGGCTCTTTCTTTATGGCTTCCTTGAATATTTCAAGCTGACTGTCGCACAAAATCTGCTTTTCGGCATAGTTCTTTTTTGGAATGGTTGTTCCCTTGGTTGGATTTTTAACGATTAGTCTTTCGGTTACTGCCATTTCAAGTGCTTGGTGTAGCATCATATGAACACCTCTTACCATACTATCAGAGAGCTTACGACCGTATATGGGATGCTCTCTTATTCGTCCTTCATTTTTCAGCTTGGTATAAAGCTTTTGAATATCTACTGTTGTTAGCGAGGTTAGCCTTTTATTCCCTATATACGGCTTGACTTGGTTGTCAACCATATTGCGATATCTAGCTAAGGTATTTTCTCGTATGGTAAAAATCATATACTCATCAAGCCATTTATCTAGCCACTCGCCAAGAGTCATTCTACATTCCTCGCTTAGGTCAACACCTTGGTATTGGTCGATTAGCTTGTGTAGCTCGGCAAGGGTTGCTTTTTGGGTTTTACCAAACACCGATTTATATATGGGCATTCCGTTGCTTTTATGACCGATAATTATTCGTCCTTCCCATCTGCCATCGACTCGCTTGCGTATTGTTCCGTCACCTTGAGGTCGTCTTTTTGCTGACATTTCTTTCTCCTTTCGTTTTTTGGTACTCACAAGATACCACATGTTCGAGCATATATCCAGCGAGAACACAGAAAGTTATCAAAGAGTTATCAATTACCATGACATACCATGCCTTTTTGCTTGATTTTCCTTGCGTTGCTTTCTGTCTATTCCGTGATAGCTTACTTGATGCTCCCTTGAATACATATCCTCGCACCTTTCCTCTATGATATTGCTTGCGTAATAAAATAGGTCGCACACGCCTATTACAATTTGAGCATTGATGCTTTGCTCAATTGCTTTTAGTGCTTCCTTGGCAGGTGTGTAGCCTTGCTCGGCACTATCCTTTAATAGCTCTTTTCCAATTTCGTAGTCCTGATATTCGTAGTAATATAGGAGTCCTACTCTTGCTTCCGTCCACGCATCCTCTCTTGCACACTTATCAAAATATTGTCTTGCTTCTTCTTTTTTGCCTTGCTCAAATAGCATTTTTCCATAGGTGTATTCGGCTTGAAAGCTTCCATGATTTGAAGCTCTTTTAAGATATTCCATAGCTTCCCTTGGAGATTTATCCATAAGATATTTAGCATACTCGTATTCGGCATAGCCAAAGCCTGCGTCTGCCGACATGCGAAGATATTTCATTTTGTCGCTTGGTGTATCATCAAATTTGTGGTCACGATATGCTTTATATATAAGATAGGCAGACAAGGAATTTCCGTTATCGGCTGACAATCGTAGCCAATATTCTGCGTTTTCCATATCGTCTGTTTTTTCAAGATAATATCTGCCAAGGCGATAATAAAGGATTGGATTGTCCTCTATCATTGCCTTATGATAGAGAAAATCGAAGTCATCTTTTTTGCTTTCATATTGAGAATAATCGTAGTCAATTTCTCGTATAGGTTGGTCGGATATTTTCCCAAGCTCGCTTGCAACACGCACAACATTATTGCGAATAGATTTGAATTCCTCGTTTTCCTCAATTGGAATTTTCTCTGGCATTGTATCAGTATAGGTGCGAACAGTTTCGCATTTATATCCGTACCAGCTATCGTATAGCTCCTGTATCTTTTCATCTTTTCCAAGCAATTTTACTATCTCATTTACAAGATTTTTTGTGTCCTTGTTAAGATATCCATACACCTTTTTGCCCTTGTGCTTGTCTATCTTTTCGGAAAGCAACTGCATTTTTATAACAAGCTCTGGGGATATTTCGTGATTGCCATTTCGAATATCCTCGATTAAATTTCTAATTTTAGCCTTGTATTTTTCCTTGATGCTGTCACGAGCACTAGTCTGCTTTTTGTAAATAGAGGTTAGCTCCTGACGGAATATATCGCTAGCAAATACCGCTTTTAGGTTGTGAATTCCTGTGCGTGTTAGGTATGGCTCGTTTGGATTTTTTGACCAAACCATAATGTGAGCATGAGGATTTAGCTCCTTGTTATGGTAGGCTGCACACCAACGAAGATTGGATGGAGATATATGCATTTGACTTGCAATATCGTTTCTGCGAGAGCGAATAAGATTCATCCATTGTTCGGCTGTGTTATAGCCAAGTCTTTCTGCATCCTCTCGCTTTAATGAGATAATTATGCCCCACACATTTCCTGTATGCTCATCAATTTCTTGCTTGATTTTAGATAGGTTTATGCACACTCCCTCGTCAGAAAACATTCCGTGAGAGCCTTGCCTTTGACCTATATATTCAGCCATACCACCACGTAAAATTTCCACGCTCTCACGCTTGGCAATATACTCGACATAGCCACCTCTTGTTGCTCCTGTATCTGTTCTATGGTTTGGCTTATAGTAGGGTGCTTTTAGAATTAATTTCGCCATTTTTTCTCCTTATTTAAAGCGCTCTTCCATACTGATTGTGCCATTAGTTTCGGACACCTCGCGTATGCTTTCACGTCGATAGTTTTCAAGAACATCTTCATCATAACCACCACCGTTTTCATCAAGAATTATCTTTCCAAGCACAGAAAGGTCGACTGCTATTTTGAAAAGATTTCGACTGATTCGGCTCTCACTATCACGGATTTTTGCACCGATAACCGATTCAAGTGCCGGTGTTAAAAACCTTTCGCTTTGCTCCTTTTCAAGCCAAGAGCAATAGAAATCTATTGCATCACGAATGAACGCATTTCGAGAACGATAGCCATTTTCATTTGACAATCTTTCGCATCGCTCCCATTGATTTTTAGTAAGACTGACGCCTCGTGCTTCAAGTGTGTTATTGTCTTTCATTTTTTCTCCTTCTGGTGTTAGACATTGAAGTGTCCTTGTAACACCTTGATTTTTTGTTGTTTTAGACTTGTTTTCTTGAAATCGGCTACCACAAGACACGATTTTTCCATAGCGTAAATATCACATAACTCCTTACACGCTCGGCATTGCCGTGCGATGTGGTATGCCGAGTCAAGACACGGCTTTATCCTGCTCCAATAACAAGATATCAAATCTTGTCATATCTGGTCTTTTCATCTAGCCATTCAAGGAGTCTATCTCTTGGTATGATAGTTCTTCCTTGCACGATTTTTAGCTTTGGAAATTCCTCCTCGTTTACAAGCTCGTATGCGCTTGCTCGTGAGATTCCGAGTAGGTCAGCTAAATCCATAACTGACAAGAACATTGGTAGCTCATCCTTGCTCTTATACATTGACTTTTTCATTTCGCTTTCTCCTTTCGTACTCAATTAGATTTTTTCTTGCATTTGCCTGTCTTAGCTGCTTTTGAAAATACATTTCCTCAATAGGCTGTATCGGATTGATGGTGTATCTTAAGCTTCCGTTATGAGCTCTGCCGTCCTTAGTTATGACAGTTGTATGCTCGGTGAAGATTAGACCTCGCCTTTCCAGGCTTTCCACATATTTGCGAACAGTATTGTTGCTCATTCCTGTCGCTTTGCCTATGGTAGAATAGCTTGGGTAGCACTTGTAGGTGGTTCTATCCTCGCAGAACATAAGATACAGATACAAGGTTATCTCGCCTGATGATAA
>JAZNYH010000030.1:0-14381 GCA_045594305.1 Eubacteriales bacterium | reverse complement strand
TTAGATTAAAAATCTTGCTTTGAGAATTTTTACATCAGCCTTTGAGGTAAAGGTTATCTTTTTGTTCCAATTCATCATTGAAATTGGTGTTTTGATGCTTCCTCTCTCGCCGTTTGTTCCCTTTGCTACTGCTGTGCAAGCGTCTGAGCCATCAACATTTACGCCTATGCTGATTTGAGCAAGCTCGGGTAGTGGAGATTCAAATTCAATATCGAGAATGTATTTTCCTGATTTTGCAATTTTAAGCTCAGCACCCTCTCCAAGCTTAATTTCTTCAATTTCACAGCAAACGCTCATTGATGAGGTATCAAGGTCGGTAATATCGTACTTAAAGCCGTTTGCCTTGAAACGCTCGTATGCGTGGGTGTTCATTGCGAATTTACAAATATTTTTTGCACATACCAAAAGCTCTGCTCTTGTGAGGTATCCGCTTTCAAGGCTTGACATAAGGTTATCCTTGTTTGTCTTTGCATTAGGCATAACCATATAAACATCGTTTACTGCCTTTACCATGCTCGCAAAGTCGTCGTTGCTTTCTCTGCCGTCAAGGTCGGTAAGCTTTGCCCACCAGTCGGTCATTACAAAGCCGTCATACTTCCATTCATCACGAAGAAGTGTCTTTGTAAGGTCGTAGCAGGACGCTGCGTGAGTTCCGTTTATGCAGTTATATGCGGTCATTATTGCCTTAACGCCACCCTCCTTAACTGCGATTTCAAAGGGGCGAGCGTAGATTTCTCTTATTGCTCTTTCTGACATTATCGAGTCGTTATGATGTCTAAACCACTCCTGACTGTTTGCCATAAAGTGCTTTATTGTACAATAAACTCCCGCCTTGGAAAGTCCCTTTGATATTGCAGATGCCATTGTTCCTGCAAGGTATGGATCCTCTGAAAAATACTCGAAGTTTCTACCGTTAAGTGGGCTTCTATGAATATTAATTCCAGGGCCGAGTATTACATCAATCTCGTAGGCGGTCATTTCTACACCCTCAAGAGCATAGAGGTCTGTTATAAGCTCCTTATTAAATGAGCAAGCAAGGCAGGTTCCGTTTGGCATGCTTGTTGCCAAAAGTCCACTATCCATTCTTATTCCAGAAGGGCCATCAGTTGTACATACAATTGGAATACCATAGGAAATGAGCTCCTCTGTAACGCCTGCAAAGCAGCTACCTGTGCCTGGGGTTACCTTAGGGCTATTCATTCCCTCGCCTCTAACAAGACAGCAAAGCTCCTCATCGCTTAGTTGAGCCACAAAGTCGTCCATTGATGCCTTGCCCTCTCTTACATCGTCAAGCTTTATGCCCTTGTTACCTGTGTATGGGATTTCCTTTGGAAGATTTTTGCTTATTCTTTCTCTTACCGAGTAGGATCTTGTTGGTATTCTTTCTCTACCATAAGCACCCTCGGGAGTTGGCTTTATTCTTTCAATTTGGCGAAGAGGTGAAAGCGCCTCGGTGCATTTTTCAACTATTTTAAGCTCATCAAGTGTGTATGTAAGTGCCTTTTCTGCACAGCGAACGCAAGAGCCAACATAAATATTATAATCGCCAGCCTCGAGCACATAGCAGGATTTATTTCCTGTTGCGCCGATATCATCGTAGGCACACATTTTATCTATTTCAAATTCGATAAGAAGTGTTTGAGCCTCGCCTGGGGAGAGCAATTTTGTCTTTTCGTAGGCAATAAGCTCCCTTGCACTCTTTCCAAGCTTTCCATATGGAGCACTAAAATATACCTGAACTACCTCCTTACCACTTGCCTTGCCTGTGTTTTCAACAGTTGCCTTAATGGTAATTTTGTCGCCATTTACCTCAGCCTGTGTGGTTGTTTTGAAGGTTGTATATGAAAGTCCGTAGCCAAATGGATAAAGAACCTTATCCCTTGCCATTGTTTCAAAATAACGATATCCAACATAGATATCCTCATTATAGTAGCTACCTGCCTTGTCGCCAAAGTTAGCGGTTGAGGGGTAATCGTTTATGTCGTACGCAATAGTGTCAGCGAGCTTTCCGCTTGGGTTTACCTTGCCCGTGAGAACATCTGCACACGCAAGACCACCACACATTCCACCCTGCCATAGATATAGCGCAGATGCGATGTTATATTTCTTTACCCATTTCATATCAATAATTGCACCGACATTGAGCACAACTATTGTCTTTTCGAACACAGAGCTAACCTTTTTGATAAGCTCCTCTTCCTTTTTAGTGAGAAGATAGCTTCCCTCAGAGGCGGAGTTATCCTTGTCCTCGCCTGCGGTTCTACCAATTACGATAATTGCTTTATCGCCAAATGCCCTTGCCTTTTCAACCACAGATAGGTCAATTTCCATTTCCTCTTGGCACCAAGGCTCTTGTCCCCAGCCCTTTCCTGCATCAAATGGATGCTCCTTTATCCAATCTGCGTATATGGTAGCAAGCTCCTCGTTTATCTCTATGCCGTCGCACTCTCTTAACGAGTCGAGAATGTTCGTTACATACTTTACATTTACAAGACCACCCGAGCCTGTTCCACTTTTATAATATTCTCTTTGTATTCTGCCAAAAACAGACACCTTATCGCCTTTTTTAAGTGGGAGAGTATCGCTTTTGTTTTCAAGCATTACTATTCCCTCGGTTGCACAAACACGGGAAAGCTCCTCAAGCTCCTTTATGCTATCCTTGGGTAATGATGCAAGCTCATAATCCTTGTACTTTTCTATTTCGTAACGCATTTTATCCTCCAAATTTTTCCTTTGCTGTTTTTATTAATATTGAAGCCTCGTTTGCTATATGCTCCTCGATGACCTCATTTAAAAGGTAGGATAGAATTTCTCCTATTTCCTTTCCTGCCTTAAAGCCGTTTTGTATAAGGTCAGTTCCGTTTATTGCAAGGTCCTTTAAGGAAAAGCAGGATTCACTCTCTATTATTTCATCTGCTATTTTCCTTACAATATCGAAATGAGCCATATTTACCCTTTCGGGGTTTTGGGCGAGATTGTCAGCTCTTTGCAGAGCAAGAAGCTCGAAAAATGCCTCTCTGCCTAAGCGATTAAGACGCTTTTTTATATACACTCTATCTGCCTCTATGTGTGTATCGTGTATAGAAATCAGCTTACAGGCACGCTCCCTTGTAAAGGTATCGTACTTATACTCCTCAAAGAACTCTCTTGCACGCTCAGCACTAACGCCATTATGTCCGTAGAAATGACCTATTCCTCTTTCATCGACGGTAAAGGTGCTGACCTTTCCTATATCGTGCAAAAGTGCGATCAATCTTAGGTGTGTAACGGGCGGAACATTTTCCACAACCACGGCAGTATGTGTGAGAATATCGTAAATATGCCAGCTATTTTTTTGGTCAAAGCCGTGCATTTTTTTAAGCTCTGGGATTATAAAGCTAAGCACCTCATAGTTTTCAAGAAGTGCATTCCTTACATTTTTTCCACAAAGGAGCTTATTAAGCTCGATAGCTATTCTCTCCTTGGAGATGTTTGATAGCAGGTGTGCACATTCAAGCATTGCCTCTTTGGTTTTCTCTTCGATTTTGAAGCCAAGGGTTGAAGAAAAGCGTATTGCTCTAAGTATTCTAAGGGCGTCCTCGGTAAAGCGAGCCTTAGGCTCACCAATGGCTCTTATAATATTAGCATTTATGTCCTCTTTGCCACCAAAAAGGTCTACAAGAGTGTCGCTAATTGGGTTATATGCAAGGGCGTTTATCGTAAAGTCCCTGCGAGAGAGATCCTCTCTTAATGATGTTGTAAATTTGACGCTTTTGGGGTGGCGATTATCCTCGTACTCTCCGTCAAGACGGTAGGTTGTTATTTCAACACATTCCTTGTCACAAACAAGGGTGAGTGTGCCGTGCTTTATGCCCGTTTCGATGAGCCTTTCTCCCTCAAACACCTTTTGCATTTGCTCGGGAGTTGCAGAGGTTGTGACATCAAAATCGTTAGCCTCGCTATGCATAAGCATATCTCGGATTGCTCCTCCTACTGCATATGCCTCATAGCCGTTATCGCACAGCATTTTTATCGCCTTTTGTGCGCCTTTGCTTATTTTAAACATATCAAATACCACACATTTTTAAGAATGTGTCTTTATCAATTATTTTTACGCCAAGGGCTTGTGCCTTGGTAAGCTTGGAGCCTGCCTCCTCGCCTGCTAAGACATAGTCTGTCTTTTTTGATACAGATGAGGACACCTTGCCTCCTCTTGCCTTTATAAGCTCGCTTGCCTCATCTCTTGTCATTCCTTCAAGAGTGCCTGTGAGAACGAAGGTTAGTCCTTCAAGCTCGGTTGTTTTCTCTACTATTGCCTCCTCGGTGACAACGCCTACGGCTTTAAGCCTATCAATTATCGACTTGGTTGAGTCCTTTTTAAAGAAATCTACAACGCTCCTTGCCATTATAAGACCAAAGTCCTCTATCTCGCAAAGCTGTTCCTCGGTAGCGTCAAAGATTGCGTCTATTGAGCCGAATTTTGATGCGAGAGCTGACGAGGCAACCTCGCCAACATGGCGTATTCCAAGTGCGAAAAGAACTCTTGCAAGTCCTGCACTCTTTGATGCTTCGATTGCTGAAACGAGCTTTTCTGCGCTCTTCTCGCCCATTCTTTCGAGAACCTCAATATCTTCCTTTTTAAGGTAGTATAAATCAGAGGCGTCGTGGATTAGTCCGTTATCAAGAAGGAGCTTTACCACCTTGCCACCAAGTCCGTCTATGTTCATAGCCTTTTTGGATGCAAAATGCTCTATATTTCTTTCAAGCTGAGCAGGACACGAGGGGTTTGTGCAACGAAGTGCGCCGAGGGTGAAATCCTCGCCATCATCAATAAAGTCGTTTACATCATCGTAGGTAAGCTCTCCACCACACGAGGGGCAGGTGCTTGGCATTTCGTAGGGCACGCTATTTTCAGGTCTTTCAGCCTTTACGCTTTCAACGACCTCGGGAATAATGTCGCCAGCCTTTTGAACTACTACTGTATCGCCTATTCTTATGTCCTTTTCACGGATTATATCAATGTTATGAAGGGTTGCTCTTGAAACGGTTGTTCCTGCGAGCCTTACAGGCTCTAATACGGCATTAGGGGTTAAAACTCCTGTTCTGCCGACCTGAATTGCTATGTCTAAGAGCTTTGTTTTCTTTTGCTCGGGTGGGTATTTATAGGCTACTGCCCATTTTGGAGTGCTTGTTCCCTCTCCGAGCTCCCTTCTCTTTTCAAGGGAGTTAACCTTTATTACTGCTCCGTCAATATCGTATGACAGCGTTTGACGGCTATTTCCAAGATTTAAAACTGCGTTTACAAGCTCATCCTCGCTTGCACTAACTGTAAGGGTTGCAACTGTCTTAAAGCCGAGTGATGCGATTTTTTCAAGGGTTTGTGCGTGGGTTTCTACGCTCTCGCCAAGTGAGCCTGCTTGATAGTTAAATACGAATATATCAAGTCCACGCTTTGCAGTTTCCTTTGAGTCAAGACAACGAAGTGAGCCTGCGGCTGCGTTTCTCGGATTCGCCCAAAGGGTTTCTCCATTTTCTTCCTTTATTCTATTTAGGCGTTCAAAGGATTTGCGAGGCATATATACCTCTCCTCTTACGGTTATATCAAGGGGTTCGGTAAGCTCCAAGGGGATTGAGCGAATTGTCTTTATGTTTGCACTTACATCCTCACCAACATTTCCGTCGCCTCGGGTTGCACCTACTGTAAGAATACCACCCTCGTATTTAAGAGATACGCTAAGACCATCAATCTTTGGCTCGACGGTGAATTTAGTATCCTCGCCAACCTCGCTCTTTACGCTTCTTATAAAGGCACGAAGGGAGTCAATATCGAAAACATCGGTAAGGCTACCCATTCTTACCTCGTGCTTAACCTTTTCAAATTTATCAAGAGCTGCTCCGCCAACCCTTTGTGTTGGGCTTGTGGGATCAAAATATTCGGGGTTTTCTGCTTCAAGCGTTTTAAGCTCCTCAAATAGCTTATCGTATTCAAAATCCGATATTTCGGGAGCATCACTCTCGTAATACCTTTTTGAATGGTATTTTATAAGAGCTCTTAGCTGATTTATTCTTTCCTTTACGCTCATTTTTGCACCTCGATTTTCATTAAATCTATCTTTTTTTAGTATATCACAATATAAAGAAAAAAGCAAGTAATCGCACGATTTTACATTTCCTATTTTTATTAGACATTTCCCCTTGCAGATTGGTGTCGCATTGTCGGTTGGTGTTGGGATTTGTCGAACGATTTATGTTGAATTGGAAAAAATTTGCAGTACAATATACTTAGCATATTTGCAGATTTTGAAAAAGGAAGAATTTAAAATGAAAAAGTATTTATCTTGTGTTATTCTAATTGTTTCTTGTATTGTTTGTGCTATGATTTTCTATGTGAATGCCAAAACTACTCCCGAGGCAGAATCAAGCACCAATCAAGGCTCAGAGGTATCCTCTACTACTGATAGTGCTCCGACGCTTGAAATCTCAAAAAGTGGCACTATTATAGGCGAGTATTTTTGCACATCAAGGCTAAGGATTGAATGGAATGGCGTTAAGTACAAGGACGAGGGCTCGCTATACATAAATGCAGAGCTATATCTTGACTCGCCATATGGCATTGGCAAGCAATGCACGGGGCATCTTACGATAAGTGGCGTAAGAACTGATTTTACCGCTAATCAATCATCTGAGACAAGCGTGCTTCTATGCTCAAGCTCTGTTGAGCTTGCTGATTTTCTTGATGGACAGCCTATCGACCTTTCGGGTGGGATAAATCTCGAATTTGTTGGTGAGGGTGGCGTTTCCATAAGCTCGCTTGAAACAAATGGAAGGGTACGAATAAGTTCTACCGATATAGCAAAAAATGCTTCAATTGTAGACTTTGAGCATATTTCACAATATCCCGACCTTCCAAGTGGTGATGAGATAACCTCTCTTGCTATGGTATTAAGATATTTAAAGTACAATGTAAACGCTTGCGACCTTTGTGACCTATATCTTGATAAAGGACCCGTTGGCTTTACGGACTTTCACAAGGCGAATGCGGGCAATCCACGAGATACCTATAATTCCTATGGCTGTGTTGCTCCTGTTATTGTAAATTCTGCCACTAAATTTATTAATGCTAATGGTGGAAAGCATTTTGCCTATGATTTTTCGGGATATACTGCAAACGAGCTATATCGTCAGGTATCTCTCGGCTCACCTGTTATTGTTTGGCTATGCGATGATTTCGGCTCTACCCCCTCGATTTCTCGCATTTGGGTTGTAGATGGTAAAACTCTTTACTTAAAGTCAAATATGGCTTGCATGGTTCTTATCGGCTACGACTATACAAATGGCACTGTAACTCTTGCTAACCCTGCTGGCAATACCTTTACACTCGAAATGAGTGCGTTTGAGAAGGGGTATGCCGATATGGGCTCTTATGCAGTTGTTGTCAAGTGACATGCCAAAGGGAGCTATCCCTGTGATAGCTCCTTTTCTTATTGCTTTAATGATAAATTTGTGATATAATTAGTCTTAGGCAGGTGATAAAATGCATAAGATTTTTGGAGTAAAGGAAAATGTAGCCTATAAAACCCGAGAGGGTGCATACATTATCCCGATAAATGGAAATAAAATAGGCGTTGTAAAAACGCCAAAGGGATTTTTTCTCTTAGGTGGTGGTATTAATGATGGTGAGAATCACGAGCAAGCCATTAGGCGAGAATGCCTTGAAGAAGCGGGCTACACAGTAAACATCAAGCAAATGGTATGCTCTGCCGAAGCATATACTAAGCACCCAGATATAGGTTATTTTCACCCAATTCAAGCATATTATTTTGGTGAGCTTTTAGAAAAGGTTCAAGAGCCTATTGAGCCTGACCACGAATTTATGTGGATTGAATATGAGCAGTTAAGGGGCAAAATGTTTCCTCAAATGCAAAGCTGGGCTATTGAGATAGCAATCAGCTTTCTCAAATAAAAAGCGAGTGCCGTAGCACTCGCCCTTTTTTGAATTATTTTGCAATTAAATACATGAGCATTTCTTTTATTGCCTCTGTAACCTCGCCAAGTGCGGCAGATTTATTATCAGGTGGCAAATCAGAGCTTTTAATTTTTGCAGTAATTTCCGAAAAAGCATTCTTTATCAAATCAGCCTTTCTCTCCTCATCAGTTATTCGAGCATCCTCATACATTTTCATATAAAATTCAAGCATAATTTTCAAGTTATGCTCTCGCTGAGAAAAAACATTGCATACCTCTGAAACCTGCTCGTTTCCGGTTTCACTCTCTCTAGAGTATACACTATCTATTGCATCTCCTAATCTATGTAAAGAATTAGCACTATTTTCAGTGATTTGCTTTTGCAATGCAACTATTTGCTCAAAAATTTCTCTTTCGGTTAATTTATTTTCCATTTTATTATCCTCCAAATATTCCTTTGGCGGACACGCAAGGCATATTGTATTTTCATTTATGAAGCGTGCCCTGCCATTTTTAACAAGACCTTTTGCCCTTTTTAAATAGGTAGCCTCATATTCATTTCCTTGCTCGTCAACAACAATAATGTTTTTTTCTATGGGTGTCGCCCCCTTGTCTTGATTTGCATTCTATGAATTCTTCGTTTTTTGTTATGGGTTTCTTCCCCTAATTCATAATTTGATTATATCACACTCATATATTTATGTCAATGAATAAAAAAAGAAAACGTAAACCGAGGTTCGGTTTACGTTTCGTTTGGGGTGGATAATGAGATTCGAACCCACGGCCTTCAGAGCCACAATCTGACGCTCTAACCAGCTGAGCTATATCCACCAAAGATCGCTCTCTTTTAAGAGAGTTCATATAGCTTCGTCGAAGGGCGAAGCCCCATGCCTTACGGCTGGCGTACCCTGAGGGATTCGAACCCCCGACCTACTGCTTAGAAGGCAGTTGCTCTATCCGGCTGAGCTAAGGGTACATTGCAAAAAAATGGAGCGAGTGATGGGAATCGAACCCACGCGACCAGCTTGGAAGGCTGGAATTCTACCATTGAACTACACTCGCAAATGTATTATTTGTTTTTGCCCTATTATAATAACACAAGGAATTTGCTTTGTCAATAGGAATTTTAAATTTTTTTGCGATTTTTCAAAAAAGTTGTTTTTGTCCCCTAAATGCAGGACAATTCAAGAAAAAATGTGCCAAGATTTTACTTTTTTCTTGGCACTTTTCCTTAATTTAGACCTATTCTAATTATTTGAAGCTCGATTTCTCTTAGCTTATCCATTGTCTTTTCATATTCCTGCTCGGTCAATCTCTTTTTAAATGCCCTCATTACTAATTTGCTATATCTCTTTTCAAGTACCTTAATGCTCATTTTTCTTTCCTACCTTTCGTTTGGTTGAGTGTGCTTTTGTGTCTTTATTGTAGCATTGATATAGACTACTGTCAACAAACGAGTGTCGCAAAAAAGTGACATTCTAACGCTTCTTGAAAAATCAAAAAAGTGGTTGCAAATCTGCAACCACTCTTTATTTATGCGTTTTTAATCATTTCATCAAGGCGAGCTACTGCTGTGTGAAGGTCCTTCAAAAGCTCCAAGACATCATCCTCGCTCTTTGGCGATTTTGAGCCGATATATCTATCTGCCTCCAAGGTTAGGTAGCCCTTATAATTAGCTCCCTTTAATGCCCTTGCTACCACATTCCAATCAATGCTCATTGAAAATGGGATTTGGTGGCTATCGCCTAACTTATCGTTATCGTGGATATGTAGGGCTTGAAGGCTATCTCCAAGTGCATATATCATCTTCTCTGCACTTGTATCAAGTCCTGCCATCTCTGCGTGTCCTATATCGAGGCAAGCAACAAAAAACGGATCATTTACTGCCTTTATATGCTTTACAAAGTCGTCATGATGGGAGCAGGCTGCGGGGCTTGCTGTTTTAGCTCCACTTTCCCAGTTCCACATATTCTCAGTTGCTATTTTTACGCCATATTCCTTAGCAAGGGGCAAAAGCTCAAAATAAAATTCTGCGTTTTGCTCTGCACTTTGGTTATTATCAGGGTGAATTATACAAATTTCACCACCTGCTATTGCAGTACACTCAATCGCTCTTTTAATATAATCCTTCATTCCATTAACGAGTGAGGGGAATGGGGCGTGGGATTGGTTACAATGTATGCCGTTGTCCTCGCCTATTTTACGAAGTCTTTTTACAAAGGCTACATAATCCTTTCCGTTTAAGGGATGTGAGTTGTCTATTATAGTACGGCTTTCCCAATTTATTCTTGCCATATCGAACATTGAAAGGTCCCATGCGTCAAAGCCTGCCTTAGCGATAAGCTCTATTGCCTTTTCCTCTCCTACTACACTTGCACTTGACCAAATTTCTGTTGATGCTTTCATATCAGTTATCCTCGTTTACGCTATTCCAATTTATTGGTGATTTTCCATTTGCCACAAGAAAGCTATTCGCTCTTGAAAAGGGCTTACTTCCGAAAAAGCCATTATAGGCAGAGAGTGGTGACGGGTGTGCACTCTCAATTATTAAGTGATTTTGCTTAGTTATGTATTTTTTCTTGCTACGAGCATTCGCTCCCCATAAAATGAACACAATTGGCTCGTTTGATTTGGCAAGCCTTTTTATGATTTCATCAGTAAAAATTGCCCAACCAATATCCTTATGGCTATTCGCCTGTCCCTCTCGCACGGTAAGGGTTGCATTAAGAAGCAATACTCCCTGCCTTGCCCACGAGGTAAGCTCACCATGTGTTGGAATTTTCATTCCTATATCCGTGCTTAGCTCCTTATAAATGTTCACAAGTGAGGGTGGGATTTTTATTCCCTTTTTTACCGAAAAGGAAAGCCCGTGCGCCTGTCCCTGCTCGTGATATGGATCTTGTCCCAAAATAACTACCTTGGTGTCCTTGTAGGCTGTGTATTTTAGGGCATTGAATATGTCGTGCATTGGTGGAAATACTGTGCGAGAAAAATATTCGCTTTTAAGTATTTGCCTTATTTTTAGGTAATACTCGCTTTGAAATTCCTCTTTTAGGATTTCATCCCAATCGTTTCCTATATTTACCATTTAATCTCCCCTTTGAGTTTCTATATATATGCTAACATTTATCTGCAAAAAAGTCAATATTTTTCCCTCAATCTCTTGAATTTATCATATTTATATGATATACTCCAATTGGTAAACAAAATTAAGAAAGGTATCTTTTATTATGATTAAGGTTGTTGTTTGGAACGAATTCTATCACGAAAAGGTTGATGAAAAGGTTAAGGAGCTTTATCCTAATGGTATTCATAGCGCTATTGCTGAGTTTCTTGGCAAGAACGAGGATATAGAGGTAAAGACTGCTACTCTTGACGACGAAAATTGTGGTATTACTGATGAGCTTCTCGCAGAAACAGATGTTATGCTCTGGTGGGGACATGTTAGACACGGAGAGGTTCCTGATGAGATTGCTATAAAGGTTAAAGAGGCGGTGCTTCGTGGAATGGGAATTATTTTCCTTCACTCTGCTCACCACTCAAAGCCATTTAAGCTTCTTATGGGTACTACCTGTAACCTCGGTTGGAGAGAAAGCAATGACAAGGAGCGTCTTTGGATTGTAGATCACAATCACCCAATTATGGAGGGTATTTCAGGCAGATACTTCGAGCTTGAGGCTGAGGAGACATATTCCGAGCCATTTGGTATTCCTGACCCTGATAAGCTTCTTCTCATCGGTTGGTATAATGGCGGCGAGGTTTTCCGTTCTGGCTGTATTTGGCACAGAGAAAACGGAAAGGTATTCTACCTCCAACCAGGTCACGAGACCTTCCCTACCTTCTACAATGAAAATATTCAAAAAATTATTACTAATGCAGTAAGATGGGCTAAGCCTGTTTATAGACTTGATCAGCTTGATTGCCCTTGGATTGCAAGAATTGAGAAATAATGATAAGAGTTGGTATTATTGGTGCGGGTAAAATGTGTCAAAACGGACACTTGCCTGCTTATGACAAAATTGACGAGTGCGAAATAGTTGCTATTTGTGATATTAGCCAAGATAAGCTTGATGCTATGGCAAGGAGATATCCAAGTGCTACTCTTTACACAGACTTTAAGGAGATGATTGATAAGGAAACGCTTGATTGCGTTGATATCTGCACTCCTAACAATGTTCACTCTACTGCGGCTGTTTATGCCCTTAATGCAGGTATTCATGTTCTTACTGAAAAGCCTGATGCTATAAATGTTGCAGAGGCTGAAAAAATGAAGGCTGCGGCTGAGGCGAGTGGTAAGGTTCTTATGGCTATAAGAAACAACCGCTATCGTGCTGCTACTAAGTATTTGAAGGAATTTATCAAAAACGGCGAAATGGGTGAGATTTACGCAGGTCGCTGTGGTTGGATAAGACGCCGTGGTATCCCTGGCTGGGGTGGTTGGTTTACTAATAAGGAGCAATCTGGTGGTGGACCTCTTATTGACCTTGGCGTTCACTTGATTGACCTCTCTATGTATCTTATGGGCAATGCTAAGCCTGTTACCGTTAGTGGCTCTACATATTCAAAGTTTGCTCACACCTCACACGCTAAGATGGATGTTGAGGACCTTGCTATGGGCTTTATCCGCTTTGACAATGGTGCTTGCCTACAAATTGAGTTCTCTTGGGCATCTAATATTGCCGGAGACCAAATGTTTGTTGAGCTTCGTGGTGAAAAGGCAGGTGCAAGAATATCTGGCCTTGATGGAAAATTTGAAATTTTCAAGGAAGAATATGGTACAAATGTAAATGTTACTCCTTGCTTGAATGACTATATGCACCATCACGAGGCTAATATTCGCCACTTTATTGATGTTATAAATGGTAGATGCGAGCCTGACTTTACTCCTGAGCAGGGACTTAATATGGTTAAAATTCTTGAAGCTCTTTACAAATCAGCAGAGCTTGGCCACGAAATTGCTATTGATTAATTAGAAAAAGCCACCCTAAGTGGCTTTTTCTTTATTAAATATTGATTTTTTCCTCTATTTATGATAGAATGTAAAAAATGCTTTTTAAGGAGATTTCTATGGGAATTGTAATTGGAATTGATGTTGGTGGAAGCACAACTAAGATAGTTGGCTTTGACGACAAGCAAAGGCTTATTGCTCCTATATGCGTTACTGCACACGACCCTATAACATCTGTTTATGGTGCGTTTGGAAAGTTTACTGAGGCTAACAATTTAGAGCTTTCTGATATTGACAAGGTTATGATAACCGGTGTTGGCTCATCGTTTATAACAAAGCCTATATATAATCTTGAATGTGAGGTTGTGCCAGAGTTTCGTGGAATAGGTCTTGGCGGACTTTATCTTTCCGGCTTCAAGGATGCTATTATCGTTAGTATGGGCACAGGTACTGCTCTTGTTCATTCAGTTGAAAATACTGCCCCTCACTACCTTGGTGGTACTGGCGTCGGCGGTGGTACTCTTATGGGACTTTCAAAGAAGCTACTTGGTCTTGATACTATTGCTCATATTGATGAAATTGCAAGCACGGGTGATATTTCTCGGGTTGATTTGAAGGTAAGTGACCTTTCTAAAAAGAGCTTTGGTCTTGGTGGTGAGCTTACTGCTGCTAACTTTGGTCGTGTTAGTGATATTGCAACTAAGAATGATATTGCTCTCGGTCTTGTTAACATGGTCTTTGAGACGGTTGGCATGATGGCTGTGTTTGCTGCACGCCAATACGGAATTAAGGATATTGTGCTTACTGGTAATCTTACTCAAATGTCACAGGCACAGGGTGTTGTAGATATGTTTAACAGCTTTTTCGATGTAAATATGATTATTCCCGAAAACGCTCAATTCTCTACTGTTATTGGAGCTGCAATTTCTTATTTTAAAAAATAAGCCTTTAAAAAGGTATAAAAAGCACCGATTGCTCGGTGCTTTTGTTTTGCTTTTATGCTCCTGTGGGGTTATAGACATTATTTGCAGTAACTATGTTAAAGTCAACACCATCAACTGTTATAGTTGTGTTAGTTGAGTTTCTAAGTCCTGCTTGAACATAGTGCACTCCTGCCTCGGTCTTTACTGCGATTGCAGAGATAAGAGCGAGTGTGTAGAAGCTACCCTCTTCATTAGCGTTGTCAAAGCCTTTTACGCTTACGCTAATGTCGGTATAGTTAGTTGAGCTGATTGATACATTAATTCCCTTTACATTTGTTTCAAGCTCGAGTGTGCCATCCTTAAATATCTTTGAGATGTTTACCTCTCCGTACTTTGAGTTAATCATAAAGAGTGAAAGGGTTGCATCTGTTGCATTTACCTCGTTGTAGAGGGCAAGCAAATCCTTGTCTACCTTGTAGCCTGCGTCAATTCCAAGGTAAGCATTGCTTAACGCTCTTGAATAGCCCTTGAAGGTAATAATAGCGGATACTTGCTTATCCTTTGCA
>JAZNYH010000029.1:0-18624 GCA_045594305.1 Eubacteriales bacterium | reverse complement strand
CGTAAAACACGGAGAGGTTTTCAGTCTCGATTACTTTGAAGAAATTTACACTAACGCGATAATATATGTTTCTGCAAGAGTAGAAAACAGAGACGGCCGTGGTGTTGTTACATTTACGCCAGCCTTGCCTTCTCCTGTTTTAGGTGAGGACAATATTACGGTTGAGTATTACACCAAAAAGGAGGAGCCGAAGATAAAGGCAATTTGCGAGTGCAGTGCAAACACATACAACAAGATGCTGGCAATTGCTACAGAGGATGATGTTGTTTATTATTCAAGTCCCACGGAGGGATATTCGTATTTTCCTGATAACAACTATATAAAGGCTGTAGAAAATGTGAGCGCGCTTTTTGCAGGTGGTGATTTTCTCAGTATTTGCTCACAAAAGGAAAGTGCTATAGTATCTTTTTCGGTTGATAGTAGCGGTGAAAAAATAGTGTGTGTGCCGTCTTTGGTATCAAAGCATACGGATATTGGTTGTCTTGCCTCACTTTCACCAGCTTGTGTAGAGGGTGACACCTTGTTCTTGAGCGAAAAGGGTGTGTATGGCGCTTCTGTAGGTGGTGTCCATATGCGTTCTGACAATATAAACAAGGAGCTTTTGTCCTTTAGCCAAGATAAGCTAAGGAACGCTATCAGTATCGAGCACGAGGGTAGGTATTACTTGTTTGTTGAAGGAAATACATATATTGCCGATGCGCGATACAAAACATACGAAAGTGACCGTTTGGATGTTAGCTATGAATACGAATGGTGGCGCTGGGAAGGTTGTCCTTGTCGTGTGGCTACAAGCCATATGGGTAAAATGCTGCTTGGCCGAGAGGATGGCAGAATAATGGCTACGCACGAGGGATATAGCGATGTTACCTATTACAAGCTTAACTCAAGCGAGGTGCTGACAGACGGAAATAGCTTTGTTTTTAACGAGGAGCTTGGTGTATGTGAGAGCGACAGAATCAAAATAGAAGGAGCCTATAGGTATTTATCAAGTGGCAAATTTGAATACCTGCCAGAGAACAAGGCACGAATTGTATTTGAAGGTGATGAGTTTTTAAGCATACTGCAGAAGGGTATTTTGCGCGAAGGGCAAGCAGTGAGAATTTATATAAAGGCGCAAAGAATAACAGCCGATGTAGTTATAGAGGAGCTTAATCTTGAGGAAGGAAGCATCAGCTTTTCATATACTCCAAATGATTATGAGCTTCAAGTTTCCAATGGTGTAGCTATTTATGGGCTTTGCGACGGTGAGCTTTTTACTCCTTTGAAGGACGAAGAGACAACCAATGAGCTATGGGATTTTATTCTGCTTGATGATTTCGGTGAGCAGGTGTGTCTTATGGACTTTGACAATATAGAGGTCACTATAATTTACAAAAGAGCTGTAGAGTGTGAAATACACACATCACTTTTCAACCTTGCAACAGACATGAAGAAAAAGACAATACATAAAATCGCCTTTGTGTTAGGAACAAAAACTGCAGGAAAAATACAAGTCGGTTATGAGACGGAGAGAAAAAACAGGCTTATGGGACAAGTAAGTGATGCCCTTGATTTTTCAAGCTTGGATTTTGACAATTTCACGTTTGACAGTACATTTTTAAGAAGCTTTGATAAAAGAGTGCACGAAAGAAACGTGCAATTTATCAGACTCAAGCTTTTATCGCTTGAAGATGCGGATTTTTCCATTGAAAGCTTAAGCGTTATTTATTCAACAAACTCAAGATAGGAGGACAAAATGGAAACATTTAAAATCACAGAAGAATCAAAAAATAAAATTCTTCTTTATTCAGCGCAGACTCTTCCAGACCGACCAGGAGAGAAGGGGATGAAGGCGCAGGACACAAAGGCGTTTTTCTATAAGTATATAGGCGTGCTGATAGAAGAAATAAACACCGTGCTTGCAAATATAATTAACGGTGTTTCATTAGATATAAATGCTCATGACGCAATTGAGGGTGCGCATCCATTTCTGTTAAAGCTGATAAGCGACCTTCAAGAAAGGGACACAGAGCTTGGAAGCTCTATTAGAAATCGAGTCAACACACACAACATATCAACCACTGCACATTCAGATATAAGGCAAAATATAAATATGAACCTCGTTAAACACAATACCTCAAGCACGGCGCATGGCGATATTAGAGAGCTAATCACGGCGCTTGATACTCTTGCGCATGATGCCTACAATTTGGCAAGTGGTAAAAGCAAGGTACATCCATGCGAGGGGAGTGAAGCCTTAATCAGAGAAATAGAATCAGGTGAATTGATTCTTCACCCTGGAGATGTGGTTATTTTCAAGGACACACTTTTTCCTGATTTTGTAGTTTTTGCCACAGGGCAAGAGTCTAAGCCAGAGGACGACAGTTATCTTTCCAATTTTCTTTCGCCAGAAGCGATACTACAGGTGGGAAGTTCGTACTATTATGAGGGCATTACCTTTGTTGCGCTTGAGAGTGGAATAGACACCAGCAAGCTTGCGAGTACGGAAGACCTTGCGTTTGCAAGAGAGGACTTAATCAGCGCAATTAATGAGCTTGGAAGCCGACTTGTTACTGCAGAGAACACTCTTTTAAAAAAAGAGGATAAGCTAACGACGGTGGAAAGCACAGATGCTGAGCTTACGCTTGCAACTCATACGGAGTACAATCTTGGACTCATAACCGAGCTTAAGGTTAGCCTCCCTGGAAGAACGGACGGACTTGAGGCAATTATCAATTTTAGGTGTGGGGCTACTGCACCAAGCATAGATATGCCAGATGAGGTTCTTTTCCAGGGGGATGATACCCTTGATGGAAGGCTTTATCCGATTACAAATCGCCTCTATGAAATCAATATAAAAAAGGTGATGGGCATTATTATTGCTAAGGTTGGTGCTGCTGACTATGAGGTGATAGAGTAATGAAAAAAGTAATTACTTTTGCAACTGGAAGGGGGGCGAAAAATGAGGTATTTTGATAGGCACAGAAAGCGTCTGACAAAGCACCACTATATTAGAGGAACCTTAAAAAGCGTATCGGGTGAAAATGAGGTTAAAATAGAGGACTCAGCTGGTGTGCCTTTTAACAAGATAGAGATAGCAGGTAACACGTTCCAGAAAACTTATAGCGGTTACAATCCATTCCATTTTAAGGATTTTACGGGAAGCAAAACAGACAGCGATGGAAATGTTTTGTCTTGGGAAATGAAGAATGGAATTATGACAATAAATGGAAAATCAAATATTTTCACAATTGTCTCTATAAACAATACGCATGTGATAGATGCCCCAACGTTTAAAGCAGGAACTTATACTGTTACACCTTATTATTACAAAGAAATAGGAGATGTGGGGATGTATGGTTGTGATTGGCGTTTTAGTGACCCTACCTCAACTAATGTCTATCTTTATTCGGGTAATAGCGGAGTTGCAACAAAAACATTTGAAAATGATTTTAAATTCGTTCATGCGCAAATTTACATAAAATCGAATGTGGAGTTTAAAGACTATAAATATGCCCCTGCAATATTTGAGGGTACATATACATCTCTTGATAATTTACCCCCATACGAGCCATATGTCGGTGGTATTCCAAGCCCTAATCCAGGGCAAGTTATAAAAAACTATACGACAGAGGTTCAGGATGTGGACTTAACTACACATTTGATGTACAGCGGTACGACAAATCTTACGTTTGCTGACGGTACTGTTTGGACTGCAGTTTTTGAAAATCCTATAAAATTTTCTGTAAATAGCACAAGTCTTTATTTGAACGGAATTTTTAATACGGGTAACTCTTCCGATGAAATTATAATAGGTTCAAGTATTTCAAATATTGAAAGCTTAATGTACAACCGAGTAGCATCGGGTGACGGTACAAGCTCTTCGGTATATTTAATGAAAGACAGCTACCCCGACGGTTTTTATGTAGCAATACAAAATACGAGTGGCTTAAGCGAGTCAAGAATATCAGAATTGAAATCTGCTGTATATAATGCTTTATTAACCATATCCGACGAGGTACAGGTAGAAACAACGCCTACTGTTATACCAGCATACCCACAGGAAATAGTAAACGCAAACAACAGGTCTATTAAAACTTACAAGTTTTCGGTTTCTGATTTTACTTGGGACGACGGTATGTACGGCTACATAACAACGTTTGAAATAAATCCATCAAAATCTTACAAAATATATGTTAAAGATAAAGACGAATCTATATCTACAGATTTAATTGCAAGTATAGGTGTAAGTCAAGACTTCTGGAATGCACCTTATTGGGACATACGCAATTGGGATGCTAATAATGTAGCAGAAGTAAAAGGTTACGATAAACTATATTATAACTTAGGCTACGATGGACAACCTACTGAACAACAACTACAAACTTACTTAAACAGGTATGACTTGATTGTAGAGGAGTTAGATGGTATGAGTGTTACCTTACACGGAGATAACTTGTTTAATCAAGACGATTTGTTGACCGATAGCAATTTTACCAAAGGCATATATAACGGAGTTGAGTGTATTAAGGTTAGACCTACCACATCAAGACATAAGTTTTCTTGCTTTATTCCAAAAGGTAATAATACATTCTCTTTCAACTATGCATCACCAAAAGATAGAGTTTCGTTTTCTCTATTTTTTTACTACGAAGATGGTACAGAATTTTGGTGGGGTGATTTTAATAGTAATCCAACTCCGTCCGAATTTATTCCTTATTCAAGGAGCAAAACAACAACGCAAAATATAGTTGCTATTGAGTTTCGATTTTTTAGTATAAACACATACAACGAATATTACTTTAACGATATTATGGTAAATGTTGGTGCTAAAAAAGACTATGTACCATATTTCCGTGAGGAAATCGCTATCCCTCAAAGTGTAGAGGTTGATGGTGCTACTGTTGATTTAAATATGGCGAGTATATCAATAACCTCTACTACCAATATAACCTATACAAAAACCGATTACCTCACAGTAGATAGGCTTTCTAATAAGGTGCTATATCATCAAAACATTGGCAAAAAGACTTTGAATAGTTCTAATATGTTGTGGCATATATACACCTCAGGAAAAGGCATTATTCTGTTTTTTTCAAGAACTGACATAGGCGCGGCTAAGAACTACAATCCTATTGTTACTAACAAATATTTAGGCTATACAGGGGTTCATATTGCATCTAAGCATGACTATGGAATAACAACCGACTCAGTGTGGTGGAGTGGCGCTTGGAAATGTGCAATAACAATTCACGATATTCGATTTGACAATCTTGAAGATTTTTTGGCAGATTTAGACCAAAACCCACTTGAAATTGAGTACGGACTTGCAGAGGAAATCACTCACGATATAACAAGCACAGAGCTGGGACAAGCTTTGCTGAGACTGTGCGTCGAGAGGGGGCTTGATGGTACGCTTCGGGTTGAAAGTGAGTTGGGAATAAGCTCAATTAGCTGTGACTACTACTCACAAGAGAGTGAGGACAAGGTTGTGCTTACTGTAAGCTACCAAAACGAGGCAGGAGAGGCCTTAATGGATGACAAGACGCACAACGTGCGCCGTGGCTCAAAATATCAAATTGTTTCGCCTCAGATTGATGGCTATGAGCCTACTGAAAAGGAAGCATTTGGTGTTGCTGATGGCGATTTGACAATCATTTTAAAATACAAGGAGGTAAGTGATGCTACCGTATAAAAACGTTTACAGCTTGCAGGATGGCAAGCTTGTAAAGAACAAGGAAAATAAAATCGAGTATACCGATGAAAATGGTAAAAAGAGAGTAAAAACCAACCCTACATATGAGGACTTTGCCAAGATTGGTAAATATCCATTAATGGAAGGAGACGGCGTGTGTGATGTCGCCTCGTACAAAATAGAAAATGGCTACATAGTGCCAGTATACAAGGAGGAAGACGAGACATGAAAAAATTAATTATAACAATATCTATTGTTTTGCTGTTCACATTCGTTTTTTTATTTGCCTTCCGTGGATGCGCTTATGCAACAGACGCAGTGTCAAGCGAGTATTCGGAGAATCAGACAAGCATCGAGGACACGACGGAAGGACAAGCTGTCGAAGAAAAATTTGATATAAAGGTGTATATTCAAGAAAAAATCGTGCCTGTGGCAACGGCAATAATTGCAGCTGTGATAATGATTTTATGTGCACTCAAGCCACTGATAAGTGCAGTGGCAGCAATTAGAAATATGATAAAGGCCTTTTCTAAGAAGGATGAGGAACGAAATGAAAGCCAAAAGGAAAGCAATAGGATAATACAAAGTCACGTTTCTCAAATTCAAGAAAGCACCCAAAACATACCTGTTATGGAGGCAAAAATAGAAAAATTAGGGGCTTTATGCTTGACTACGGCTAAAATGGTGAGTCTTTTTATGCAATCAAGCCCTGAGCTTGTTAAGTCTGGAAAGGCTAAGAAGGCAGAGCTTTTACTTACGGAAATGTCAAATGTGATAGGAGATGGTAAGAATGAATAAAACGAAATTCAAAATAGTTATGCTACATATACTATCGTTTTTTTGCTCAACGTTGCCAGTAATTATTTACTTTGCTATAAATCATCACAAGTATTTAAGCACGGTACCTGAAAAAATCAAGTTAGGCGTGGGCGCAGTAGCACTGTGTGTAATAATTGTGCTCAAGCTTGTCGGCAAGCTCAAGATAAACTCGAGAATAATAATATTTGGCATTGTCTTTGCCTTTTCATATTTGCTTGAGTCAATACTTGATGACCTCTTGGTGTTCTCATTTCTGGCGCTTGTTGGCGAGGCACTTGATTTGATTATCGGAATTTTCATAAAGAAAGAAAAGCGAAAGTTTGAGCTAAGGGAAAGTGCCGAGGCGCATGCAGAGGCTATAGAAAAAATAGTTGAGAAAAGCAAGGTTTCAGGAAGGTGAGAGCAATGGATAATAAAAGAAAAGCGTTTATAGAGCTGTTTTATAAAAATGCAGGGTATATAGCCGTTGTGCTTATATCGTTTATTTACATAGCAAGCTCTCTTATTCTTATTTCCAAGACAGGAAAGAGCGTTTATGAAATAATTGCCACAGGAGCCTTGTCAATGGTTGTGGGTATTCTTATTACAGGAATATTCCGTTCAATTGGTATGCAGCGTGGAGATGCTGACGAGCGCACCATGGCAACAGACAAGTTACACTCTAAAACAGTAGAGTCAATAATTCCATACGTCGATGTGCTTGACGATTTTTGCGAGATAGAAAATGCACGTGCACTTAAGAATATACGTACAAAGATTCTTGCAAAAGAGGGGCTTAAGTATGATGAGTGCTTTGATGAGCACGGTGTGTCCTTGCCTTTTGATGCAGATGAAAGGGCGAAAAGCTATACAAAGAAATTGCGCGCATACAACAAGGCCGTAAATTTAAAAATCAAGCCACTTATAGCTTCTAATCTAACTGCAGAGGGCGCGAATACAGACGACCCGTTTAATTTTGGTAAGACCAAAAAGCAATACACCGCCCAGGGAAACACAAGCGATATTGTTGTGCGTGCCGTTATGGCTGTAATTTTCGGCTATTTTGGTGTAGCGTTTGCAAGCGAGATAAACTTCGGCGCCATCATTTGGAATACGATGCAGGTGATAATGTACATATGTGGCGGTGTGATGCAAATGCACAACTCATATATTTGGGTAGTCAATGATTATCGCAATAACAAGATAAGGAAAATTGACTTGCTTGATAAATTTAGAATATATGCAGAGGCAAGAAAAGCAGAGGTGAATGCTACACCTCATCCACCACAAGTGGTCCCCCTTCCCCCACTGGGGAAGGCTACAGAGGAGTCAAGCATATCCGTCTCAGAGACAAAGGAGGGAGAAGAAAATGGCTAACGTAACAATAAAGGATTACCAGGACTGGCTTAAAAATGACCAAAAAGCAAAGAAGGCTAAGGAGGGCGAGGAGCTTAGCGCTTATGACGAGCAAGCTAACCGCACTCTCTATAATCAGTATGTAAAGCAAGCAGAGCTCCTTAACCAAAAAAATGAGGCTGAAGCACAGGTGCAGGCACAAAAGGAACAATCCCTACGCGATAACTATATTGCGCAGGCTCAGGCGCAAAAGAAAGCTGAGGATGCTGTTAAAATGCAAGGTGTTGCTACAGGCGTGAGCGAGAGCGGTTTGATTGACCTCTACGCTCAAGGCGCCGCCGCGAGAGCTGGCATTATAAATGCAAGCGACAGTGCAAAGAATGATATTTTTTCAGAATATCGTCGTGCCATTGCAGAATCAAACGCAGAAACAAATGCAGCGCTTGCTGAGATTGATGCGCAAAGAAAAGCAGGCGATGAGCAGAATAGGTTGCTTAATGCAAGCAAGTTTGCAGAGCTTCTAAATGCATACAATGAGGAAGGAAGCGATGTAGACACCCTCGATTTGAAAAAAGCATATGAGGAAAACTATAAATCATATTTAGACCCAGAAACCGATTATGACCTCATTAGCAAATATCAGGGAATCATTGAAGATGAAAGGACTGCATCAAAGAAAAGCGAATATGTATACGATGTATTCGAAAAGTATGGCGAGGAAAACGGCATAAAATATATGTCGTCAGTTTTGGGCGAGCAGGGAATGGCTGATGCGTTAACGTCTGCTTTTGGTAAGAAGTTTGCTTTTGCTGTAATTACAAAGATGTATTCAGAGGAAAAAGCAGAGGAATTAACAAAAACAACTCGTGAAGAAATAGAAGCCGATAGCAAATTCAAGGGAACGGCTGTTACGCTGCCATTAATACCCGCAAATTTTTTGAAAACTTCCACCTGGGCAATTGACGAGAAACAGGAAAAGTAGGCTCCAAGCAGGAAGAATTAGTTAATGCTTATAGGACTGCAATTAAAAATGGTGACTTGAAATGGGGCAAATTGGAGATGAAAAGGAAATGAAAAAAATTGATATTGACAGAATTTTAGGGCGTCCGATTGAAGGCTTAGAGCGTGAGCAGGAAAAAGCAAAGGACGATAAGACGGGAGTGCTTGGCAGGATTGGCGCCACTGCAGTGGAGCTTCTTGCCGGTGCTGCGCACAAGGGAACCTGGAAAAGCATTGAGGGAATGTATGATGCAATTGCAGGCTTGGTTGGAGCCGTTGGAGGAGCCTTTGACAAGGATTTCAAGGAGAACGTTGGAAATCACATTGCTTTTGATGCACAAGATTGGCTGTTTGATAAAATGGGGTATGAGTGGGTTGAGAAAAACTCATATCTCAATGACGGCAAGGTCGGCAATTTTGCACGTGATGTAGCACAGGGTATTGGAGGGATGGCGCCATCCGTGGCGCTTTCCGCCATCCCTTATGCAGGCGCTGTGCTTGGCCCTGTTAGTATGGGTATGGCTGCAGGAGGCAACAATATGGAGTCAGCACTGCAGAACGATGCAGGGTATTATAACGCCTGGCTTTATGGTATTGGTACTGGCGTTATCGAAGGTGCCATTGAGTCGGTCGGTGGTTTTAAATTTGGAAAAGGAACCTCGGCCGTTGGCAAGGCGCTTTCGGGAACTGCACTTGGTAAGTTTTTCTCAAGCGTAATTGGTAAGGTAGCTGAGACGTTTATATCAGAAGCAGGGGAAGAGGTTGTGTCTGACTTGGCAGACCCAGCGCTTAAATATGCGACAGGTGTTGACAAGAATATCGGTGAGAACTACAAGGAAACCATTAAGGGCCTGCCTCGTACTGCTTTGCTTGGTGGTACCATTGGCTCTATCATGGGCGGAGGCTCAACGGCGCTTGGAGGTGTTCGCAATAGCTCTCGTGGTGGCTTTAAGGCAAGTCGCGCTGACAACTCTATGGAGTATATTAGCAAGGTATCAAAGTATTACGACAAGGATATTAGCAAGCACGCTAAGTATGACAAGGCGATAGATGATGCGCTTTATGATATTTCGCGCGAGCTAACTGCAATGTCTAAGGAGCAACGCACCAACTATATGAGCACCATGGGTCTTTACAAAAATGCTTTTGATGAGGATGGCTCAATAAAGAGTGATTTGCGCGCTGATATTAACACAGGTGCAGTTTCCTCTAATTTACGTGCGATAAGCGCCACGCTCAAGCATAAGCCATTATCAGCTGATACAGAGCTTACAGATGGTGCATCTAAGGCTAAGTCTTATGTTGAGAAAATGCTTGGAGAGGGAGCAAATGTCGTTGTTACAAGCGACAGCACCCAAAATAACGCATTTTACAATATAGATGAGGGAATTGTTTACATAAACAATAACGCCGCATTTTCAGGTGAGGAAATTGCTGAGTTTGTGGCAACGCACGAGGTGGCGCATATTACTGAGGGCACACGTGCTTATGGTGAAATGGCACTTATGCTTGAGGAAATAGCCAAGGACCCAAAGGCACCTGCAGCTCTAAAGGCAAAAATAGGCGATATTAAGGCGCGCAGAAAACAGATAAATGATGCTTATGCAGGGCAAATGCAAGGCATGAACATTACTCAAAGAGAGTTTTTGGTTGACACAGAGCTCAATGCTGACCTTGTTGGCATTCTTCTTGGAGATGAGTATTTCATTGAGAAGCTTGCACAGCGTGATGCATCTCTGGTTGAAAAGATATTTAACAAGCTTAAGAGCCTAAATAAAAAAAGCGCCTCGGTGGACCGAGAGAGCGCAAAATATTTAAGCAAGCTTGTAAATAAATTCGGCAGAGCAATAAACAAGTCCCAGGGCGGTGTGAAAATATCACAGCTCGGCCGTGAGGATGAGGAGAAAGGCACCGAGGTTGAGAATGAGAGACGGTCTGTTCAAAAATATGATTACTCTAAATCTTTTGCGGAACAGATAGAGGACTACAAAAACGGAAAGTTTCCTAAAAACGACACTTTTATAGTTGGTAAAACACCAGACGTGCTTGTTAAAATTGGATTGAGCGAGTTGCCTATGACAATAACTCAAAAGCATATAGATTACGCACTGAATGGCACAAAGAATATTGAGCATCACATTGGCGATGTTATAAAACAATTACCATCGGCTTTGGAAAATCCTGTTGCAATAATCGCATCTCAATCTTCCCCGAAAACAAGTGTGGTTGTAATTGTTTCATTACAACATCAAAACAATCAAATTATAGCACCTATTTATGTGAGCGGTAGAGGAACTGCAAACGGACTTGAAATAGACAGTAACGCGGTAACGAGTGTGCACGCGCGAAAAAATGCTATTTCGGTATTGTTGCAGAATGCCGTAAAAAATGAAGCAAACGGAAGAGTTGGCTTGTTCTATTGGAATAAAAAAGAAGCCATCAAGCTTATGACGAGTATAGGGGTCACGATGCCCCAAACGTTGTCACTTGCTGACGGCTTCATACATAGTATACACGAAAAAGGCTCTCCTGTCAACATAAATGTCAAAAAAATCACAGAAACAAAGCAATTTAAACGCTTTTTTGGAGATTGGCAAAACAATCCTGAAGGTGCGAGCAAGGTTGTAAACGCGGATGGCACACCAAGAGTTGTTTATCACGGTAGCAATCAAGAGTTTTCTATCTTTGATTTGCAAATGTCAGGAAAAAATTTTGGAGAAACAAGCCAAGGATTTTTCTTCTTCACAAACAAAAAAAGCGCATATCCAAATAGTGCCTCTGATTATGCTGAAAACGCTTCTAAAAAAGAGGGAAAACCTACGATATACGAGTGTTATCTAAGCATAAAAAAGCCACTGCGTCTTGATTCCAAGGGATATTATGACACTATATCATATTTCGACTCTAACTATGATAAAATATACGAGCAATATTTTTGGAGCGATTGTGACGGAGTTATAATTGAAAACAGTGATAAAAGCGCAGATGACGGTGTTTTGTATCTTGTGGACGATTCTACGCAAGTAAAATCCGCAACTGACAATATTGGCACATTTGATGGGGACAACCCTGATATCCGCTATTCTAAGTCTAAGGGTGAGAGGTTTACTGTTGGAAGAGAAACAGAAATGCGATTGGCCGAGGAGCTTGTGAAGGGCTACGAGGAGGGAGCTTTATCAAGTGAGGATGCATTAAGGAAATTAAATGCGTTTGGCTATAAGACAGGCATAAACACCGACAATGCACTTGAAAGACTTGAGGAGCTTATTCCTGAGATAAGAGAATATGCAACCTCAGAGAGGGAGGCTTATCGAGAGAGTAATAGGAAAGACACCTCATCCACCACAAGTGGTCCCCCTTCCCCTCAAGTGGAAGGCTATGAAGGAGCCATAACAGAAGAGGATGCGAACAGGCAAGCGCAAGATAGCCTTGACTATTGGGTAAAGAACGGAGACCAGTTTTATGGTTCTGTTAAGTATCTTAAAAACGGTAAGGTGAAGGTAAAGCTGGCGCAGACTGCAAACGAGGTACGCTTGGCCAAGTTTATCAATAACAACATAATGGGCAAGGCTTACACCAACCAGGATGTAAAATCAATTATTGATAAGGTGCTTACAAATAGCAATATTTGGGGAGCTGATGACAGTGGCTCGTATCTGGCGAAGCTTAAGGGCAAGGACTTATCAGCTGTTAAAAAGCAATTGTGGGCTGCACTTAACACTGCACCAGAGGGTGAGCGAATTGGCCCTGCACTTGATATTGCTGACTACATTGTCAAGCACGGAATCTTAACTGAAATTGTTGAGGTTACTGAGGATGTTTATTATGCGCAGAGCATAATTGACACACTTGAGCCTTACAAGCGCAAGATAGATATATCACATATTAAGAGCGATATCGAGGCAAAATTTGACACTGACCGTACACCTTTTGGCTTGTGGGCGCAAAAGAAGAGTGATACAAGCAGAGGCTTTACAGCTGATGAGGTAGGTCAGGCGCTTGAGGAGGCTGGTATTGTGCTTAGTGGAGATAGAGGCAAGCTAATAAATGAGGCTGATATCTTTGTCGCAATGCATGAGCTTTACACTATGGCGCAGTCAATTATCAAGAACGCAGCACCTGCTAAAAACGATATTGTTGGCGCGTATGATGCCAAGGAAATTCACGAGCTTAAGCAGAAGATTGCAAGTGAGATAATGAGCTCATACGAGCAGTATGGAAAAGAGACTGCATTTAGCAAGGTGGAAAAGAAATACAGGGGCGAAATATCCAGTCTTAAGAAGAGAGTCAAGGATGTGCATGAGGAGAACAGACTCAAAAATGCTGTTCTTTATGAGGCACAGAAGATAAAGGACTCCAAGGCGGGCAAGTATCACAATGCAACACAGGTACAGGATGATTCTCTCAAGGCGCTTAAGGCGCTCCTTGGAAAAATCAAGTATCGCTCTGACCTTAACCGTTCTTCGGTGAGGAAGATTATAAACGAGCTTGCAAGGTGGTACACCGAGGACAACCCTGTTTTGCAGAGCTTTGCAGTTGATAAGCAGACATCCGAGTCCAGGGGACTATATAGCCCTCATATCAAGGCGCTTATTGATTTGTTCCTTGTCGAGGATGCTGATGCGACAAGCAGTGCAGAAAAGCCACTTGACACTACCGAGCTTGGGGCTCTTAATCAAATTTTGCATCATATGAATTTTGTTTTTGAGAGCTATGGCAAGATTTGGCGTGGTGGCAGATGGGTGGATGCACCCGAGATAGCAAAGGGACAAATTGCAGTCCTTCAGGAGGCACGTGCAAATGAGACGGTTGTTGGCAAGCTTTTAAAACAGGGCTACTTTAATTTCTTTATGGACCCTGAGCTTGTTTGTGCAAGGCTTGACGGTGCAGACAAAAACGGCTACTTTACTACCTTGCTTGAGGATTTAAGACAGGCAGACATTAAGCAAAGACATGATGAGATGCTTGCTCTTGAGCGCTATGATGAGTTTGAGAAGAAGCATAAAAAGTACATAACTGCACTTATGAGCGAGAAAAACACCGTCAAGGTTGGTAATGTAATAGACCCACATGCAGAGGGTGGCGCTACTGCTGAAATACTTGAGATACCAAGATATGCAGCGATTGACCTTTATATGGTATCAAAAACAAGAGGCGCGCTTGAAACATTTGAGGAAACAGGCTGGCGCTTAAGGCTTGACAGTAGCAAGGGCAAGCTTGATACACCAAAGGCAACTATTACAGAGGCACAAATAAAGGGAATTGAAAAGCAATTTACCAAGGAGGACCTTGAGCTTATTGAGATAATGGAGGAGCAATACAATGTAAACCTCAGGCGCTTGAAGTATGAAACTGATATGATACGCCTTGGAATGTCAAATGTATTTGATGGCTACTATTATCCTATTAACCGTATTAGTGCAAACAACCTCGATTCTAACGACTTTTTCTTTGACCTTGAGAGGGTAAGCAATTCCTCGTTCAACAACAGCCGTGTGAAGGGTGCAAGAAATGCTATTATTGTTTCAAACGCACTAACCAAGTTTAAGAAGCATGTAAATGGTGTAACA
Organism: Eubacteriales bacterium; assembly: GCA_045594305.1. Classification (GTDB taxonomy): domain Bacteria; phylum Bacillota; class Clostridia; order Oscillospirales; family CAG-272; genus RGIG2000. The sequence goes on along the minus strand of JAZNYH010000029.1, from coordinate 4,227 downwards.
AGGTATGCAAATTTGTCTATTCCTATTGAGAACATGACAAAGCTGCTTAATATTGACGTTGGTAATAATGCAAATATGCCACAGTCGATAACAATGCTGCTCCGTGAGACTAAGGATGGACTTGATGCAGAAAAGTACATAAAGACCCTTATTAAGGATGTGCAGCAGGTGAACATCCAAACAGATGGCGCTACAAAGGTCGTTTCATATCTAAGAGGCGCTTATGCAAAAAGTACGCTTGGCTTTAACCCTAAGGTGTTATTTACACAGGCATCCTCTTATATTGCGGGCTTTGGAGAGCTACGCGCTTCGTCCCTGGCTTATGGTGTGGCTCACATTGCAAAGCTTAAGGGGCTTGATGGTGAGCTTGACAAATACTGTCCTTGGGCTGCAGTGCGCCACTATGAGAAGGGTGCTACACGCGCCATGACTGTTACCGACAAGATAAGCAAGGCTGGCGATTTCTTCACTATGGGAATTGAATTTATGGACCGACAAATTGTCAAGCTTGAATTTTTGGCGTGTCAGCATGAGGCAAAGGTGCGCTATCACCTTGAAATAGGCACGGAGGAAAACAAAATTAAGGCAGGAGAGCTTCTTATGGAGCTTGGCCTTAAGACTCAGCAGAACCAGCTGACAACAGAGAAAAGTGCTGCTATGCGTTCACAAAGTGAATTTGCAAAGACTCTTACTATGTTCAAGGCTGACTCTATGAAGCAAATTAGCAGGTTTTTACAGACTATAAATGCTATGAGCGTTCTTAAAAAGAAGATGCAAGCGGCAAGGAGCGCAGGCGATACATCAAAATATAATATGCTTGAGGCTGAATATAAGAGGGCACAAAAATCCTTCTGCAAGTACAGCGCTGTAATTATTGTGTCAAGCGTTTATATGGTGATGCTTGCAAGGTTGTTCAATAAGCTATATGGCAGAGAGGAAGAGGATGAAAACAAGGTCCTTGGCTTCTTTGAAGACTTGTTTGGCAATATTTGTGGTATGATACCGATAATTTCCGAGCTTTATGCGTTTTTTGTTGATGGCTATGAGGTTGATTCCTTCCTATATTCAACGCTTAACAACACAATGGATGCAGTAAAGGGCACTGCTGAGGTTGTTGGTGGTTTAGTGAGTGGCAAAAATGTTAGCCAGGAGGAAATAAATACCAGCATCAGAAAGCTTGTTTATTCCATTGGTGCACTTGCTGGCTTACCTGCAAAGAATATGTATAAAAACACAAAGGCTGTAATTGACCTTGTTTCTCCTTCTACTGGTGACAAGATTGATGCCTGGTTCAAGGCGCCATCTGAGAAGAGCCTTGAGGAAAACATAAAGGCAAGCATAGAGAAGGGCAACGATAAAGCCATTTATTCAAGCCTTGGGCTCTTGTATGATAAATACGACCTAAAGCTTGAGGACGCAGTTTTAAGGCGTGAATATGACCGTCTTATGAGGCTTGAAATGGCAAAGGCAGAGGATGACAGCGCAAAATATAGCCCATTAGAGGCTAAAATACCCTCAAATTTGACAGTTGATGGCGAAGAGGTGGAATTGCTTAAGAAAGACATAAATGTCTTTAAAAACGCGCTTTTAGAGGCTGAAAAGTCACAAGCAAGTGTTGTTAAGACTGCACCATATAAAAAGCTTGAGGATGAGGAGAGGGCATATGCGCTACGCAAGATAAGTCAATTTTATTACGAGGAGACAAAATATTCCTACACCGGCGAGAAGAGTAATTTTACATATTACGCAAAGGTTGTAGGTATCGAGGACCTTGCTTTGATATTGGCTTATGCGAAAAACCTTAAGGGCGATGCAAGACAGTCGCGCCGTGAAAAAATTGAGGCTTATATCAAGGGCCTTGGTCTAAATGCTGTTAAGACGTCCTTGGCGCTTAGATGCCTTGGTTATTCCGATAAGGATAATGATGAGCTTGTAAAGGGCTATATTGGCCGTGCAAGTGTTATTTCCAAGGAGGAGAGGGCAGAGCTGCTTAAGATTTTGGAGTAAAAAATAAAAAAATCGGCAAATTTTGTCGATTTTTTTTATTTTTTTGAACACAAAATCAAAAAAATAGTGTTATTTATTGTGAAAGGAGGTGAAAAATGATGGAAAATAAACTTTTTGATTTTAGGTCTTGTGAAAAAACGGTGTATTATTATTGCACTCATAATGTATTCAATAGCATTATAACAAATAAAAGTGTTTGGTTGGCTGATATGTTAAAAACTAACGATTATGCCGAAATCATATACACTATGTCTTCTGTTGTGGATGCATTTGATAAACAATTGGAAAAGAAGACGTTTTCTTTTGATGATGAAGAAAACGCATACATTCAGGACAAAATTTCCAAATTGGTTAAGAAAAGGTGTAATTCAATACTGAGCAATTGTTTTTGGTTAGCAATATGCTTTTCAAGCCAGGGAGACGATTTGTCGCAATGGCGAGCTTATGGCAACGATGGAAAAGGTTATGCTATAGGATTTGATTTGAAAAAATTAAAGGAATTTGTGCGCCATCCTCTATTTCGCGTAGATAATATTTGTTACGATGAAATTGAAAAAAATGAAGCGGTTGCCATAGCTATAGCAAAATTATTCTCGACAATTATGTCTATAAAGAACAAGCATGGGATACTTAATGATTGTAATAGACAGCTTAGCAAGCCGATTCAAGATTATGTGAGAGATTGGAGCATGGAACTGTCAAATAATATTGCTTTCTACAAAAGTAGCGATTTCGCAGCGGAAAAAGAAACAAGATGGTGTTATTCAAGAATGATTTACCAAAGTCAACTTGAAAAAGTTGCTGATTCTTCAAAATTAAAGCACTTGAGATTTTCTGTTAAGGAAAAAGATATAGTTGCATATTTAGAAGAACCTATTGACCTTAATTTAATTTCAGAAATAGTTATAGGTCCAACTAATAATGTAACAGAGTATGACATGAAGATGTATTTGTGCTCTAAGGGAATAGACGTAAAAAATGTTTCTATTAAAAAATCCCATATTCCATATCGCTCTAAATAAAAAAAGCTCACACGGGATTTTCCCGTGTTAGTTCCATTTTATGATAGCTTTTCGCAAATTTGCGAAAGCTTGTGATAGATGGTAGATGTGGAATAAAAAAGGTGACTTGCAATGAAGTGTATGGATTTGCCCTTAAGGTAGCGCAGTTCAAAAATTTTCTGTTCGGATGAGGAAAGCTTTTGAATTTTGCCTCTTAAGGACTTTTTTATTTCCAATGCTTCTTTTTTCAGGAGTGGTATATGGGAACTCGGGCTTTCTTGATTCACACGCTCAATATTTTTAATTAGACAGGTGATTTCAAAAAGCCTATCAAGTTTAGAAGAGGTTTTTAACATTTTTTGCTCCTTTTTTACAAAAATTTTTAAAAAATTAAACCCTTTTTCCCTTTTTGGAAGGTTTTTTAATGATGTAAGAATTTTCAGGAACTTGGCTTCCTTGTTCTTGCAGAAAAAAACAAATAAAATGGCTTTAGAGTCGAAAAAGGGAGAAAAACAAATGGCAAATTCATCAAGACAAAGACTGTCGATTAATTTAGGAAGGCTACGCGAGAGGAAGCGCTTATCAATTGAAGCAATTGCCGTTGATTGCGAAATAAGTGTACGCCACTTTGGAGATATAGAACGTGGCCAGTGTAACACAACGCTTGATACTCTTGACAAAATAAGCAAAGGAATGAATGTTAGCGTCCCTGAGCTTTTAAGTGAATCACACACTTGTAAATATCAAATAGTAAAAAGCGTTGTAAAAATTGAAGGCAAAATGCATACCGTTTATGGAATAACAAATGGAGAAGAGACAATTTTTGATGTAAGCACAAAAATAGACGTTGTTAAGAAATTAGTTGATGTTTTAAATCAGAACAACGTTTCAAATGTTCACTTCCGTGATATCGTAGAGGATTTAATGGGGTCACTATAGGTGGCCCCTTTTCTCTTGCGCTTTTCTTTGCGTATTACAAGATAGTAATCTTGTTTGGGCTCTGAGCGTGCGCCAACTGTGAAAATTGCATATATTGAATAAATCAAAGCACCTATAATTATAATAAGCACCAAGGTGCAAAGAACAATTATACCTATTATCAGTATATAGTTTGTCATGATGCCTCCAATGCGTAGCACCAGGATTGTGGTGGGCTTTCCTTGCACATGGTGGCTGTGCGCACCTTGCCAAATTTGACCGAAGTCGGATCGTAGCCATG
>JAZNYH010000028.1:0-7601 GCA_045594305.1 Eubacteriales bacterium | reverse complement strand
AATAAAAATCCCCCCGTGAAAACGGGGGGTATTTCAGTTTCGGGCATAGCCCTAATACTACTGGCGACGCACAAGTGCGTTAAGAATTGGCCTGCCAGCCATGCAATTGTTACTTATTACCCATAAATGGGTCCCGTGGGTCATATATGCTCAATTGGTCACTTTCTTTATCGTTTTTCAATTGTTCTGCTATATATTCCTTTATTGCTTTTGTATTTTTACCCACGGTATCGACATAATATCCCTTACACCAAAATTCGCGGTTTCGGTATGCAAATTTTATGTTCCCCCATTTTTGGAATACCATCAATGCACTTTTCCCTTTCAAATATCCTACAAATCCCGAAACGCTCATTTTGGGCGGGATACTTACCAGCATGTGTATGTGGTCGGGGCAAACCTCTCCCTCCACGATTTCTACGCCTTTCCATTGGCATAGTTTCCTTAAGATTTCTCGTATCTCTAAGCGTTTTTCTTCGAAAAACACCTTTCGTCTGTATTTTGGTGCAAACACAATATGGTACTTGCAATTCCATTTTGTATGTGCTAAAATATTGTTGTCTATGGCTTCTTTCTTCATAGATAAATCCTCCGTATGTTTTTAGTTTGACTGGCAGGTCTTTCTAATTATATCACATACGGAGGATTTTTCCTCATCGGTTAACCTCTACTGAACCACGCGACTATCGCGTGGTATTCTTTTTACAACAAAAAGCACCTCGAACGAGGTGCTTTTTTAGTGCAACGCAGTATAACGACGCTTAATGGCTTGCTGAGGTTCAAGAGGCGAGAAAGACAAGGTGTACCACAGCTGACAGATGATGATGTATATGGCATACATCGAATTTGTCAGCGAGGAACATCCGACTCGCTACGCTCCCATGTATAGCTTCCACTAACCAATCGCACTTCGCTCTCGCTCGTGTTCTTGGAGTGTCACCTAACGCAGTATTTCGATGCCTATTGGACATCAGACCTTAATGTATTAAGGTTTAGTAAGCAAGTTAGACAAGGCGCACCGGAAGCCGACAGACGATAGCGTACTTGGTGTACGGTGAGATTGTCGGCGTGGAGCAACGCAGTATAACGCAGCTTAATGAACCTTAATCGCTCCGTATGGGCGTATCCTAAGTATATGACATGAGCCTTCGCCGAAGGCTGTGTCTATCTTTTGCTTGTATTCTGCTACTTGGGTGTTGCTTACGAAGGCTTGGATTGTGCCTGCAAAGCCACCACCGTGAACTCTAAATGCTCCGTCGGTTATTGTGGTGTCGGTTAGGGCGAGGGCTAAGGATAGTCCCTGCTCTTGAACATTTTTGGTGGTGAACACATTTTGTAGATACATATATGAGGATCTGCCCGATTTGAGAACATACTCAAAGAAGGTGTCAAGGTCGCCATTTTTGAGGGCGTTTCTTTGAATGTCTACTCTTTCATTCTCATTAAAGAAGTGGATTGCACGAAGGATTGCTCTGTCGCCAACTGCCTCTCTTAGCTCGGGGATTTTCGCTACAACGGTAGCCATATCAAGCTCTCTCAAAACGCTCTTTCCAAAGAAGGACGCTACTGCTTTCATCTCCCTTGGAACTGATGCGTAATCCTCATTTAGGTCGGCGTGGTTGCCACCTGTGTTTACAATACAAAGGCTATAACCTCTTTTGCTGAGGTCAAGTGCGATTTTTTCAATAACGGGCGCACTTGGATTTTCAAAGTCGATAGCAACAAAGCCACCAACTGCACATGCAACCTGATCCATAAGGCCACAGGGCTTGCCAAAGAACTTGTTTTCGGCAAACTGAGCCATCTTGGCAATCTCGACATTATCGACACAGCCCTCGTTATAAAGGTGGTTGAACATATTTCCAATCATAACCTCAAACGCAGCAGATGAGGAAAGACCTGAGCCCTTGAATACATTAGAGGTCGTATAAGCCACATAACCGCCTGTTTTCAAGCCGATTTGGCTAAACGCCTTAGCCATTCCTGCAATGAGAGCATTTGACTTAAAATAGTCGTTCTCGTTTGGCTCGGTATATGTAGAGATATCGACACAGTCCTCATCAAAGCCCTTTGACTTTATTCTAACCACTGAATCGTCGGTTTTTGATGCAACTGCAATAATGTCAAGGTTTATAGAGCCCGCAAGCACCCTGCCGTGATTGTGGTCGGTGTGGTTGCCCGAGATTTCACTTCTTCCAGGAACGGAGAAAAGCTCAACCTCACGCTCTCCATAAATATCCCTAAACTCGCAAATAGCTCCAACATATCTTTGCCTTTGACTGTCAGTTGCCTCTGCTCCGTAAATGTCAGCAAGCCTTTCATCAAGCTCTCCACTTAGTACATACTCTAAAAGCTCTGTTGTTTTCATAACGCTCTCCTTAAAATTTAATAGCTTGACACGAGATTGCCTTACCTGTGCTCGTGTCTATTTCGAAAATTGCTCCATTGCCCTCGATTTCGCCATCGGCGAAGTCAAAGCGTGAGAGCATTTTTGTTTTCAATCTGTAAATGACTCGCTCCTTTTTAACGCCAAGAATGCTATCCTTAGCACCAACCATACCAATATCGGTAATGTATGCACAGGAGCCGTCAAGAATACACGCATCGTTTGTTTGAATGTGCGTGTGCGTGCCAAAGCATACGCTAAGACGGTCTGCAAAATTGTAGGCTATTGCCTTCTTTTCGCTTGTTGCCTCCGCGTGAATGTCAAGCACGGCAAAATCGTATTGCCCCTTGTTACGGTCAAGCGTACGCTCAATAGCCTCAAAGGGACAGCTCGACGCATCAAGATATACGGCGCCGATTGCGTTAAGACAAAGCACCTTGTAGCCGTTTACCTTGATTATACAATCTCCGTGACCTGGATTTGCCGAGGGGTAATTAAGAGGTCTTAGAAGGTACTTGCACGAGTCAAGATAGCCCGAGGCACTCGCCTTTCTGTATACATGATTGCCTGTTGTTATGACATCGACACCGCTCTCAAATAGCACCTGCGCACTTGATTTGTCAATGCCGTTTGGCTCGGAGCAGTTTTCTCCGTTTGCGATAACTAAATCAATGCCGTGTTGCCTTCTTAAAGCCCAAAGCCTTGATTTTATATACTCCACGGATAACGGCCCGCAGATATCGCCGATTGCAAGTATTTTTAAGCTCATACTTAAAGCCTTTCTATGTGGCATCGCCACGAATTTTATAGCATTGGCTGGATCGAAATCCAGCCAATGTTATTGTACAACTTCAAATTACAGCCTCTGAGCAATGAGGTTCAAAAGGCGAGAAATGGGAATGTGATAGTTAAAATCATTCCATAAGAAATAGACGATTAGAACAATCCTATACAATGAGGTTCAAGAGAAATCATTCCTCAAGAAATAGACGATTAGAACAAGTTAGACAAGGCGGACTGGAAAGCACAGACGATGGCTATCTTGCGATAGTCGAGGTTGTGATTGAAGCCCAACGCCGTATAACGCCGTTATAATCGGCTATTTTGCGTAGTCTACTACACGACTCTCCCTTATTAAATTAACCTTTATTTGTCCCGGATACTCCATCTCGCTCTCAATCTTCTTTACGATTTCACGAGCTACGAGTGCCATTTTGTCGTCGTTTATTTGCTCGGGCTTGACCATAATTCTTACCTCACGGCCTGCCTGAATTGCGAAGGTCTTTTCTACGCCCTCAAAGCTCTTTGCGATTTCCTCGAGCTTTTCAAGACGCTTTATATAGTTTTCGAGGTTCTCTCGTCTTGCGCCTGGGCGTGCAGCGGAGATTGCGTCTGCTGCTTGAACGATAACTGCGATAATTGAGTGAGCCTCTACATCGCCGTGGTGAGCCTCGATAGCGTGGATAATTTCCTTGCTTTCCTTGTACTTTTTAGCCACATCTACGCCAATTTGTACATGTGAGCCCTCGATTTCAGCAGTGAGAGCCTTACCAATATCGTGGAGAAGGCCTGCACGCTTAGCCAAGGTAACATCAGCACCAAGCTCACCTGCGATAACGCCTGCAAGCTCAGCAACCTCGATAGAGTGTGTGAGTACATTTTGACCGTAGCTTGTTCTAAATTTAAGTCTACCAAGAAGCTTAACAAGCTCAATATTAAGACCGTGAACGCCGATTTCGAAGGTAGCCTTTTCGCCTGCCTGCTTAATTGACGCATCAACCTCTTTTCTTGCCTTTTCAACGGTTTCCTCAATTCTTGTTGGATGAATTCTACCGTCAGAGATGAGCTTTTCAAGTGCAATTCTTGCGATTTCTCTTCTTACGGGGTCAAAGCCCGAGATGGTAATAACCTCAGGGGTGTCATCGATAATTAGCTCGACGCCAATGAGACTTTCAATTGCACGAACATTTCTACCCTCACGACCGATAATTCTACCCTTCATATCGTCGTTAGGAAGTGGAACTACCGAGATAGTAGCCTCGCTTACATGGTCGGAGGCACAGCGAGCGATAGCAAGAGAGATAATATTCTTAGCCTTCTTGTCAGCCTCCTCCTTAAATTCTGCCTCAAGCTCCATGAGCTTTTGAGCCTGCTCGTGCTTAACCTCGTCCTCAAGGTTCTTGATAAGAAGCGCTCTTGCCTCCTCGATTGAGTAGCCAGAGATTTTTTCAAGGAGCTTTAATTGCTCCTCACGAATAGCTCTAACCTTTTCGCCGAGCTCCTCGTTCTCCTTGATTTTCTTAGTTAAGATTTCGTCCTTCTTTTCGATAGCCTCGGCTTTTTTGTCGAGGTTTTCTTCCTTTGTGTTTAAGCGTGATTCCTGACGGGAAAGCTCGCCTCTTCTCTCCTTGACCTCGTTATCGAAGTCGTTTTTGTCAGCGAGTATCTTTTCCTTAGCTTCAAGAATCATTTCCTTACGCTTTGACTCAGCATTTCTCATAGCGTCCTCAAGTAGCTTTTTAGCCTGCGCCTCTGCCGAGCCTATACGCTTTTCCGCAGAGCTTTTTCTGATTATGTAGCCAAGGACAATTCCAACAATTGCGCCAAGTGCAACACCGATAGCTCCGCCAATGATATAAGCTGTCATTTTTGTTCTCCTTTCCTTAAAATTTCCTTATAAAAAATGACTACGCATAGCACAGAAAGGCGTGCGTATGCGATATTATGCATTAAATGAGGAGGTAGCCAAGGCAAAGACTACCTCATCATATATCTACATACATTAATTTTATAATATATTACGCCTTCTGTCAAGAGAATTTTCAAATTTCTTTGGTTTTTCATATTGACTATGTAGCTTTTTTCTCGTATAATCATATTTAGAGGCACGCCTCGACAAAGCTCATAGAATTGGAGAACTGATATGAAGGATTGTTTATGGATTACACACAAGAGCACAAGCGAAACTGCGATGGCTCTTTATTACTTCAAAAAGACCTTTACTCTTGACGCAGTAGGCGAGGGTGTGGTTGAAATAAGCGCTCAGGCACGCTATAAATTGTTTATAAACGGTGAATTTGTATGCGTAGGACCATGCAAGGGCACTCGTGAGAGAACATTTTTCGACACAGTAAGCGTTAGCGACTACTTGAAGGTGGGCGAAAACGAGATTTTCGTGCAGGTAATGCAATTGCCCGAGAGCGATGTTGAGTGCATGTGGGGCACAATGGACGGTGTTGTCCGTGTTGGCTCTGCTCTGCTCGCAATGGAGCTTAGATGTCAGGATGTGCGCATAAAAACAGATAAATCGTGGCTTGTTGCCAAGATAGACGGCATTGTGCTTTCAACCTCGGGAGATACAAACTCGGCATCACCAATTGAGACAATTGATGCATCTAAGGTGCAGAGTGCCGTTTACGAGAACGCTATCGAGCGTTGTGGAATTTCAAACGGAGAGGCTGACCACTATTGGTGGGGTGGCACAAACAAGCTCTTTTTGTACGAGCGTCCTATTCCAATGCTCGACTTCAAGCAAAAATCAGACATTATCACCTTTGATAACGAATTTTTCGAGGCAGAGTATCTAACATTCGGCTTCCCTCGCTTCAAAATAAGTGGTAAGGGCAAGGTAACATTTAGATATTTTGAGTGCTTCGACTCTGGACATTGGAAGACCTGTGGCAACAGATGTGACCGTTCACTACCCTACTACGACAAAATGGCAGACACCATAACCGTCGATGGAGAATACATATACGAGCCATTTTATTTCCGTTGCTTCCGTTTTATAAAGGTTGACATTGAGCCCGCCTGTGGCGATGGCGTAGGCGTTAAGCTTGAAAGCTTTATCGAGGTCAACTACCCAATGACTGTACGCACCGACTACGACTTCGGCTCGGAGCGTGATAATAAGCTTTGGGAGATGAGCGTACGCACCCTTCAACGCTGTATGCACGAAACCTACGAGGATTGCCCGTTCTATGAGCAATTACAGTATTGTATGGATTCATCGACACAGATGCTCTTTAATTATCAGCTAACAGATGATGACCGACTCGCAAGAAAGTGTATGGACGACTTTGCTCAGGCACAGCTTGCCGATGGTCTTATGCCATCAAGAACGCCGTCCGTTCCCGACCAGCATATTCCGTCCTTCCAGCTATATTTTATCTTTATGGTTTACTCTCACTATATTCGCTTTGGCGACACAGCCCTCGTTAGAAAGCACCTAAGAGCAATCGACGGTGTTATCGAGTGGTTTAGAGGTCACATTGGCGAGGACGGCTTGGTGGCACAAAGTAAGTATTGGAACTTTATAGATTGGTCAAAGCCTTGGGTTTACGACAAGGAGCGTGGCTGTGAGGGTGGTGTTCCACTCGGAGTTTATGAGGGTGTTATCGGTATTTATAACCCAATGCTCGCATACTTCCTAAAATGTGCAGCAAAGCTCAATGTTGTTTGTGGCAGAAGAGATGTCGCAAGAGAGTATGAATCGCTCGCCTCGGAGCTTATAAGAAACACAAACAAGGTATTTTGGTGCAAGGAAAAGGGAATGTACGCTGATGATGTAAATCACACCTACTTCTCTCAGCATATGCAGACCTGGTGCGTGCTCTCGGGTACGGCTACCCCTGCTCGTGCAAGACAAATTATGACCACATCCCTTGACATAGAGGCAAAGAGCACCTTCGCCTTTGCTTACTTCTATTTCCGTGCCCTCGAGGCTGTTGGAATGTACGATAAGACCTCGTATATGATGAAGCTATACACCGACCTTATCGACCTTAACTGCACAACAATCCCCGAAACTCCAACCGAATCCCGTAGCGAATGTCACGCTTGGGGAGCGCTCGCAATTTATGAGTTTAGTGCCACCGTGCTTGGCGTTAGAACCTATGATGTGGCTGAAAAATCCATCTCTATTAAGCCATATGTAACGGGCAGAGATAGCGCACGAGGAACAGTTTCCACAATCGCAGGAGATGTCTTTGTTTCTTGGAATAAGCGTGGAGATGAGTTCACAATCCACATAAAATCAAGCGACGGAGTGCGTAAAATTGTCACCCTTCCAAACGGCGACACCTACGAGGTAACCACCCCCGAAAGCACCCTAACCTGCAAAATATAACAAAAAAGGCACCTCAACCGAGGTGCTTTTTTATTCGACGCTTATTTAGACTCATTCAACGCTCAAAGAAGCAAGTTGTTCAAGGCG
>JAZNYH010000027.1:0-16342 GCA_045594305.1 Eubacteriales bacterium | reverse complement strand
TAATGAAGTCCAGTATTTTAAGATGTTACCCCAAATAGAGGAGAAATTATATGATAACTCGTGATGTTACAATTGTAAATGATGTTGGATTGCATGCAAGACCCGCTACATTCTTTATTCAAAAGGCAAATACATACAAGGCATCTCTTTGGATAGAGAAGGATGACCGTAGAGTAAACGCAAAGAGCTTGCTTGGAGTTCTTTCAATGGGAATTGTAAAGGGAACAGTTGTTACCATTATTGCAGATGGTGAGGACGAGGCAGAGGCAGTAGAAGGACTTGAAATTCTAATTTCAACCGGCCTTAACGACTAATTTAATAGACATTACGGCGATGGTTTATAAACTGTCGCCTATTTGTTTGAAAGGAGGAAATATGACCGAGGAAAAGCTTTTATATCTAAGAGAAAAGTCTGCTAAGCTCCCACGCATACCAGGCGTGTATATTATGAAGGATAAGTCAGGCAAGGTTATTTATGTTGGCAAATCAAGGTCATTAAGAGATAGAGTATCTCAATATTTCCATCTTTCTGCTGACGCAGGCGTTAAAACCTTTAAAATGGTTTCACAAATCGATGATTTTGAAACTATTGTTTGTGATACAGAAATCGAGGCGTTGGCACTTGAAAACACCAAAATAAAGCAGTACACTCCAAAATATAACATACTGTTAAAGGACTCTAAGTCATATCCGTATATTAAGGTTACTATGAATGAGCAATATCCAAGAATCATTCAAACAAGAAAACGCTTGGCAGATGGAGCAAAATATTTTGGACCCTATTCAGGAATGAGTGTTGTTTACGGAGTAATAGGGACTCTTGAAAGAGCATTGTCAATACCGATGTGTAGAAGACAATTTCCAAGGGATATTGGCAAGGAGCGTCCTTGCATATATAAACAGCTTGGCAGATGCGTTGCTCCCTGTGACAATAGCATAAGTGCAGAGGATTATTATAAAATAATGCAATGTGCCGTAAATATTCTGAGAGGCAACAACAAGGAAGCCATATCAGCTCTTACCGAGCAAATGTACGAGCATGCAAGCAATGAAAGATTTGAGGATGCTGCTCGTTGCAGAGATGCCATTGAAGCAATGAAACGCTTAGGCGAGGGGCAAAAGGTTGTTGGTGCGCCTGATGACGAATATGATGTGGTTGGAGTTTATAGCGATGATTTATGCACATCTATTTCTATATTTTATATCAGAGGCGGAGTTATTGCAGATAGTGAATCCTTTACATTTGGTGCAAGCGAGCTTATAACAGATGATGAATACGAATATATGTCAGCGTTTTTTGCGGATTTATATTCAAGAAGAGAATATATACCAAGCGAAATTCTTCTATCCTTTGCTTATGCCGAGGAGGAAAGAGTGCTTGTAGAGGACTTTTTGCGTTCTGTTGCAAATCACGCTGTGAATGTTAGAACACCTCAAAGAGGTGAAAATAAGCGACTTTGCGAAATGGTGGTGCTTAACGCTAAGCAACAGGCGAAGCAGTTCAAGGAAAAATCAGAGCGAGATACTAAGATTCTTGCTAAGCTTGCGGATATGCTTGCACTTGATGCGATTCCTGAAAGAATTGAGGCATATGATATATCAAATCTTGGTAACGAGCATATTACTGCTGGAATGATAGTAAGTGAAAATGGCAGACTCCTTAAAAGCGATTATAGAGTATTCAAAATAAGGCTTCAAGACGGAGCTGATGACTATTCTGCTATGAGAGAGGTCTTGTCAAGGCGTATAGAGCATTTAAAGGACCAAGAGGGTAGCTATTCTAAAAAGCCAGATTTAATCTTGCTTGATGGTGGTATGACTCATGTGGGAGTTGCTAAGGAGCTGTTTTTAAGCCTTGGCATTGATATTCCTGTTTTTGGTATGGTAAAGGATGAGCACCACAAAACACGAACCATAGTTACCGATAGCGAGGAAATAAGCATTGCAAAGGAGCAATCGGTATTTGTGTTTGTTTACAAGCTACAAGAAGAGGTTCATAGATTTACTGTATCTAAAATGGATAGCGCAAAGAGAAAGACGCTTAAAACCTCATCGCTTGAAAAAATTACAGGAATAGGACCTACCAAGGCAAAAAGATTACTGGCTCATTTCAAAACGATATCTGCTATAAAAGAAGCGAGCGTTGATGAAATATGTCAGGTTACAGGTATAGGCATTAATGATGCCGAGAAAATATATAATTATTTTAGGAGCAATTAAGACATATATGAAAATAATTACAGGAAGTGCAAAGGGAATGAACCTCGAAACCCTTGAGGGGGAGAGCACAAGACCAACCTCACAAAGAATAAAAGAGGCAGTTTTCTCAATGATACAGTTTGAAATTGAAAATTCAACTGTATTAGATGTCTTTGCAGGAAGTGGTCAAATGGGAATAGAGGCATTGAGCAGAGGTGCTAAGAGAGCGACCTTTTGTGATGTATCAAGAGATGCAGTTGATATAGTGATTACAAATGCTAAAAAGGCAAGACTCTTTGACAAGTGTAGAGTTAGCTGTTGCGATTATAAACAGTTGATTCGTGGCTTGGCAAACAAGGAAGTGTACGACTTGGTGTTTGTAGATCCACCATATAAGGATAAAATTATTCCCGATGTGCTTAAAAGGCTTTTAGAGGCTAATGTTGTAAATGATGCGAGTAAGATTATATGCGAGAGTGGAGATGCGGATATTTTTTACGGAGATAAGGAGCTTGAAGCTAAGTTTGATATCGTAAAGCAATCAAGATATTCAATATCCTATGTAACCGTTCTCGTGCCAAAATCAAGCGAGGAATAATATGAGAGCAATAGTAACAGGAAGCTTTGATCCAATAACCTTAGGACATATAGAGATAATTAAAAAAGCAAGAATGTTTTTTGACGAGTTATATGTAGTTGCGCTAATAAACAAGGATAAAAGCTATATGTTTTCCTTAGAGGAGAAAAAGGAAATAATGGAGCTATCCTTAGCTGATATGGAAAATGTCGTGATTGATGCATATGAAGGCTTAACTGCCGATTATATGCATGAGCATGGTATAACCAAGATTGTAAGAGGCGTAAGGAATGATAGCGACATGAAGTATGAAAAGGAGCTTTCTCAGGCAATGAAGGGCTTCGATAAGGATTTTGAAACTATTTTTATTGAAAGCGATGAGAGCTTTTCAAAAATCAGCTCAACTCGTGTAAGAGAGCTTATTGCAAAGGGCAAATCGCTTGATGGCTTTGTATCCGAAAATGCAAAAGAAAGAATAATTGAAATTTATAATTTCAAAGACTGAAAATTCATAAAATCATTAAAAGTGGTGAGAGAGCGTTTATCTCTCGCCACTTTTTTGCTTTCAAATGGAGTAAATTGGGGAATATTTATAAAAAAATAAAAAAATTCAAAAAAATTTCAAAAAACTATTGCAATTTTTGGCAATATAGTATATAATGAGTACATAAAAGTGGTGAAAAGTGGAGTAACTACGGAGCAAAGTGGAGCGAAAGGAGAGTTTAAAGCATGCTTTACGGCAGATACGAGCATACTGTGGATGCAAAAAACAGAATATTTGTGCCTGCTAAGTTTAAAGAGGCTTTGGGTGCATCCTTTAAGGTAACCTACAACGACTTTAATAAGTGTATTCTTGTATATTCCGATGAGGAATGGGCAAAATACGAGGACAAAATATCAGAGCTCCCAACTCTACAATTCGAGGATTTCATAAGATCAGTTTATTCAAACACCGTCGATGTTCAAGTGGATTCACAGGGAAGAATAGTTCTTCCACAGTTCCTTAAAGACAAGGTTAACATTCAAAAGAATGTTCTTGTATTAGGAGTTGGATCACATCTTGAAATCTGGGCTCAAGAGGAATATGTTGAGAAGCAGAAGATGGTTGATATGAATAGAATTAAGGACCTTATGATGAATCTTGGATTTTAAGAGGCGCTTATATGGAATTTTCACATTATTCGGTAATGCTTCAAGAGTGCATGGATGCGCTTGATATAAAGCCGAACGGAATATATGTAGATTGCACTGCAGGTGGCGGTGGACATTCCGAGGAAATACTAAAAAGACTTGACAAAGGAAAGCTAATTTCCCTTGACCAAGATGACGAGGCAATAGAAGCCTGCAAAAAAAGACTTTCAAAATACAAAGAGCGTTCAATAATAGTGAAAAGTAACTTTTCAGACCTTGAACGAGTACTTAATGAATTAGAAATTGTTCATATAGACGGTGTCCTAATGGACTTGGGTGTTTCGTCCCATCAACTTGACACCCCGTCACGTGGGTTCTCGTATAACAGTGACGCAAAGCTTGATATGCGAATGAACCCACGCTCTCCTTTCTCTGCATATGATGTTGTAAACACATACAGCGAATCAGAGCTTAAAAGAATAATATTTGAGTATGGCGAGGAAAGATTTGCTCCAGCTATTGCTCGAAAAATAGTTGCAAAAAGAGAAGAAAGCCCTATTGAAACTACTCTTGAGCTTGCAACTATCATAAAATCTGCAATTCCAGTCGCATCAGCTAAGAAAGAATCTCAACATCCTGCAAAGAGAACCTTTCAGGCAATAAGAATTGAGGTTAATCATGAGCTTGATGTGATAACACCAGCGATTGAAGGTGCTATATCAAGACTTTCAAGCGGTGGAAGAATTGCAATAATGACATTCCATTCCTTAGAGGATAGGATAGTAAAAACAAAGTTTAACGATTATGCAAGAGGCTGTACATGCCCAAAGGACTTCCCGGTTTGCGTATGTGGAAACAAGCCAATTGTAAAGGTAATAACAAAAAAACCGATTATAGCTAATAAACAAGAATTAGAAGAAAACGCCCGTTCAAGAAGCGCAAAGCTAAGGGTGGCAGAAAAAATATAAGAAGAAAAATGGAGGA
This sequence comes from Eubacteriales bacterium, assembly GCA_045594305.1. Lineage (GTDB taxonomy): Bacteria > Bacillota > Clostridia > Oscillospirales > CAG-272 > RGIG2000. The sequence goes on along the minus strand of JAZNYH010000027.1, from coordinate 11,451 downwards.
TGTTTAACTATGTACGGTTCAATAAGAAAAAGCTATGGTGCAAAAAAAGCATCCCGTGAAAACGAAACAAGAGAGCGTAAGGTTCTTTTTGGAAAGAAAAAGACAAGAGAAACCGATTCTCAGGATGCAATGTTTCAGGAAACCTCTTATATGAATGTAGAGGCTAACAAGACATCAAAGGCACAAAAAAGCGATCGTAAGATTGTTCGTCCTGCTGTTCAGGAGAGCAATAACAACTCAACTAAGAGCGAGTTCCCAATCGCATCAGTTATTCTTACTATTGTATTTACTATGATGGTAATGGTTCTTGCTTTTGGACTTGGTGGAGTATAATAACGATTAGGGCATTCGTAGAAATGCCCTTTTTTCTTTCTATATAATATAAATAATGAAGAAAAAATAAAAAAGTCGCCGTTTTAAGGGCGACTTTTTTATTCATGTAATAGTTTTTTTAAAAGCTAATATACATAAAAATAAGAGGTGTATTACATGGAAAATAATAAAATTTCTTCAAAAACAATAAGAAGGATACTCATACTTCTTGTAGCGTTCTTATTAATAGCAATACTTGTTTTAGCGAAGCTTTTCAAGTTACAAATAGTAGATTACGAAGCAAATCAAGAGGATGTTCTTAATCAATTGACAGTAGAAACAAGAGTAAATCCGTCAAGAGGACTTATATATGATACAAACGGAAATATTTTGGCATCAAATAGAACCGTTTGGATACTCTATATTTGTCCAAAAAATATAGATAACCCCGAGCTTATAGCAAATGGACTATCAAAAATTATAGAAATAGACAAGACAAGTATTCTTGAAAAGGCAACAAAAAGGGGCTATAAATATCAAATTGTTCACAACTCACTAAATAAAGAGCAAAGTGAAAAAGTAAGAGATTTTATCGAAAAAAATGCTCTTGAAGAGCAAATAAAGCTTAGTGCAAGCTCAAAAAGATATTATCCATATCAAACGCTTGCTTCTCATGCGTTGGGATTTGTAAATGCTGACGGAGTGGGGATTTATGGTCTTGAAAAGGTCTATAATAATATCTTAGAGGGCACGAGCGGTAGATATATAACTGCTCAAAACGCCCAAAGTGGTGATATGCCGTTTCAATATGAAGCCTATATAGAAGATGAAAACGGCTATAATATTGTTACAACAATAGATATGTATATTCAATATCAGCTACAAAATGCCTTGGAAAATGCAGCGATCGAGTCTGGTGCTAAAAACAGAGCAACAGGTATTGTAATGAACCCTCAAACGGGCGCAATTTATGCTATGGCAACATATCCATATTTTGATTTAAATGATCCCTTTACATTAGATGCAGATTCTAATGCTAAATTAAGTCAATATGAAAAAAATAGTACGGAATATAAAAAAGAATATTTGAATTTGTTATATACAATGTGGGGAAATAAGGCTGTTTCAGAGCTATATGAGCCGGGTTCTACCTTCAAAATAGTAACAACATCGGTTGCTTTGCAGGAAAAAGTGGTGAATTTGAGCTCTACCTTCAATTGTACTGGTTCACTAAAAATAGATGGATATTATCGTCCTATAAGCTGTCACAAAAGAACTGGTCACGGGCTTTTAACCTTTTCAGAGGCATTACAGCAATCCTGTAATCCATATATGATGAGCTTGTCGATGAAAATAGGTAGAGAACGATTTTATAAATACTTCAAGGACTTTGGATATGGTAGTAAAACGGGCATAGATTTGCCATCTGAAAGCTCTGGCTATTATCACTCCTTTGATGATTTTTCGGGCGTTTCCTTAGCGGTTTATTCGTTCGGTCAGACCTTTAAAACTACTGCAATACAACAGCTTTGTGCCGTTAGTAGTGTTGCAAATGGTGGATATACTATAACTCCACATTTTTTGTCGAAAATAGTGGATAATGATGGCAATGTTATATACGAAAACAAGGTAAATAAGGGTGTTCAAGTGGTTGATACTACTGTTTGTAAAACGATTTCTCAAATATTGAAGGAGGGCGTTGACGGAAGCGGTGGAGCAAAAAACGCATATGTTGCTGGACATAGCGTTGCAGCTAAGACTGGAACATCAGAAAAAAAGGATAAATACGATGAAAACGGCAACACATCATATAGAGTTTCCTCGTGTGTTGCATACGCACCCTCTGAGGATGCACAGGTAGCGGTAATTATAATTGTAGATGAGCCAAGCGTAGGAAGTAAATATGGTAGTGTAGTTGCTGCACCATATGTATCACAGCTTTTAGAAAATGTGCTTTCATATATAGGCATTAAAGCTCAATATAGTGAAATGGATGAGGAACACAAGCAAATAACTATTGGAAGTTATGCGTCTATGAGCGTAGATGAGGCAATTTTTGCCTTAAAGGAGCAAGGAATTAACTATGAAATTATTGGTGATGGAAATATAATAAAATCTCAAATACCAAGTGCAAATAGCCAAATTTACATAAAAAGTGGTAGAATTTTGCTTTATACAGATGGTGCAAGGGAGGATATTTCCATGGTTGAGGTTCCGGGTGTTATAGGAAAAACGCCCGAGGAGGCGAACCTTATCCTTTGTAATTCTGGCTTTAATGTAAAAATAGAGGGAGCTATGAATTTTTCTGTTAATCAAGGAGCAAGAATCGTTTCTCAATATCCTGCTCAGGGAGCGTATTTACGCCAAGGAGAGGTAGTTACAATCAAGGTTATATATACCGATGAAAAGGAGTAAAAATGAGGCTTTTAGAGCTTTTAAATGGCACAAGAGTAATAGGCGGAGAGAGAAATCTTATCAAAAATGTAGAAGGAATATTTTCCGATTCAAGAAATGCTATAAAAAATGGAGCTTTTGTAGCGATAAAGGGCGAGAAAAGGGACGGAAATAACTACATTGATAAAGTGATTGATCAAGGTGCTATTGCGGTTATTACAAATGATTATAAGACCTTTAAGAAATACGAGTGTGCAGTTCTTGTGGAAAATGCAAGAGAGGCTCTTTCGTATATGTGGAGAAATTACTATAATAATCCCACTAAGAATATGAAAGTAGTTGCAATTACAGGCACCAATGGTAAAACCTCTTGTGCATATCATTTATATAGCATATTAAAAAATGCAGGAAAATCAAGAGCTTTAATTTCTACAATAGAGACCTTAATAAATGATAAAAGGCTTGATTTAGGTGGTGGAAGCGAGGTTTTGGACATTAGCGCCGCTATGACCACTCCTGATCCTGAAAAGCTATTTTATGCTTTTAATCAAATGAAAGAGGCGGGCGTGGAATATGTAGTAATGGAGGCGTCCTCGCATGCATTAGAGCAGGAAAAGCTATCTTCAATTCATATAGATTATGCCATTTTCACCAATTTATCTGAGGAGCATTTAGATTTTCATAAGAATATGGAAAATTATTTTATGGCTAAGCAAAGGCTTTTTCTTAAAGATACCATTGGAATAATTAACATTGATGATAAATACGGAAAAAGGATAAAAATACCTAACGGAGAAGGGGTTAGCTGTTCAAAAAACAAAAAAAGCAATTTTTATGTAGAAAATTTATCATTTTTAGAGAATGGATATGAATATTTTTTGTGTTTCAAGGATAAACGGGTAAAAATTAAAGGCAGACTTCAAGGCGAGCATTCAGTATATAATTCATTATTAAGTGCCAGCTGTGCAATTTCAATGGGGATTGATGAAAAAAGCGTTATTCAAGGAATTTATAGCCTTTGTACAGTGCCTGGAAGATTAGAAAAGATAGAAGGACATAGAATTTATATCGATTATGCGCATACTCCAATGGCTATGGAAAAAATATTATTACAGTTAAAAAGCAAGAGCTCTTGTGGGCGTCTTATAGCACTATTTGGCTGTGGAGGAGATAGAGACAAAAGCAAGCGTCCCAAAATGGCTAAAATAGCCTCTGAGTACGCTGATTTGTGCATTATAACAAACGATAATTCAAGGACTGAAAGTCCAATAGCCATTATAAGAGATATTTTAGAGGGAATGAGCGACGAGTGCGATTATGTAGTCATTCCAAATCGAGAAAAAGCTATATTTTATGGAATATCGAGAATGAAATCAGAGGATACACTTGTGCTTTTTGGAAAAGGACACGAAAAATATGAGATTGATAAGAATGGAATGCATTATTTTGATGAAAGGGAAATAATAAGAAGGGCATTAGATAATGATAAGGACAAAAAGATATAGTGCCAAGAAAATTGCTGAAATTTTGGGTGCAAAGCTTATTGGGAAGGATAATATAGCAGAGTATTTTTCGATAGATTCAAGAGAAACGGGCTATGATAAATGGATATTTTTAGCTATAAAGGGTGAAAATTTTGACGGAGAAGACTTCGTAGAGAATGCAATAAAAAATGGTGCTAAGATTGTTATTACCGCCAAAGAAAAATGCTATAAGGGCATAAGTACAATAGTAGTACAGGATACGAAAAGGGCACTTTTTACCCTTGCAAGCTACAATAAAGGAAAAGCAAGAGTAATAGGGGTTACGGGTAGTGTAGGAAAAACCACAGTAAAGGAGCTTGTTCGCTCGGTTGTTTCTCAAAAATATAAGGTTATTTCAACCTATGAAAATAATAATAATGAAATTGGTGTTTGTAAAACTCTAATGTCAATAACAGATGAGGAATTTTGCGTTCTTGAAATGGGAATGAGAGGCAAAAACGAAATTTATACATTAGCAGATATAGCAAGACCTGAAATAGCTATTATAACAAACGCAGAGAGTACACACATAGAAAGATTAGGTAGCAAAAGAGCGATATTTGATGCAAAAACGGAAATACTGAGCTTTTCTCCACGCTATGCATTAGTGCCGAGTGAAAGACGCTTTAAAACGATTAATTACAAGGAAATAACACCGTTTTTTATTGGTGATAATAGGGTAGTAAAAGCTAAAAATATCCATCTTGACAAGACAGGAATTGCGTATCAAATTGAGGATATGATTATAGGAAAATCATATCAAGCTCATATACATTCATTTTATCAGCATGATGTTAAAAATTCCTTGTTTGCATATATGGTAGGAAGGATAGTTAAAATTCCTGAAAATTCAATAATTAATGGAATTTTTGAATTTGAAAATTGCAAAAATCGTGGAGAAATAATAAAAGCATCGAAAATTTTTATTATAAATGACTGCTATAACGCCTCTCCAACAAGTGCCTTTTCGGCTATTGAAAGCCTTTGTAAGCTTTCAAGAAAGGCAAATAAACGCCCAATTCTAATAATGGGAGATATGCTTGAGCTTGGTAAAAAATCAAAAAAATACCATTTTAAAGTTGGTAAATTTTCAAGAAAAAGTGGTATTTTTGATGTTCTTTCATGTGGTGAATATTCGGCAGATATTTGCAGGGGATTTAAGGGCGGAAGGATATTTTTTTCGTGTGATGAAATAGTGGATTTTGTATGCGAGAATTTTGGTGAAAATGACATAATACTTATAAAAGCAAGTCGAGGGGCAAAATTTGAAAAAATAATAGAAAAATTAATTGAGAGGTCTAATGAAAATTGAAGGTTTATTTTTGGTAATATTTTTAACTACGGTTTTTGTAACTACCATTACATTAAAAATATTGATACCAATTTTAGCATCCAAAAAAATGGGACAAAGAATTTTAGAAATTGGTCCAAGATGGCATAAATCAAAGGAGGGAACACCTACAATGGGAGGAGTATCCTTTGTTTTTGCCACAGTCATTTCTTATTTGATATTTTTATTTATTGCTAAGGATGAGATAGATAGAAAACAATTAATTTGTGTTTTAAATATTGTCGTATATGCACTTCTTAATGCGATGATAGGAATAATAGATGATTTCGCAAAGCTAAGAAAGGCGAAAAACGAAGGATTAACTCCTATGCAAAAGCTCTTATTTCAAGGGATATCGGCAATATTGCTTTTGATATCCTTGCATTTTTCAGTAGGGATAAGCACAAGGCTATATATTCCTTTCTTTGATGCTTATTTAGAGCTTGGGGCGTTTTATTATGTTTTCTGCTTTTTGCTTCTTTGTGGCGTTGTAAACAGTGTTAATTTAACCGATGGACTTGATGGGCTTGCATCATCCGTGGTTGCTACAGTGGGCATTTTTTTCTCTGTAATAGCAATTACAGTAACAAAGGATTATGCATTGGCATTTTTTGGTGCAATATTGCTTGGTGGAGCACTTGGCTTTTTGGTGTATAATTTTTATCCTGCGAGAGTTTTTATGGGAGATACGGGCTCCTTATTTTTTGGTGCACTTGTTGTATCAATATCTTTTTTGTTAAATAATCCATTGTTGGTCTTGCTTTACGGCTTTATTTTTATTTGCGAGGCAGAATCTGTAATATTGCAGGTATTATACTTTAAGCTCACAAAGGGAAAAAGACTCTTTAAAATGGCTCCATTACACCATCACTTAGAAAAATGTGGGCTTAGCGAGATAAAAATAGTTGTAATATTCACATTGATAAACGCTTTATTTTGCATCTTCGCTTTTTGGGGAATTGGTAATTTATGAAAAAGATATTATTTGAAACATCAAAAAACAAGGAAGCCACTGAGCTAAAAATACCGAGCAAAAATAGAGCAGATATTCCTCTTTTAGCCGTGCTTTTTTTGTTGCTTGCGGTAGGAACTCTTATGATTGCCAGTGCAAGCTATCCATATGCTCGCATCCATTATCAAGATGGAGCATATTACATAAAAAGACAAATTGTTTTCTTGACAATTGGAATATTGGTAATGCTTTTGCTTAGTAGAGTGCCAATAGAGGTATATAGAAGGGTTACTCCGGCTATATATTCGGTGTGTATGGTTTTGCTTGTGATAGTTCTATTTGGGGGATTTTCTGAGGGAATAGCGAAGCGTTGGCTTGGAATACCAGGCACCCCATTATCCTTTCAGCCCTCAGAGCTTATGAAGCTTGGTGTTATTTTAATGCTATCATGGTATATAGAACGCAGCTTTGAAGAAAAAAGAGGATTTTTAAAGGAAATCCTTTTGCCTGGACTTATTTTATTTGGTTCGGCAGGACTCATTTTACTTGAAAAGCACCTATCAGGAACAATAATTATTGCTCTTATAGGAATAAGCATTTTATTTGTCGGTGGAGCAAGTGTTAAAAAAATGATGGTATCATATGGCTTAACTGCAACTATTGGTGGAATAATATTTCTGCTCACTAATAGCTATGCAATGAAGAGAATAGAGTCATTTTTAAATCCAAACGCAGATATTTTAAGCGACAAATGGCAGACAACACAAGGGTTATATGCAATTGGCTCGGGTGGCTTTTTTGGACTTGGCTTATTCAATAGCAGGCAAAAATATAGCTATGTATCAGAGCCACAAAATGATTTTATTTTTACTATTTGGTGCGAGGAAATGGGATTTTTGGGTGCTGTTTTCTTGATTTTATTGTTCATAATATTGATTTGGCGAGGATATAAGATAGCATTAAATGCTAAGGATCGCTTTTCATCGCTTGTAGCCTTCGGAATAACAACGCAAATAGGAATACAATCATTTTTAAATATGCTTGTAGTAACAGATCTAATCCCTAACACGGGAATTTCATTGCCGTTTTTTTCTTATGGTGGTAGCTCACTTGTAATATTACTTGCTGAAATGGGGATACTTTTGTCAATATCGAAAAAATCAAGGCTGAAAAGAGGATAATTATGAGGGCATTATTTTGCGGTGGAGGAACAGCAGGACATGTAAATCCTGCACTTGCTATTGCAGAAACTATTTTAAGAAATTCTCCGTCATCTGAAATAGCATATGTAATTACAAGGGGTGGAATAGAAGAAAGACTTGTCCCGTTTAAAAAATATGAAATAGAAGTAAAGGGGTTGAAGCGTTCCTTTTCATTATCAAATTTAAAAGCTATGCTTTTAACTGCTAAGGCAATAAAAGCATCCAAGGAAATAATAAAGGATTTCAAGCCTGATATAATCATTGGAACAGGTGGATATGCATGCTTTCCTGTTATATACGCAGGACATTCCTTAAAGGTGAAAGCTGTTGTTCACGAGTCCAATGCTATGCCTGGTAAGGCAATAAAGATGCTGGAAAAAAGGGTTGATAAAATTTTTCTTAATTTCAATGAGGCAAGGGAATTTTTTAGCGAGAAGGAAAAAATTATTCATTGTGGAAATCCAATAAGAGAAGGCTTTGGAGCCATTGAAAAGAGCGAGGCTCGAAAAAGACAAGCAATTAAAGAGGATAAAGTAATTCTTTGTTATGGTGGATCCTTGGGAGCAAGTGCAATAAACGAGGGAGCATTGCAAATAATAGAAAACCTAATTTTAGAGGATAGCAATGTGCGTTTAATTTGGGCAAGTGGAAAAAGAGAATACAAAAAAATGTATTACAAAATTAAGGATCTTGGATATTCGAGCTTGAAAAACCTTGATTTTAACGAATATATTTACGATATGGCAGAAAAAATTGCTTGTGCGGATATAGTTATATGTAGAGCAGGGGCAATGAGTATTTCTGAAATGGCATTTTGTAAAAAATGTGCTATTTTAATTCCATCACCAAATGTAGCGGACAATCATCAATATAAAAACGCTTTTGCCCTGAACGCAGCTTCTGCTGCTACACTATTACCGGAAAGCGAAATTTTTAAGCTTACCGATATTGTAAAGGATTTGTTGGACAATAGTGCAAAAAGGCAGGCTTTTGCATCAAGAATAGCGAGATTTAGTAATCCAAACGCAAATAAAATAATTTACAACGAAATAAGAAAACTTGTAAAAGGTCAAAAATGGTAAAAAGACCTTCGTTTAGCACTTTATAAAAACTAATCACCCTTGACACGGACTAATAAATATGTTAATATTATAGTATAAATTCTATAAAATTAAGGATGTTTTGAAATGGGTAAGAATTTTAAAAAGGCATTATTACTTGCAATTCTTTTGATTTTAGCTGTTTCTATTTTTGCTTGTGGCTCTGAACCAAAGGCGGTATTAACCTTGCTTGGTGGTGCGGAAAAGGACGGATTTTTGACAGTATCCGTATCCTCAGCCACCGAATCAATAGACTTGAAGGACTATATTGCGATTAATTCTGAGTCGGAAATGAAAATTTATTCATCCGAGGAAATGGATGATGAAATAGACTCAATTGTTTCCTTGCAGACAGGAGAAAACAATTTTTATGTAAAGGTAAAGCAGGGAATGACAAAGAATACTTACAAGATAAAGGTTGTAAGAAAAAGTATTCTTTCTGTTACCTTCGACTCAAACGGTGGTACCCCCTGCCAAACAATATGTGTAGATGATGGCTCTGTGATAGAGCCACCTGTAAGCACTCGTGAGGGCTATGATTTCATTGGATGGGGCTATGATTTTAGCACACCAATAACTGAAAATAAAGCTCTTGTAGCTCAATGGTCACCCAAAAAATATACTGTAACCTCAAATGATTTTGCAAGCGTTGAGGTTACCTTTGGAGAGGCATATACATTACCCACCGTATCTAAGCACGGCTATATATTCTCAAAGTGGATAAACGATGCAGGCGAGGAAATTGCTTCAAGTGGCACATGGAGCCTTGCACAAAATCTTAATGTAAGTGCAGTTTATGACAAGGAGATTTACACCATTACTTATGTTTATGGTGCATCAACAGCCAACCAAAGTGCTACATACACTATCGAGGATGCTATTACACTAATCAATCCAGCAACACCCGAGGGATTAAATTTCATGGGCTGGTACGATAGCCTTGATTATACTAATAAAATATCCAATTATCCAGTTGGTACAACAGGCAATATTACTCTTTACGCAAAGTGGCTTGCAGATGAGGAAATAGAGCACTTCATTACAGTTGATGCTGAGGGTTATGAGTTTGATGAGGATGTAATATCCGTATATTATGGTGGCTCTTATACACTTCCAGCCATTACAGATGTGGCAGGATATACTTACGCTTGGAAAGTAAATGGCGAAAAGATCTTGTCAAGTGGAATTTGGGATTTGAAGACCGACGCAACAGTTGTTCTTGAATGGACAAAGATAGAATATAACATTACCTATATTACTGATTCAAAGACAACTAATCCTAATACCAATGTAACCTATAATGTTGAAACTCCAACTATTACATTGTTAAATCCTACAAGACCAAATGCTACATTTGTAGGTTGGTTTACAACTCCTGAATTTTTAGCTGAGTCAAAAGTAGAGAGCATTGCTACTGGAACTATCAATGACATAACTTTATATGCAAAATTTGAAATCAATTATTCAACAATAAAGTACAACCTTAACGGTGCTTCTGGATCTCTTGATGATGTAAAGCTTGAGATTGGCGATGCGTATGAGCTGCCTACACCTTCTTCATTGGGAATGGAGTTTGTGGGATGGTATATAGATGTTAATAATGAGGCTACAAAGCTTTCAAACACAGGTACTTGGAGCTATGAGGGTGAAACTACACTTGTAGCTAAGTGGAATTATACTAAGTATTCATTGAATCTTACCGTAAACGGAAAAACAGAGGTTAGAGAATATACCATTGTTGATGAGGTAACCTTGCCAACTCCATCTGTTACAGGATTTGTGTTTATGGGTTGGAAGGAATATGGTTCAAGCAGTGTTTATCAAAATGTAGTTATTACTAAGGGAACTACAGGAACAAAATCATATACAGCAGTTCTTTCAAGATTTGAATATTCCTTCGACTTTGCTACAAAGACAGCTACCGTTGTTAGATATGTAAAAACCGCATCTGTAACAAGTGTAGTTATTCCTACATCTGTCAACTCAAACGGAGTTGATTATTCAGTAACAACTATCGGCTCAAGCGTATTTGAAAATATGGGCAATTATATCGTAGAGAAAAATCTATCTAAATTTTCTGTTGAAATTCCTAAAACACTTACAACAATTAATCAAAATGCCTTCAAGAACTGCATAGATGTAGAAATTAAGGTTATTTTGGATAGAGGCGTTGATACAACCACATGGGCAAATTCATTGGTTGTAGCGTCTGGAAACGACCATGTTGTAGATGTAATTAAGGGACTAAGACCTGCTATTGGATGGAGTATTTACGGATGATGAAACGAGTATGCTTGATAATCGCCCTGCTGATGATTGTTCTTTGTATAGTCTCTTGCTCAAATCAGGAAGATGCGTCAAGCACCAGTCCAATTTATTGCCAAGTAACATTAAGCGTGCCAAATGATGCTACAATTGACGGAAGCGTTCATCAGGTTGAATGGGGAAAATCATATATTTTTCCTGTTCCTAAAAGGCTAAATTTTGAGTTCGTGGGCTGGCAATATGGCGAAGAAATATTAAGACCATATGGAATATGGACGGGCTCTGATAATACGACTATTACGGCTGTATGGGCTAGTAAGAAGTATATTGCAGACGGCTTCTTGGTTGAAATCCGTGATGATCATGCTGTAAT
>JAZNYH010000026.1:0-30262 GCA_045594305.1 Eubacteriales bacterium | reverse complement strand
ACTATTATGCTCTGCTAAGCGATAATCACCCTCGTAATCTCCTACTGTGCAATCAAGCACTGCAAGGCTAAGCGATGCATTGACAAGGTGATAGTAGGTGTCATTTAAGAGCCACGCTCCGTCACAGCCATAAAAGATTTTCTCGCCGTTTTTCTCAACAAGTAGGTGCTGTGGGCAGGCGCTTGCATCGTGATTTGCACTCATTCCCGTAACTAAAAGCTCGCCTATTTGGTATTGCTTAAATAGCTCCATCTCGTGTAGCTCGACGCCCTCGATTGGTGCTTTAATCGCTCCCTGTCTTGTCCAAAGCCTAAGGGGTTCTTTTCTGCCAAGGGCAAGAGCCTTTATTTTTTCGGGATCAAAATGGTCGCTATGTGTGTGCGTAATTATAATGTCGGTTATCTCGCCCTTATCCTTGCCGATTATATTGAGCACATCAAGTGGGTGAGGTCCAAAATCAATTATGTATCTGCCGTCTATCATCATTGATGAGCTACGGCGTGCGTCCTTGTCAAGCGTGCGAGAAAGCTCGCCCTCAAGCCTTGGTGAAAAATCACACGCACAGCTTCCAAGAAAGGTTATATCGAAATTTTTCATATTTCTCCTATTAGTCCCAGCTTTCAAGCCATTTTTTTGTTTTCTTGTCCACCTCAACAGGGGTTTTGTCGTTGCCCTCTGGTGATTTTATAAAGAAAACTCGTGTGCCTGCTTGATTTTTGGTTACATATGGGCTATTTGGTGGGAGCACGAAAAAGTCGCCCGCCTTAAGCTCGTATTCCTCGCCACTATCAAGGAGCTTAAGTCTAATACAGCCTTCAAGAATATAAGCGTGCTCTGTTGCCACGGGGTGCATATGAGGGGTGTCGGCTGTGAAGTGCTCGTAATATGACATTCCAACCTCAATATCGTCCTCTATGTGTTTAAGCTCCATCTGTGGCTTTTTTAGGCGTCCTGTTAAATATACTCTGTATTTTTTGTCAAGAGCTCCATTTAGCTCCTCACCTCTTATAATACTTAATTTAGCCATTTAGCTCCTCCCACATTCTTAGCCATTTATCGCTATTTTGCTCTATTATAGCCCTTGATTGTCTTGGCTTTCTTATGTAGTTATATCTCTCTACGAAGAAATCGTAGTTTTCCTTATCTACGCTCTCGAAAATAAGCATGCTTCTTCTATCCATGCTCGACAAAATTCCCTCGGAATACAAATCGACCTTGATGTGGTTATATTCCTTCCAGCTATCCTTATATACGATTTGGAAAAGTGCATATGGTAAAACGCTATTTGTTACCATAAATCTAAATCTTCTTGACCTTTCAGCCTCTTTGAAAATTTGGTCGGTTTCAACAAGCGTCTTTATTCCCGCATATGAGCCAAGGAAAACTGCCTCGGGGCGGTCATCAAGAGCACTGTTTCCAAGCTTTTCATACTCAATGGCATCCGCTACTGAGCGACAATCGGGTGCGTTTATTATCACTTCAAGGGAAAAATCGGGATCCTTTAAAAGAGTCGCAAAAATATTGAACATAAGTCCTCTATCGTATGCTTGAAGGTCAACCATTTCTCTTTGAGGAGTAAAGATTATGCTTGCTGCATAGCAGGACATTCTTATAGTTCTTATTCTTTGCTCACCTGTAAACTCCTTATTCTGCTTAACGCACTCAATAAGCTCCTTACCAAAGCGATTTTCAAGCGTTGCTATCTCTGCTTCAAGCTTTGACCTTGGCATAAGATATGTATTGCCCTTTGAGGTATAAAGGGTTTTCCAATTAAGGACATCTCTTATAAGCTCCTGCGAAATATCCTTTTCAAAAACACGCTCCATTACCTCGTGGAAATTGCTCATATCAAGGGCAAGCTGATAAAAATTACACTCCGATATGCTTTTTATAGGCTCGGGAAGATTTTGTGGAAACTTAAAATCGCCTATTGATATTACTATTATTCTTCTATCGCTCTTGTTAAAAGCCGTTTCAAGCTCCTGATAATACATTCCGTCAGCACTAAGATTATCAAGCACGCCATTTGACAAAAGTATTAGAAAATATGGTGTTTCCTTTATTACCTCAATTAGGTCTCTTCTATATTCGCCCTGTGATAGAGAATGATTATCCAAAAAGGGGCTTATTCCCTTTCTTTCAAAGAAATCATATATTCTTCCTGCAAGACCTCTGTTTGTATGTCTATGGTTTATAAAGATTCCGTGCTTTGCCATTTTATTCTCCTTTGCTCTAATGTCCTTAAAGCTCTATTATTTCGTATGGAAGCTCATGCTCGCACATTGCAGGCACTGCGATATAGTCTATGCCGTTATGCCTTGACCTATTTCCTGCGTGGTAGTGTCCTTGAATAACTGCTCTTGTCTTGCCAGAGGCTTCAAGGATTTGTCTAATTTGAGCATCGTTTGACACTCTATGGCTCTCCAAGATTTCAGGGTCAAGGTTTTGGTGAATGAATATATAGCACTCACCCTGTGCCATATCAAGCTCTGATTTTAGTTTGTCTATTGCAGGAACAAAGGTGTCTGTCCAATCGCTATCTCCTGGTGCGTATCTTTTCCCGCTTGCAAAATAGCACGCATCAAGGAAAATAAGTGCTTTATCTCCTATGAGCATTGCTTTTGGCTCGTATTTTTCACCAAGCACGCTATAAAATTCATCCTTGGTGAAGCAAAAGCCGTCGTGGTTTCCCATAAGAGCTATTATATCAAGCCCCGACGCATCAAAAAGCGTCGATAGCTTTTTTAGGTTATCTATTTCCTTTTCGTGGCTTGGCTCCTTATCTATTAAATCGCCTAAGCAAATTACAAGGTCGCATTTTTCGCTTTTGAAAATATCAAGCACTCTTGCTACCTTTTCGCAAGCACTATTAAAATCCCTGCCACCCTCGCTATCCTTGCATCTATAATGGGTGTCGGTAAAAAGTCCTATTTTCACTTACTTGTCCCTCGTTACCATAAGTGTATAAAGGTTTATGTAAAGTGATACTGCTGATACAGCAACAAGTATGAAAAAGCCTACTGCACCAATCGCCTCAGCTGACACTACAAGAGCGATTGCCATTATAGCACTACAAAGAGTATAAATCACATCAAAGGCTATGCAAATTGGAATGATTTTTCTTATGCTTTTTACAAGGTATACGCTTTTTAGGCTAACGGGTGCAATTCCAACAATCACATAAATTGCTCCAAGTGCGATAAAGATTATTGCAAAGATTTGAGCAACTGCTGCTTCAAGTCCCTCCTTACCACTTCCAAAGCCCATAATTGCCATTCCAACAATTAGTCCAAGTCCTGCAAGGATATTTATTCCATAGCAGATTATTGATAAAATATTAAGTGTTTTTGCTTTCATTTTAGCACTCCTCCTCGATTTCGCTTACTGTATTTTCTTCTGGGACATAGAAAAATTGCTCTGGCCCTGTATCTCTTACAAGCGTTTTCTTGTCCTTGAATTTACAGAGCAAAAGGTATATTACATAAACATCTCCCGAGCATCCTCCAAGGTGCATTCCAAGAAGCACAGCTCCGAGCATATAGTATAATGGATGAACAAAATACAAGCCTATCATAGCTCCCAAAAACACAATGCTAAACACTACAAGTGGAGCACATACGGATATGAGTGTTGTTCTTCGATAGGTGTATATATCGGGCATTCCACAAAAAGCACAGCTCCAGCTTATGCCAAAGGTGAGCCTTTGTCCTGTTAGTCCCTTATAGGCTATTCCGTGAACAAGCTCGTGAAGGACTAAATAAACAAGCATAGCTATTAGCGTTATAAAAATTGGAAGTATTCTTTGAAGTGGTTTAAGACCATAGAACATATCACCCTTGAAGTCACCAAGTGCGTCTCCTATTACATATGCGAGCAAGACAACGACTACCATTACGGCAATGCAAATGGCGTTTAAGATTATTCCAAGCCTTGCGTTTTTGGCGTCTATGTGCTTTTTCAAGGTGTAGCCCTGTGGTAGCTCCTTCTCAAATGCTTTTTTCATTTTATTACCACCTCTTATTTTCTGTATTCATCGAGAACTCTTGAAAGTAGCTCGGGATTATCGGTCATTATACAATCACAGCCAAGCTCTATTAGCTCTCTCATCGTTTCCTCATCGTTAATTGTCCAATATTGAACTGCTATATTTCTTCTATGAGCTCTTTTTATGTATGAGCTCTTTGCAAGATTTAGTGTTATTCCAACATCATAGGTTGTTGGGATTTGAAGGCACGCAAAATCGCCACCATCGAAAAGGTTTACCTTGAGCATTTGTGTTACGATAAATTTCGCTGCTGTACCCATAGGTGCTCCTCTTAGAAGCTCGGGATATTTGTCTTTAAGCTCTACCTCTATCTCATCGTGGAAGGTGCCGACAACTATTTGGTCCTTGTACTCGGGATATTTACTGATTGTATCGTTAAGAATTTTGCAAGCCTCATAGCCACGCTCGCCCTCGTTTTTGATTTCAACTATGAAAAGAAGGTCGGGGCGTGATTCATAAAATTCCTCAAAGAGCTGTTCTACTGTTGCTATCTGCAAGCCCTTTTCTGCCAAGCTTGTTTCGTTTTTGTAGATACGCTCGCCATTTTTATTTTCAAAGTAGTAGCCGAAGTTATATTGTCTTAGCTCATCAAGAGTAAGGTCGCAAATGTAGTGACGCTTGCTTTCATCCTGACAAAGTGCCTTAACCTCATCAAGAGAAATGTCGCCATTTATACTACAGGTTTCATCGACATACTCGTCGTGATTGTATACAAGATAGCCGTCCTTTGTGAGATAAAGGTCGCTCTCTATAATCTGCGAGCCATAGGTGTTTACTGCCTCTCTAAATGCGAGCATTGTATTCTCGGGGTTGCACTCTCCACCGCCTCGGTGTGAGGCAATCATAGGTAGGCTTCCTTCGCCTACAATAAAGGGGTTTTTCTCAACATTCTTTTTAGGTGGTATTACATTTATAACCACGAAAAATAGGATTAATGCCAAAAGCACTATGCCTAAAATTCTAAGACCTGTGTGCTTTTTTGCTTTCTTACTCATATTCTCTCCCTCTCGGTAACCTCGCCAATGAGGCGTATTTCTCCGTTATCAACAATTATTGCTCCACTCATAAGAGATACTGCGTAAACTCTCTTTTTTCGCTCCTTGGCTACACGAATTATAGAGTCCTTTTTTATTTGCTCGCCGTTATAATGCACCTCTATATAGAAGCTATCTATATAGCCTATGCCCTTGTCGTATTTGAACTCGGGATAATCCTTGTCGGGGCTTAGGTGATACTCGCTTAGCTGAACAAGTGCTCCTGCGCTATATCCCATTACAATACCGTCGTATGCTTTAAGGGTGTCAAGCAGGTCAAGCTCTCTTATTCTATCCATCATTCTATCGGGCAAGCCACCGAGAAAATAAACGATATCGGCGTTTTTGATTTTCTCCTTAGCGACCTCGCTTGTGTCGGTGTAGTAGTTGATAAAGCTTATGGCGTCCTTTTTTATTCCATAGGCTCTTAGTCCGTTTACAATACCGTCGTAATGCTTGCCACCGACAGCGTAAAGGCTATCCCAATCCTCGGCATTTTTTACGACGCTATCTCTAAACGATAACGCAACCACGCAAGCTCTATGCTCTGGCTTTATGTATTTTTTCAGCTCGTGATGAAGCCATACAGCCCCAATCCCATAGCCTTCAAGTAAAATGTTTATCATTTGTGTTTTTTCTCCCACTCCTTGTGTGCAAAAGCGTTTTTCACCACGCACGCTAAGAGTCTTTAATTTGTTACAGCTTATGTAATATCATTTTTGTTCATAAATTCATCGAGCAATATAAAAAATCTAACAAATTCATCTATTGCAGATATCAAGCTATAATCGTATTGATAATTTTTGCAGATATGATTTTCTTTCAGCTCTATATCAAAGTGATAAGACTTGTCGTTTTCATTGAACAAATCATAATAATATTGTGCATCTCGACTATGCTCAATAAATGCTTCACCGTCGTCGGAAATATAATAGCCATCATCAACTGCACAAATATACAGTCTTAGCCTTTGATAGTTGAAATATAACACCACCGGCAACTCAATTTGAAAAAGCTCGCCTTCGTTAATGCTTTCCCATTTGCATATTTTCAACTGCTCTTCTAAGCGATCTCTTATTTCTTTTGCTTCGTAATACTGTGCCATAAGGCCTCCTTAATTCTTTTAATTTTGTAGTTAAATTTTCTTACTTGCGAGTAAGACAAACCACGCTTTCAACGTGGGTCAAGAGGGCAAAAGGTCTCAAAATGGTCGAAAAACGAGGGTTGTAATACCTTAAAGTCTCACTTTTCGATTCGCAGTTTTTTATGTTCACGGATTTTTTTCACAACTTTATCAGAAAAAGACCAAATATGATACTTGCCTATACCACATTCATTTGCCAAAAAGAAAACAGTTTTTTCTTTTTCCGTCACAGCGAAAATATGCGAAAATGTAGGGTTTGCGCCTTGGATTGTTTTTCCAAAAGATAAGATGGTTGGACGGCGTAAACAATTCCATTTAAATTGCATAATTTTTACACCATCAATTTCTAAATCTCCGCCAAGCGGATAGTAGCCTAAATAAATTGCCTTTGCTAACATAAATTATCTCCTTTCGAGACAAACCACGCTTTCAATGTGGGCTGTCTTTGGGAACATGTTGAAAATGCTGATAGGCTCTTTTATATTGTATTTACGGGTGAGCTTTTTGAGGTCTCGTGCCATTGTATCGGGGTTGCAGGACACATAGACTATCTTTTTGGGGTTGAGCCTTAGAAGGGTATCGAGCATAAAGTCGGAGCAGCCCTTTCTTGGTGGATCTATAATGCAGGCGTCGACCTTTTTATTAAAGTTCTTTGCGTCGCCCTCGAAAAATTCTATATTATCTACCTCGTTCAAAACTGCGTTACGCTTTGCGTCCTCGACGGCAGATGGCTCTATTTCTACTCCGTATACAAACGCTCCTGTACGCTTTGCGACTATCATTCCTATTGTGCCTGTGCCACAAAACAGGTCTGCTACTGTGGTATGCTCATCAGCTTCAAGATATTCTATTGCCTTTTCGTAAAGCTCGGTTGCACACTCGTGGTTGACCTGATAGAAGGATTTCGGTGAGATTTCAAATTCAAGTCCACACATTTTATCTCTTATGTAGCCCTCTCCAAGCACGGTTTTAAACTCGCACGCTTCAAGAACAAAATCTCTGCCGAAAATAAAGCCTGAGAGCACGGTGCTTACTCGTGGAAATTCGCTCCTTAGCTTCTTAGCGTAGTGCTTTATATCGGTTTGCTTTGTAAAGATTGGGCACACCATAATCTCTCCATCATCTCCCGATGCCTTACGCAGATATAGTGCACGGAGCTTTTTATCGTCAAGCTCCTTAGCCGTAAAGCGTGCGATATCATCAAATATTCCATCGTTTAGTGGGCACGCCTTATGTGGGACTACTCTATTAGTAGCCTTTTCCATATAGCCAAATCTTCCGTTTGAATAGAAAAGAACTATCTTATTTCTATAAAAATCATCGACAGGGCATACGATTTTATCAACCTCTGCCTCTATTCCAAACTTTTTAAGGGTTGAGGCAACATATTTTTCCTTTATCTCGTTTTCCTTGCTTATATGTACTGTTGAAAATGCACAGCCACCACAGCGGTCAAACACAGTGCAGGCAGGGTTTATTCTATATGGTGAGGTTGATACTATTTTTGTCGTTTCGGCAATTGCATAGCTTGATGAAATCTTTTTTATCTCGACCTCGACAGTTTCACCCGATACTGCTCCATTTACAAAAACGACCAAGCCGTCTATACGGCAAACGGCGTTACCGAAGTTGTTCATTTCCTCACATTTGATTGTATATTTTTGCCCTTCTTTAAGCATAAATCCTCCAAAACACTTGCTTTAATTACGCATATGTTGTAAAATAATATTATCTAATATTATATTAGCACATTTATTATTTAAAATCAACACAAATTCAACATTCAAGGGGGAAATATGAACATTCAAGAGCTACTTGCTTGCCCTGTTTGTAAAAAACCGCTTTTCAAGAGTGAAAATTCGCTTAGGTGCGAGGAGCGTCACAGCTTCGACTTTGCCAAAAGTGGATACATAAACCTACTAAACCCTGGCAAGAAAAACAATGCCAAGGCAGGGGATTCAAAGGAAATGATTAGGGCAAGGAGCGACTTCTTTGCCACAGGGTGCTACGAGCAGATAAGAGCTACTCTGTGCTCCCTTGCCAAAAAGCACTCGCCAAGAATTATAATAGACGCAGGCTGTGGCGAGGGCTATTACGCCTCTGCTCTTGCCTTAGTGTGTGATGCCCTTCTTGGCTTTGATATGTCTAAGTTTGGCACAGAGCACGCCTCGAAAATCGACACAAGGTCGGGTATTTCAAGCACGCTATACGCTGTTGCAAACATTTTTGATATGCCCGTTTACGACGGGTGTGCTGACCTTGTTGTGAATATGTTTGCCCCTGTGGCGTGCGAGGAGTTTTATCGTGTGCTACGCTCGGATGGGCATCTAATTATCGGCTCGGCAGGTGCGTGCCACTTAAAGGAGCTAAAAAACGCTCTTTATGATGAGGTGTATCTAAATGAGGTGGATATTCCCGTTTTAGAGGGATTTGACCTTGTTGAGAGGAAAACACTATCCTACTCTACCACCATTCCAACAAAAGAGGCTATTTGGTCGCTTTTCCAAATGACGCCATACTATCATCGCACAAGCCTTAGTGACAAGGCAAAGCTCGATGCGTATGACACGCTTACAACCACAGTAGAGGTTGATTTCTTTGTCCTTAGAAAAATATAAAAAATCCCAACGAGCAATCGTTGGGATTTTGATTTTAATCGGTAGGTGTGTCTGCATTTTTGCCGAAAAGCTTATTTTTAACTCGTGCAAAAAACGCTTTTCTTTTTAGATGCTTACGCCTTTTAGGCAAGCCATTTACATACCTTAAATACTCCTCGTTATCAAGAGGAACCTTTGTGTCATCGTGATAAAAATACGCCACCTTAGCAAGCAGGTGAGCCTTGGTAATTCCGTGCTCGAGTGCGTATTGGTTATCGCCACACATTATATACTCGCCGTCCTTGATTTCTATTACCCTGTGCAAGATAAAGTGGCCATCATCTCGCTTATATAGCATCATATCGTTTTCAGCCACATTGTCGGGGGAAACAAGCACAACAGAGTCCTTTCCCTGCCTTAGAAGTGGGAGCATGCTAACGCCCCTTGGAAAGAGCCTAAACTCTCCACCCGAGGATATAACCTCATCTATTATAGGGAAAAGGTCGTCAAGATTTAATACCTGTCTATTCAACTATGTTTACCTTTTTAAGCTTATCTACAAAGGCACTTACATCCTTTTCGACAACCTCTCTTGTAGCGTCCTCACACTCGGCAAGAATGGCATCAACCACCTCTGCCTCGCTCATACCCTTTTCAAGGCATTGCCAAATAAGCTTTCCCGTTTCGTTCATTGTCATTATTGCGTGATATTCCTTGCTGAGCTCCCCTGTTGCGATAACAATGGTCTTGCCAGCTACATCTCTTAGTACAAAGCCTTCTCTGATTTTCATAAGCATCTCCTTATTTACTTGAATTTATTGCGTTGTATGCAACAAGTGCAGCCTCGGGCGATATGTTGCATTTTATTATCCACGATTGGACATCGTTTAACATTCTATCAACAAGCTCAAGTGTCCTTGTCGCATCGTCAGGGTTGCTTGGAATGAACACCTGCTTAAGAGCCATAGAAACGCTCTCGGCGGGGGAAATTTTTATTGCCTCGTTCTCCTCGGCACGGTGGATAAAGCAAAGCGCCTTTAATCTTGCACGGGCATTTCTTTGCCAGCCCTCCTTACCACACCAAGGGGTGCCATAGGCATACAAAGCACCGTCTATGTATCTATAAATCGGCTTATCGCCATTTATGATTTTTACCTTCTCTCCAAGTGCCGTTCTCCAAAGAGCAATATGTGTGCTCTTTCCTGTGCCACTACGAGCCAAAAACGCATACGCCTCGCCATCAATTTCGATAACTGCACTATGCACAAGGAAGGCATCTCTTTTTACAATCTCGGTGCAAATCTTACGATATATCGCAAGGCTTTCAAGGCTTTCGGGTGGGAACTTGTCCGCAAAAAGCTCTCCCTCGCTTGCAATCTCCTCATCGGTGCACTCGATAGTGAAATCCACCTCTTGCTCATCGGTCAAATAATCCTTGCAGAAGGAAAGCATATATTCATATTTATTCTTGATTTCTATCACGAAATCAGCAAGCTTAACCTTCATTTAGCTCTCCTTTTACAACAAAGAGCGCAGTTGCCTGCGCCTTAGTTATTTCTTAGTTTTTGGGCTGATAACTTGTTGGGACAGGTGTAGTGTAGCCTGAGCCGAGCTCATTGTTCATACCCTCACCCTCGGTAATCTTTGTAACAACCGTGGACTCCTCATTATTATCAGGCTTGTCATCTGTTGTGCTTGATGAGGTTGGCTCTTGAGAGCTTGATGAGGATGTTTCATCATCGTCGTCCCCACACGCTACCATAACCACTACGCACAAAAGAAGTGCCAAAATCAAGCATATAAATCTTTTAAGGCTTAGCATAACTACCTCCCGATTGATTTCTATATTATAGTGTAACATAAATATATTATTTTGTCAATAGTTTTTATAAAGCAAAAGCCACACAGCATATACTGTGTGGCAATTTGCTTATTTTTTGATTGTGTGACGCTTAATCTTACGAGATGTGGTCTTCTCAAATGGCTCGTTACGAAGCTCAAGCCTATTGATGTGCTTGTATGAGGCAAGACGCTTATTAATCTTTTGGATTTCGTCGTTGATGTGATTGTAAATGTCCTCTTCCTCAACAAGTCCAAGCTTTGTGCACTCGTCGTGGTTAGGATATACAAGAGCAACTACTGATACAACTCCTGTTTCCTTGTCCTCATCGCCTACTACAACAACCTCCTCGATAAGGTTGATGCCCTCCATATACTCCTCAAGCTCCTCGGGGAATACATTCTTTCCACCTTGAAGAACGATTACATTCTTCTTTCTACCTGTAATGTAGATATAGCCCTCCTCGTCGACATAGCCATAGTCACCTGTCTTGAACCAGCCGTCGGGTGAGAGAACCTTTGCTGTCTCCTCATCGTTCTTGTAGTAGCCGAGCATTACATTATCGCCCTTAACTACAATCTCGCCGTAGGTGTCTGTTGCTTTTTCCTTGTCGATATAGATTTGCATACCTGGCATAAGCTTACCGCAGGATGCTGGGTTATTCTTTTCATGAAGTGGAACTACTGAGATAAGTGGAGCACACTCGGTAATACCATAGCCCTGACGAACCTGAATACCGAAGTTTGCAAAATTCTCTGCAATTTGTGGATTGAGAGCTGCACCACCAACAATAAATGCTTTAAGGTTTCCACCAAGACCTTGAAGAACCTCACCAAAGAGCTTCTTTCTTGCGTCAATGTGAAGCTTGAGAAGAAGGTTACTGATTTTAAGTCCCATTGAAAGAGCCTTTTCCTTGCCCTGCTTTTGAACATTCTTTTGAATGGTCTTATAGAGCTGATTTGCAAAGAGTGGAACAAGTGTCATAAGGCTTGGCTTGAACTGCTTAATGTTCTTACCAACATACTTGATTCCATCGCTTATACAAATTGTCATACCATAGAGCATTGGTGCAAGTATACCTGCACTCATCTCGTAGGTGTGATAGATTGGCAATACTGACATTACAGAATCATCAGGGGTGAGTCCTGCGAGCATTGGGTAAATGCCTTCAAGAACTGCACAAATGTTTCTCTCGCAGAGCATAACGCCCTTTGATGAGCCTGTTGTTCCTGATGTAAAGAGCAAGATTCCAAGCTTGCGAACATCGTGGTCTCTCATATTGATTACCATATCGGTATTCTTTGCAAGATATTGTCCAAGTGCGAGGAAGTTATTAAAGGTTGTAAATTTCTCCTCTACATACTCCTGCTCGGGAGCGAGTGTAAAGGTCTCACGGTCGGTGATGATGAAGTTTTCAACTCCGTCAAGCTCGTCTGCGTGATTTCTAAACATTTCCTCGTAGGTATGTGAGCATACAACAAAGGAAGCCTCTGTATGCTTTGTGAACTTTATAATCTCCTCCTCAAGAAGATGTGGATCAAGTGGAACGATAACACCATCAGATGCTACTGTTGAAATGTATGATGCGATCCATTGAACGCTTGTTTCACCAATAAGAATTACCTTCTTGCCTGCCATTTCCTTCTTTTGGAACGCAAGAGCAAGATCTGTTATAAGCTCAAACATTTCCTTGTAGGAAACATCTATTGTTTCGTTTGTTGATTTTTTATTAAATCTATAAAGAGCCTTGTCACCATAAAGGTTTCTGCCACGCTCAAAATATGAATAAAGGCTGTCAATTTGGATTTTGAAATCCGCCATATTAATTTTAGTTGCCATATTTATCTTCCTTTACCTGAAATGAAATATTCTCGTCGACAATCATAAGCACCTCGTAGAATACCTTCAAACGATGGTCAGCGATATCTCCACTAACCTTGCCCATAATCTCGGCTATTTTTTCGCTTATGTAATTGTTTACCTCAATGCCCTGCTCGGTAAGCACGAACTTGGACTTGTAGATGCTACCATTTGAGTTTTGATCTCTCTTTACATACCCCCTATTTTCAAGCTCGGTGGTTATTCGAGAAACGAATGCCTTATCGACACCGCAAACCTCTGCAAGATCGGTTGAGCTAAGTCCATTCTTGCTTTTCAGTAGGTTGAATAGGCACAATACATGCGCACTTCTTAAACCATACTGCTCCATTGCGCTATCTTTAATTCTTTTAATGTTCTTTGATATTCTGTCTATTGATAGAATAAATGTTAAAAAACGATCTGCTGGTTCAATCATTGTAAGCCTCCAAGTTTTGTTGATTTGTCAATTTTAATTGCCTTAGGTATAATAGCACAGTAAAATTGATTTGTCAACAAATATTTGGAAATTTATTGAAATTTTTTCGCAAAAATATTTTTAAAATGCTATGCATTTTATTTTACATAATAAACATAGTCGCTTTTGCGTTCTCTTGCTGGTGCAGGAGCACTTTTAGCGTATCCAAGGGCAACATGTCCTATTCCCTCGTAATCTCCCTCTATGCCAAGCTCGGAAAGGATTTTTTTGCCCTCTGGGCTTTCAAATTCCTCCCTTGCCCTGTGTATCCAGCACGAGCCAATGCCAAGAGAATGTGCTGAGAGCATAAGATTTTGCATAACGACAGAGCCATCATAAATATAGGTTGGGCGAGATTTATCTGCCAAAACGATAAGAATTACGGGTGCACCATAGAATGGATCTGCATCTGTGCCCATTATCTCAGCGTTCATTTTTGAGATTTTATCTCTTAGCTCCTTGTTAGTTATCGCAATAATTATAGGTGATTGAAAATTTCTGCCTGTGGGAGCGTATTTTCCTGCCTCTAAAATAAGGTTGAGATCTTGCTCAGGTATCATATCGCTCTTGAAGTCACGAACGCTTCTGCGTTCAAGCATATTTTTAATTGCCTCGTTCATTTTTACCTCCAATCGCATAATTCTCTATTTTATATTATACCACTAAAATTAACAAAAATCAAGATTTTTGTGTAATCGCTATATTGAAGCGTCACCTCGCCCTTTATTTCCACGACAAAAGGGCAAGCGAAAATGCCTGCCCTTTTATATTGAAAATGCTATTTCATTTTGAAAATCCGCCTAAGAATTGGGGACAAGAGCTTAGGGGATTTAACCACTACTATTTTCATAACAAACGGCTCCCTTTAATAATATTGCTCTACTATATAGTATGGCACGGGATTTAATTTGCTACTACTTTTTCCACCTTGGCTTGCTTTTTAGCACCTCATAGAGTGATACATAGCTCTGGTGACGGCTTTTTGGAATTTCTCCACTCTGCACTCTTGCGATAACATCACAGCCCTGCTCCTTGGTGTGGGAGCATTTGGTATATCGACACATACCCTCGCTTTTTCTAAATTCTCTAAATGTATCAAAGAGGCTATCAAGGTCGAAAAAGTCAAATCGCTCAAAGTCAAGAAGCGAAAAGCCCGGGGTGTCGGCAATGTATCCCTGCACGCCCTCACCAAGCAGGTCGCTAAGGGAAAACAGCTCGGTTGCTCTTGTTGTGTTTTTACCTCTATCAAGCCTTTGGCTAAGCTCGCCCGTTTCAAGGCAAAGCTGAGGGAAAAGAAGGTTAATAAAGGTGCTCTTTCCTGCTCCTGACGCTCCTGAAAAGGCGTAAATTTTATTGCTCTCGCCATTTTTTCTTATGTAGTCAAGAAGCTCCTGCCTGCCTCTGCCATCCTCGCTTGAGGTTATAAACACCTCAAAGCCACATTTTTTATACAGGGTGGCGGCTTCCGTGGCAAAATCGCTATCAAGATCTGCCTTTGTTATTACGATAACAGGCTCGATTTTCTTTGACTCTGCAATACAGATGAGCTTGTCTATTGTTTCAAGCACGGGTGCAGGTCTTACGCAGGAAATTACAATAAAGAGTGTGTCAAGATTTGCAAGCGGGGGGCGAATTAGCGAGCTTTTTCTATCTAATATTTTACTGATATATGGCTCGCCATTTTCGTTTATATCCACCTCTACTCTATCACCTGCGAGAAGCGTCTTCTTCTCGTGCTTGAACGCACCTCTTGCCCTTGCGTCAAGACGCATTGAGCCGTTATGCTCACTATCAAGCTGAATGGTGAAGAGTCCACCAACGCATCGCATTACAATTCCTGTTAAAATCATTTCTTATTCACTCCAAGGATTCTGCGAATGCTCGACATAAAGTTTGAAAATCCACTTCTTGATGGAAGCTTTTCGAACTTTATCTTCTTATTCTTTTGAAGTCTTTTTATGTAATCAAGCATAATATCTGCACTTTGGAATCTGTCCGATGGCTTTTTGCTCATAGCACAGAGAATTATTTGTTCAAGACCTACTGGGACATCTGGATTTATCTCTCTTGGTGGAACAGGGTCCTCGTTGATTTGCTTTACAGCTATCGACACAGGGCTTTCTCCCTCAAAGGGTAGGCGTCCTGTTGCAAGCTCATAGAGCATTGCTCCAAGTGAGTAAATATCGCTTCTGCAATCTATTGGCTTTGCACTCGCCTGCTCGGGGCTCATATAGTAAACTGTGCCTATTGCCTTATCCGTCATTGTTACGGTTTCAGCGTTAGGGAGCTTTGCTATACCAAAATCCATGACCTTTATGTGGCCGTTGCGAAGAAGCATTATATTTTGTGGCTTTATATCTCTATGGATAATTCCGTTGTCGTGTGCCACCTTTAGGGCTTTAAGAGTTTGAATTGTATAGCTCATAAGCTCATCAAAGGAGAGTGGCTTATTCTTCGCTTTAAGGTATCTTTTAAGCGTAATTCCCGACACATACTCCATTACCATATACTTATGCTCGCCTGTTGCACAGAACTGATGCATAGCCACGATATTTGGGTGTCTTATAAGGTCCTCAACCCTTGATTCATTGGTAAATCTCTTTATCATATTTCTGTCGCACGCTATATCATCCTTAAGCATCTTTATAGCGACAACATTGTTATATACAAGCTTGTCTATTGCACGGAAAACAACAGCCATTCCGCCTACGCCAATTAGCTTTTCAAGCAGGTATCTGTCATCAAGCGTTGTGCCCTCAAGCTTTTCGTATTTTTCAAAAATTTTCTTTTCCATATCGCACCCCCTATATTCTTACAAGAAGTGCAGTTATATTGTCAGAACCGCCATTTTCGTTTGCACTATCTATAAGGCGTCTTACAGTAAGTGAAAGCTTTATTTGGTCAAGTCCCTTTGTGTCTGCACTAATAACGATGTCACGAATACCCTCGTCGCTTACATGATTTGTAAGTCCGTCGGAGCAAAGAAGCAGGTATGTACCGTCTGCTACATTCTCACGAATGAAGTCAGCCTTTACGCTATTCTCCGTTCCAATTGCACGGGTAATTATGTTTTTATTTGGGAAATTGTCTGCCTCGCTTTGACTTATTTGACCAAGGTCAAGTAGGTATTGAACATAGGAATGGTCCTTTGTCACCTGCTTGATTTTTTGGTCGTTCATAAAATACATACGGCTATCTCCTACATTTACGCAGAAAACCGTATTCTTTATAATGAGCGTGGCAACAAGAGTTGTACCCATGCCTTTAAGGCTTGGGTGAAGCTTTGCATATTCGTTTACGGCATAGTTGGCTTGGTCAACAGCGTCAAGCATTGCTGACTTGATATCAGAGGCAGATAGCTTCTTATCCTTATTGCCAATATATGGCGTAACGAAATCGTCGATTACGGACACGAACTTTTCAGATGCAAGCTTTGACGCCTCAGAGCCACCTCTTGCTCCTCCCATTCCGTCGCACACGACGCAAAGACAGGTTTTTTCAGAATATGTCTTTAAGATATAGGAGTCTTGGTTATTTGTCCTTTTCATTCCTACATCGGTGTATGCCGAGCAAATCATATAGTCTCCTTTTGCTTTTGTCTTCTAAGCTGACCACACGAGGCGTTTATGTCCGAGCCTAAGCGTCTTCTTACGGTTGCATTTATTCCAAGTGATATCAGCCTTTGTTTGAAATTATTTACATTTTTAGAGGTTGTAAGTCCTGTTTCGCTAACCTCATTTAGAGGAATTAGATTTACATGTGGGGTGGAGCGAATATGCTTTTTTAGAACCCTTGCAAGTGCCTCAGCACCCTCGGTTGAGTCGTTCTTATCTGCTATAAGGGTGTATTCAAAGGATATTCTTCTGCCCGTTTTGTTAAAGTATCTCTCGCACGCACTAAGAAGCTCACTAACGCCATATTTTTTATTTATTGGCATTATTGCTCCTCTTGTTTCATCATCGTAGGCGTGAAGTGAGATTGATAGGGTTATTGGCAAGCCCTCATCTGCAAGAGCATCTATTTTATCAACCACTCCACAGGTTGAGACGGATATGTGTCTAAGTCCTATATTTAGTCCGTCATCAGAGGATACAAGGCGAAGGAATTTGATTGTATTATCGTAGTTGTCGAGTGGCTCTCCTATGCCCATCATAACGACATTGGAAATACGCTCACCCGTGTCTGCCTGAGTGCAAATTATTTGTCCAAGCATCTCCGAGGGGGTAAGGTCTCTTACCTTGCCACCAATGGTAGAGGCACAGAATTTACAGCCCATGCGACAGCCGACCTGAGAGGATATGCACAAGGTGTTTCCGTGCTCGTATTTCATAAATACGCTCTCAATACATTCGCCATCTATAAGCTCAAAAAGATATTTTTTTGTTCCGTCAAGCTTGGAATCAAGTCGCTTTACCACTCTTGGCAGGCGAATTTCACACACGCCATTTAAAAGCTCGGTGGTTTTCTTGGGGACATTCTTCATTCCCTCTCCCCACACGCCCTTCATTAGCCATGAGTATATCTGCTTTGCCCTATACTTAGGCTCGCCAAGGCTTACAACAAGCTCCTCAACCTCGCCAAGCGTCATTGACAAAATATCGTGCTTCATTATTATTTTACTCTTTTCATTTTTGCGACGAAAAAGCCATCTGTCTCAACAAGGTGAGGCATAAAGGTATACATTCCGTCAGTTGATTTTATTTGTCCAAGCGTAAAGTCAAGGGCAACAAAGTCCTGACTAAGGCTCAAAAATTTCTTTACTACCTTTTCGTTTTCCTCTGCGTTAAGGGTGCAGGTGGAATATACGATTTCTCCGCCGACCTTTACATACTTAGCACAATTTCTAAGTATTTCAAGCTGAATTGCAGGGAGATTATAAATTTGCTCAATTGGCTTATACTTTATGTCTGGCTTCTTTGCCATAACGCCAAGTCCTGAGCATGGCACATCACATAGCACCTTGTCAAACGAGCGAGCAAGCTCCTCTCTTTCGAGCTTTGCGTCCTGCTCCTTAACTGTGATTATGCTAAGACCGAGCTTTTTAGCTCCGTTTTCCACAAGGCTAAGCTTATTCTTATGAAGGTCGCACGCAAGTATCTCGCCCTTGTTTTCCATCTCGATTGCACTCGAAAAGGTCTTTCCACCTGGGCACGCACACGCATCAAGCACCCTCTCGCCTGCCTTAGGTGCGAATATCTTTACGCACGCAAAGGACGCAGGGTCCTGTACGAATACATAGCCCTTTTCGATAAGGTCTACAAGGTCAGATATTGGAGCCTTTACGATAATAATTTCATCGGCAAAGCCAATAAGTCTATATGGGATTTTTCTCGATTTGAGCATTTCCCAAAAATCTCTTGGATCTATCTTTATGGTATTAATTCTAAGGCTTATTCCCTCTCGTGGCTTACACGAGTTGGCAATTTTCTTAGCTATTTCATCACCATAGGAGCTTCTAAAAATGTTGATGATGGTGCTTGGAATAGATGTGCTTACGCTAAGTGCCTCCCATTCATCGCTTGGGAGTGCTATCACCTTTCCATCTCTTATAAAGTTGCGAAGGCAGGCATTTACAAAGCCCCTTGACCTTCTTTTGCAAAGACCTACGGTTTCTGATACTGCTGAATAGTCGGGAATTTTATCCATATAAATAAGCTGATAAAGCCCAAGCCTTAAAGCACTCTTGGTTTCTGAATCAAGCTCCATTATATGGGTGTTTGAATATCTTGCGATTTGGTAATCAAGCGTTATCAGCTTTTCCATAACGCCAAGATAGAGTGCAGTATAAAGTGCGACATCTACCTTTGCAAGATTTGCTCTTGATACAACTGTGTTTACCTCAAGATTTGAATACGCACCTGACACATCTGATTTTATAAGAGATTCAAGTGCAAGCTTCCTTGGATTGTCCATAATGTTCTCCTCGTTTCAAAAAAACTCAAATTGATTTTATTTTCCTAAAATATCGCCAAGCGAAATTTTTCGACCATTTATATAGTCCTTAGCGAGCATTTTGCCCTTGCCCTCAGGGACTATTACATCAAGGGCAATAACGCCCTGCGCACATTTTACACAGATTGCTCCGTCAAGCGACACAACCTCGCCAATTTGAGCGTTTTCTGCACTCTTGTCGCTTATATGTGCCTTTACAATTTTCAAGATTTTTCCGTCTGCTCCCTTGGTGTATGCAAGCGGGATTGGGGAAAGACCTCTTATTTGGTTGTGGGTTGCCTCTGCTCTAAGGGTAAAGTCAACATAGCAATCCTGCTTTGTAATCTTCTCGGCATAGGTAAAGTCCTCGCCCTGTCTTGTGTATGTTGCCTCACCACTATCAAGAAGCGTAATTGTGCTTAAAAGTCCTGTATATGCTGCGGTAACGAGCTTGTCGTGAACGCTTTCAAAGTTATCCTCGTTCTCTATTGTAACACGCTCAATGTGAATAACATCGCCCGTGTCAAGCCCCTTATCCATTCTCATAATGCTAACGCCTGTTTCTCTCTCGCCATCGATAATTGCCCTTTGAATTGGGGCAGCACCACGATATTTAGGAAGTATTGAGGCGTGTGCGTTAATACAGCCATATTTAGGGTAATTTATTACATATTCGGGAAGTATTTTTCCGTATGCAACCACCACGATTAGCTCAGGATCAAGCTCCCTAAGGGTTGGCAAAAACGCCTCATCTCTAAGGGTTTGTGGCTGATAAACGGTAAGCCCTGCATCAAGCGCATATTTCTTTACCTCGCTTGGTGTTAGCACCATTCCTCTGCCCTTTGCCTTGTCGGGTGTTGTAACAACGCCTACTATGTCATCGCCGTTTTGGTGGAGCACTCTTAGGCACTCCTTGGCAAACTCGGGCGTTCCCATAAAAAGTATTCTCATTCCTTAATTACCTTATCTGTGTATAAAATTCCGTCAAGATGGTCGAGCTCGTGACAAATAGCCTTAGCTAAAAGTCCACTTGCGATTATCTCTATTTCCTCACCATCTCGGTTGAGTGCACGAGCAGTTACATGCATTGGGCGCTTGGTCATACCCCATTCGCCAGGAACTGAAAGACAGCCCTCCTCGCTTATTTGCTCGCCTGCTCTTGCGATTATACGAGGGTTGATAAGCTCAAATAGCCCCTCCTCTGTTTCGATAACTACAATTCTACGAAGCACGCCAACCTGAACTGCGGCAAGACCACAGCCGTTTGCGTGACGCATTGTTTCTACCATATCGTCAAGAAGCATTTTCGTTCTTTCTGTTATTTGCTCCACAGGACGGCTCTTTTTTCTCAAAAAAGCCTCATCTGTGTCCTTTTTTACTATTCTAAGTATTGCCATTTTGTCCTCCGTTAAAGTGATGACGGGTTAAAATCTATTGACATTCTATTTTTGCTTGATGCTTTCGAAAATTCAATCAAAAGGCTACTAAATATTCCTCGTACGGCTTTATTTAGCTTGCACTTTACAATAATTCTCTTTCTGTATCTGCCCTGTGCCTTGTATACGGGTGCTTCGAATGGTCCGTAGGCAATTGCAGGGATATTGTTTTCCTTTAACTCCTGTTCAAGACGCTTCATTATTTTTCCACTTTCTAAATTAAGCTCGCCCTCGCTTGGAGAGGATATTGTTATAGCTGCGATATCGCAGAAGGGTGGAAACTGATACGCCTTTCTTATTTGTATCTCGTTTTCATAGAAGGAGTCGTAATCCTGCTCACTTGCGTAGAGGATTGTTCTATCGCTTGGCGAATTTGTTTGTATTACTGCTATTCCCTTGTCCTGAGCACGCCCTGCTCTGCCTATTACCTGTGTAAGCATTGAGAAGGTACGCTCCGAGGCACGGTAGTCGCTCATATAAAGCATCATATCTGCAAGGATTACTCCAACTAAGGTAACTGAGGGGAAGTTGTGTCCCTTTGTTACCATTTGAGTTCCTATCATAACATCTGCTTCCTTGTTCAAAAACGAGCCAAGAATTTTCTCGTATGAGGATTTTGTGCTTGTCGTGTCGGCATCAAGGCGAAGCGTTTTCACGCCTGGGAAAAGCTCTTGAAGGTCGTTTTCGAGCTTTTGCGTTCCAAAGCCCACATACTCAAAGCCCTCGCCCTTACAGCTTGGGCACGCCCTTGGGACTCTTGCTTGATATCCGCAATAGTGACATCTCAAAAGACCACTTGTGCTCATCACACGATATGCATTTTCTGCATCGGGCTGTTCGCCAATTTTCTTGTAGGAATGATATGTAAGCGCTACCGAGCAGTTTGGACATTCGAGCACCTTACCACAATCCGTGCAGGAAAGAGCGCTATGATAGCCACGACGGTTTAAAAATAGTATCGCCTGCTTGCTATCATCAAGCGTGCTTGCGGTAAGTGATGCGAGCTTGTGGCTAAATACGGACATATTTCCGTTTCCACGCTCACGCTTCATATCGGTTATTATTACATCAGGTAGCGTTGCCTCGCCATATCGCTTTGATAGCTTTATTAGCGAATATGCCCCACCCTTTGCCTTGTAGTAGGAGTTAAGAGATGGCGTTGCTGATGCTAAAAGCATAAGAGCGTTCGATTTTGCACACCTGAACCTCGCTATATCGTGAGCCAAATATTTTGGGCTTGTTTCCGATTTATAGGTATGCTCCTGCTCCTCATCAATAACAATCATTCCAAGATTTTTGAGTGGAGCAAAGATTGCAGAGCGTGTGCCGATTACGACATCTATTTCTCCATCCTTTATTTTTCTATATGCATCAAAGCGCTCACCTGCGCTAAGATTTGAGTGAATTACAGCCACCCTCTCGCCATAGTAGCCACAAAAAACGCTTACGGTTTGGGGGGTTAGGGAGATTTCGGGAACGAGAACTATTACGCTTCTTCCACTTGAAACAACCTCGTCAATCATTTTCTTGATAACGCTTGTCTTTCCACTTCCCGTAATTCCGTATAGCAATGCACCACGAGCCTCGCCCGTCCTATAAAGAGCCTTCAACTCATCAAGGGCACTATTTTGCTCATCGTTTAAAACGACATCCTCGCCCTTAGACCTTTTCGCCACCGAGTAGGGATCACGCATTACACGCTCCTTGTCGATTTTGATATAGCCCTTTTCCAAAAGTGCTACAAGCTGTGCACGCTGTGTTAGTGTTTTCTCGTAAATATCCTTGTCGGTAAGTGAGGAAAACTCGCAAAGAAGTCTTAAAATATCGGCGTGCTTTTTTGAGCGAAGCCTCTTTGGTGCGTCCTCGCTAATTAGAGAAAGTGCCTCTTCCTTGGAGATTGCAAGGGATACAACATTTTCATACTTGCCCTTGTCCGTTTCCTCTATCTCGGTTTTCTTGGATATATACTTGTTTTTTAAAAGCCAAAGGGCACTATTTTGTGCTCCGCTCAGCCTTTCCTTTAATTTTTCGAGGGTAATTCCGTTATTTTCCTTAATGTAATCATAAGCTATGCTATGCTCGCTTGGGAGCTTATCTGCACTCTTATCAGTTACAAAAAGCCTTTCATTTACTCTTGTTGCGATAACAGAGGGGACAATACACCTTGTAGCCTCTCCAATGGTGCAAAGGGTTTGAGCCTTCATAAACTCGCATAGTGAGAGCATATCGCTATCGAGCGACATATACTCATTTAGCACTGATACAATTGACTTGACCTCGCTGTGTGGACACTCGTCGGCTATCGCAGTAACAAGGGCAGTTTTTTGCCTGTTTGATGCTCCAAATGGCACAATAACAAGCGAGCCAACGCTCACCTGCTCCTCGTGCTCGGGAAGAAGCTTATAGGAATATTCAATATCGGCGTGATATGGCACATCTAAAATATGAGCCATTACATATTTAGCCATAGCACTCCTCCTTGAAAATTAGTTAGTTAAATTATTCCTCGCCACCAACATTGGGGTCTTCATCTCTTGTATCAAAGCCGTCGTCGCCTGTGAATACCTCAGTAGCACCCATAAGGTCCTCTGTGTCGTCATCATCGTCGTCAGCTGTAAAGCTTGAATATTTTTCTCTTTCGAGAGCCTTTTTCTTTTCGAGCTTTTCAAGCTCCTCCATTTTTTGGATTTGCTCCTCAAGTGCAGAATCAAGCGCACGAACATCTACGATTGAATCCTCATAGCCCTCATCGCCCTCGAAGAATACCTGATATTCTCCGTTTTTAAGCTCTCTTACTGCGCTTCTTACTGCCTTTTCCTCCTTGACAGCCTCTTTTTTGCTTGAATAGGTCTTTTCACCACTTGACTTTTCGAGGTCCTTCTTTACACGGTTCTCGTTTGTGATGATACGAGCTGTCTTTGCGGTTGCCATAACGAGGGTGTATTTGTTAAGTCTCTCCTCGCCGTTTTCGTCTGTTGAAAGCTTCAAAAGCTCTTGAATTGATGGGTAAAGCATCTTTTTTCTCCTTGGTTTTATATAAATTTTTTAATAATCTCTTTTGTGCGATTTGTTTTAGCGTGCTCCGCCTGCACGATATCATAAATAAGCTCGGCACATTTCTTAACTCCACCGTCCTCATTTACAACCGAATAATCATACTGTGGCATTAGAGCTATTTCCTCTCTTGCCCTTTCAAGACGCCACGCAATAACCTCATCGGTTTCCGTTCCTCTTGAACGCAAGCGATTTTCAAGCGTTTCCTTGTCGGGTGGGGTGAGCATTATGGTAACGGCAGAATCGCCAAGCTTCTCCTTTACCTGCATAGCACCATCGACCTCGATTTCAAGAATCATATCAATTCCACCTTCGAGTGCCTCGTTTACCTCCTTCAAGGGTGTGCCATAATAATTATCGCAATAGGTGGTATATTCAAGAATCTCACCTCTTGCTATTCGATTTTCAAATTCCTGTTTTGTGATAAAGTGGTAGTGAACACCATTCTGCTCACCTGGTCGTGGTGACCTTGTGGTGGCTGATACTGATAGGGCAATCTCATCGTGCGAGCTAACAAGCTCATTCACAACCGTTCCCTTTCCACTTCCCGCAGGTCCTGAGATGATAAACAAAAGTCCCTTACTCATTTTTGTCACTCTCCGTTCCGTTTAATCTATCTGCAATAACTTCCGTTGATAGCGCCGACAAAATAACATGGTCAGAGTCGGTAACTATGACGCTCTTTGTACGCCTACCACCCGTGCAATCTATTATTCTGCTATTGTCCTTTGCCTCGCCAACTATTCTTTTAGCAGGGGCAGAGTCTGGTGCTATTATTGCAACAATCCTTTCATCAAGGACTACATTTCCAAAGCCTACATTTATAAATTTCATATCACTCTATATTTTGTATCTGCTCTCTTATCTTTTCAAGCTCGTTTTTGATATTTACGACAAGATGTGCAGTATCTGCGTTTGATGCCTTTGAGCCTATGGTGTTTGTTTCTCTATTCATCTCTTGAAGCAAGAAATCAAGCTTTCTGCCTGCTGGCTCATTTGCCTCGACAATTTGCTCGAACGCCCCAAAGTGGCTATCAAGCCTTACAAGCTCCTCATCAATTGCAATCTTATCTGCAAAAATTGCAACCTCAGTAAGTATTCTTTGCTCATCAATTTGAACGGAGTTATCTCCAAGGAACTTAACAATTCTCTCCTCAAGCTTTGAGGCGTATTCCTTTGTGTCCCTCTCGGAGTTTTGTGCGATTTGTGCTACATAGCCCTTTATGTTTTCAATCTTCTCACGAATGTTGCGAAGAAGGTTTTCGCCCTCTATTCTGCGTCTTTCAAGGAAGTCGGCAAGTGCGATATCAAGCACCTCTTTAATATCCTGCCAATCGCCCTCTATATCATCCTCGGGCTTTTTGACATTGAAGATTTCCTTGTTTGAGGCAATTCTACAAACGGATATATCATCGGGGAGATTAAAGGTATCTCTCAATTTGTAAAGAGCGTTTATGTAGGACTCTGCATAAGCAGTATCGAGTGCAATCTCGACACCCTGCTGCTCGAGCAGGTCAACTCCTATGTAAATCTCAACCTTTCCTCTTGAAATTCCATTTGCTTGAATATGCTGCTTTACCTTGTCCTCAAGAAAGGTATAAAGCCTTGATATCTTAACGCTACAATCAAGATATCTGTTGTTTACTGATTTTATCTCTGCGGTAATATCCTTACCATTTACGGTTTTGCGTGCTCTTGCAAACGCAGTCATGCTCTTAAACATATGCTCGTCCTTTATTATAAAAATTTACACATTTTTTCGTATATATTATATTCTAATATAAGTGGTGTTAATTTGTCAACTTTTTTCGTGAAATATTGTAGGATGTTACAAAAAGTAATACTTTTTGGTGGCTGATTTTGTGCATATTTTAGCTGTTTTTAAGCATAGCTTAATTGTTTTAGGCTTTTTAGAAAAGGAAAAGGGAGAGCACAATTTTGCTCTCCTTAGCCCAAAAATTTATCTATTCTCAAAAGCCCTCTTAGGCGATTATGGTAATAGCGAGAAAATCTCTTAAAGAACACATCTACTATTATCAAGCACAAAATTCCAACAAGCCAGGTTGCTATTTCAAGCCAATCGGCACGCACGCTTTCCGTTGTGAAGAATTTTCTCACAATCACAATAGTAAGGGTTGCCGAGGCAAGCATATATAGAACCTTTAATGTAATACACACCACCCTTGGTCTTTTCTCAAAAATCATTCGAAGAATTGGGTATATTGCAAAGATAGCGTACTCTATTGCCACACGCTTTGAGGGGAGTAGCAATATTGCGATTACCGCACACACTGCGTAGGTTGCAAACGCCTTAGCTCCACCGAGCTCCTCGCAAACCACGAATATAAGCGTTGCCGATATAAGCACGGCGCACAAATCGAAGATGTCAAGAAGCGAGCCGAGCAAAAGAGCCACAACCCCGAGCGCTGACATAAGCGCACAGAAGGTGAGCTGTTTTGTTTTTTTCATTTTTGTTTCCTTATCTGCACATACAATCGAGGCATATCAAGAGCGAGCAAATATCGCACATATCACAGCCTGCGTTGCCTGGTTGAGAGGTGGTTTGTCTTCCATAGGCGTTACCACGCTCTTGAAGATTATCACGAAGAAGCTTATATTCTCCGTTGCTTGGTGCCATTGTGCACGCTACATTTGCGTGTCTTAGTGCGTCCATATATGCACCCTTGTTGGTGTAAACGCACGCTTTTAGGTAATACCACTCGGCAGGTCTTACACCCTCAGGAATAGCGTTTAGAACTGCGTCTGCCTCATCAAATCTGCTTTGAGAAATGCTTCTTCTTGCATCAGCGAGCATATCTGCATATTCTGCTGTGTCTGCTCCTGCTGTGCCTGATGCTCCACCACTATAATCGCCGTTTGCTCTGCGTCTTAGTATCTCATCATACGCCTCGTTTACTTCCTTCATCTTGCTTTCAGCAAACTCACGCATTGGTCCGTCGTTTTTGTCGGGGTGATATTTTTGAGCAAGCGCCTTATATGCCTGCTTTACCTCTTCATTAGATGCACTTGGTGATATGCCAAGCACCTTGTATGGATCTCTCATCTCGTATCTCCATTCGTTTTAAATATTATGGTTATTTTAGCACAAAATTACTGCGTTGTAAATAGTTTTCACACACTTTTCACATTACTGCCATCTTGAATACCGAGCACGCTCTTGGTTTTGGAAACCATTCCAAGATAGATTGTGTTCTTCAAAACGCCCTCGACATCTCGGTAGGCGGAAAAATCAAGGGAGCAAAGTGCCTTGCTAAGCTCGTCAAGCTCTATCATAAGAGCCACCCTTATCATATCCCTATCAGCGTCGGTAAGCTCTTTCCCAAAGGCGTTTATAAGTGGGTTAAAGGAATGGTGCTTAGCATCGTCCTCAAAATCATCAATAGCGTCGATTATGTATATCCATTTGCCAAGATGATAGCCAATTTTTGCACACAGAGTAGCCTCATTTTCCTCTAAGCCATATGATGCGACCTCGCTAAGAAGTCTACCAAAGGTATCTGCCACTGCATCAACAGAGTCACAGCCACTCCCTTCAAGGGCTGAAAGCTCATCTATGCACGCCTTTAATTTAGCTTCAAGAGGGCGTAGCTCCTTGGTTGTTTTTTTAAAAAATATCGACACAAGGGCGACCATTCTTGCCAAAAGACGCTTGATTCCGTGTGTGTCACTTACATTGTCCTTAAGCTTTAATCTTGTCAGCATAACGCTTGCCCTTGCACAGTATTCGAGCGAGGGGTCTATTTCAAGCATTGGGCGTTTTTTAAGAGGATGTGCGATACAGCGACGCATCTTGACCTCTCCACCACGCTTTTCTGCCACCTTGCGTAGCAAAACAAGAAAAACAAAATCGTAATTAAGGCTTAGCCTTGAAAGACAGCCTGTTCTTTTGCCCATAGCACGACAAAGACCACAATACGCTGCCTTATATAGCTCAAATTCCTTTACCCTAAGCTCGGGAATTTGAGGGGTTACATATCCAAACATAGCTATCTCCCTTCTAATATGCGTCAATATATTATTATATTACCATTTTTGTCTTGCTTTTGCAATAGTATTTTTAAAAGAGGGGTGTTCCCCTCTTTTTAATATTCAATACCAAACGCCTCTGCGGCAATTTCAAGGAGCTTGAATTTCACCTCATATCTGCCACTTACTCCCGTTATCATATAATATTGCTCCTTGGTAAGCCCTGCACTAACATAGGTGTCGCTATCGTACTCTATTGCTTGGGCTGTGCACATTGGGGGAAAAAGCACACACCACCAATTGTTTCCCTCGCCCTCGCCTATTATAATTCTTACCGAGGTATACTCTCCCGCTGGCAGAGAAAAGCCCTCATACACCCTCTCGGGGTAGTCCTCTTGTCCAATTTCAATGGATACTGTGTCGTTTATTCCGTCCTTTTTTAGCGTTTGAGCTGCTATTTTCTCTATTTGCTCCTTGTCAGAGGAGATTTGCAAAAGTGCCTCCTCCTTAGTGCTTACCTCGTATTTGCTTATGTGGTCAAGCACCGCATCTCTTACCCTTAGCTTTGCGTCCTGATCCGCCTTACTATTCGAGCTTGCAAGTATATGAAGTCTAACGGTTGAATTATACACCTCACACTCCTCGGCTGTGGGTATTAGACTCCATATGAACAAAAACGCAATTATGCTTATAAGTAGAGTTATTGTGCTTCTTTTAAGTAGTCCTCTTTTGATTCGCTTTAAAAATACCTTCATAAATAAAAACCTCCGTGATATGAGCAGTATTGCCACATCACGGAGCTTTTATTCATTATTTAAGTTCACTATCATCAACCACATTGTCGCCTGTATCTGGCTCCTCATCAGTAGGAACGCTATCAAGAGATGGGTTGTTTACTGAGCTACTCGAATCATCGCCGTCTTCATCGTCATCGCCACCGCAGGATACGAGCAATGCGAAGCACAAGAGCAATGCGAGCATAAGTGCAATTATTCTTTTCATTATGGTATTCTCCTTAAAAGTTATGTTCTATACACATTTATTCTACAACATTTTGTGCCTTTTGTCAATAGAATGTTTCAAATTCCTTGCGTATTTGTGATTTTTGTGGTAAAATATACATGAGGTGATTTTATGAACTCTAATGCAAGCGTGCTTGTTGATTTATTAAAGAAAAAGGGGCTTACCCTCTCTTGTGCGGAGTCGTGCACGGGGGGCTTGCTTGCCAAAACCATTACCGATATTGCAGGCGTATCAAGCGTTTTTTGGGGTGGTGTCGTTTCCTATGACAATTCCGTTAAGCAAAATGCTCTTGGCGTTTGTGCTAACACTCTTGCCTCTTATGGTGCTGTTTCTGCTCCCGTTGCTGAGCAAATGGCAGGTGGAGTGTGCAGGCTTTGCTCTACAAATGTAGGTCTTAGCACAACCGGAATAGCTGGCCCTGGTGGTGGAACTCCCGAAAAGCCTGTTGGCACGGTCTATATTGGCGTGTGCGTGGGTGGCGAGGTGTGCTCAAAGCGTCTTTGTCTTTCCCCTGACCTTTCACGAGAGGAAATAAGAGAGCGTTCTGTTGCTATGGTTATTGAATATGCAATCGAAAAAATCTCACAAAGGTATTGATTTTATAATATTATTATGTTAAAATATTTGTTGGAAAATTTTCCTTTATAAGGAGTTATAAAATTTATGGAAAACAAAAGCTTCAAGAAAATAGGTATCCTTTCATCTGGTGGCGACGCTCCTGGTATGAGCGCTGCTATCAAGAGCGTGGCTTGCTCTGCTATTGCTCGTGGTGTTGAGGTTGTCGGCATTATCGGTGGATATGCTGGACTTATAAATGACGATGTTCGCCCTCTCGATATTATGGATGTTAGTAATATTATCTCACAGGGTGGTACTTATCTTAAATCTGCTCGCTGTGACGAGTTCAAGTACGAGGAGGGTATGCAAAAGGCTATCGCTACTTGTAGAAAGCACAACATTGATGGTATTGTCGCTATTGGTGGTGATGGTACATTTAGAGGTGCTACTGACCTTAGCGTAAGAGGTATTCCCTGCATCGGTATCCCTGGCACTATTGACAACGACATTACCGCTACCGACTATACAATCGGCTATGATACTGCTATGAACACAATAGTTCGCCTCGGTGACCAGCTCCGTGACACCTCTGAGTCTCACGCTCGTTGCTGTGTTATGGAGGTTATGGGTAGAGATGCTGGCTATATCGCTATTGAAACCGGTCTTGCTCTTAACGCTATCGGCGTCGCTCTTATCGAGGTTCCATTTGACAAGGAGGCTCTTTTTGAAAAGATTAGTGCTATGCGTAAAAAGGGACAGCGTAGCTTTATGGTAATTGTTGCCGAGGGACTCGGAACTGCGTTTGGTGAGGCTCTTACTAAGGAGATTGAGGAAAGAACAGGCGTTGAGTCAAGATTTGTTCGTCCTGCTCACATTGTTCGTGGTGGAACTCCTACCCTTCGTGACCGTTCACTTGCATCCGTTATGGGTGACAAGGCAGTTGATATGCTCTTAAATGGCATTAGCAATGTTGTTATCTGTTCAAGAAACAATCAAATAATTGCTACCGATATTAAGTACGCTCTTATCGTTGACAGAATGTTCAAGAACAAATTAAAGCCCGGTGACCTTGATGCGTTTACCGAGCAGGAGATTGAGTCTATGAAGGCTCTTTGCGAGGAGCGTCGTGCTTACTTCTATGATATGTACGACATCATGAAGACAATTGGCTGTTAAATTAAACAATCAAGCATAGCCGAGATTTTCGGCTATGTTTTTTTGCTATTTTTACATTATTAAATGCTAATATGTTCATATATTATACATAAAATAAGGCTT
>JAZNYH010000025.1:0-23560 GCA_045594305.1 Eubacteriales bacterium | reverse complement strand
CCAATACTCCTATTGTTTATGCTGGTGGAGTAATGAGCAATATGATAATTCAAGAGAATTTGAATAAAAAATTTAAAAATGTTTATTTTGCAACGCCCGAATTTAGTGCTGATAATGCATCGGGAATAGCCTTGCTTACAAGGGAAAGGCATATTAAAAAATAAGCATTCGTGAAAGGAGGAAAAATGGCAGTATCGTATAGATTTGATGAAAACGGGAACGAGCTTTTGCCGGAAACCAAAACGGTTTCTTGGGTAAATGACTATATAAAGCAGTTAATTGAAGAAGAAATGCAATTGAAGGATATATATGTTTCCGGAGAAATATCAAATTTCAAGCTTCATTCCTCTGGACATATTTATTTCACCTTAAAGGATGAAAAAAGCGAAATAAAGGCTGTTATGTTCAAAACATATGCTATTAAAATGCGTTTTTCTCCTAAAAATGGTATGAAGGTGCTTGTTCATGCAAGACTGGGAGTCTTTGAAAGAGCAGGAACCTATCAACTCTATGTCGATTCAATGCAACCTGAGGGGCTCGGCTCATTATATCTTGCATACGAGCAATTAAAAGCAAAGCTTTTAAGCGAAGGGCTATTTGCACCTGAACACAAAAAGCCAATACCCAAATTCCCTAAGAAAATTGGAATCATCACATCTCCTACGGGAGCAGCGGTGAGGGATATTATAAAGGTTTGCAAGAAAAGATGCCCATTTGTTAAGCTCGTGCTATTCCCGTCGGCTGTACAGGGCGAAAATGCTCCATTTGAGCTGACAAGAGCAGTTGAATATTTAACTGCCATGGATTATGTAGATTTGATAATTATCGGTCGAGGTGGTGGCTCGATTGAGGATTTGTGGGGCTTTAATGATGAAGGGCTTGCAAGAGCAATATATAATTCCCATATCCCAATAATTTCAGCAGTTGGTCATGAAATTGACTTTACAATATGCGATTTTGTTGCAGATGCTCGTGCAGCAACTCCCTCGCACGCAGCAGAAATGGCAACTCCTGATATAAATGAGTTGGTTTATCAAATAAAATCTCTAAATGACAGGGCTCGAGCGTCTTTGAACAGCAAGATTCAAAGATATAGGCAGATTTTGCTTGGATACGAGAATAGTAAAGCGTTGAAATCGCCCGAAACGCTCTTCGATACTAAGAAAATGCAACTTTTGACAATTGCCGAAAATGTTGCTGATGCGATGAAAATAAAAACAAAGGATTTAAGATCGGTGCTTTTACAAAAAAGCACAGCTCTAAACGCTTTAAGTCCACTCGCAGTATTGTCGAGGGGATATGGAGTCGTTCTTGATAAGAAAAATGAGGTTATAAAAGGTGTAGATAGCGTTTGCACAAATGATGAAATTTTTATAAAGCTATCTAATGGAACTATTGGTGCTGTTGTTAATACAGTAGAAAGAGAGGAAAATTAAATGCCTGCAAAGAAGGAAATTAGCTTTGAAGAGGCTATTGCGAGACTTGAGGAAATAGTATCCTCACTTGAAAGTGGAGAAGCTCCACTTGATAAATCCCTCGCCTTGTTTGAAGAGGGTGTAGGGCTTGTAAAAAAATGTAATGAACAGCTTGAAAAGGCAGAGAGTGCTGTTAAAAAGCTTGTTAATGTAGATGGAGAGCTTGTAGAAAAGCCTTTCGATAACGAGGATAGCGATGAAAATTGAAGAAAGAATAAGCGAATTTTCTGCAATTGTAGAAAACGAATTAAGCAAATATATCAGCGTAAATGGCTATGGACTTGAAAAGCCTATGAGCTATAGCTTGCTTTCTGGTGGAAAACGACTTCGCCCATTCATTGTTGCTGAAACTTATAGACTTTTTTCTGGTGATGAAAGTGTAGATAGGGCTCTTCCTTTTGCGTGTGCACTTGAAATGATACACACCTATTCACTTATTCACGATGATATGCCTTGTATGGATAATGATGATTATAGAAGAGGAAAGCCTACTAACCATAAGGTTTTTGGAGATGCGGTAGCGCTTTTAGCAGGAGATTCACTCTTGACATACGCATTTTCCGTGCTTGCATCCAACGAGCTAGTAAGTCCTCGTAGCATACAGCTTGCAACAAAGGCACTTGCTGATCATGCAGGCTTTGCGGGAATGGCAGGAGGACAAATGCTTGATATTAACCTATCTGCATCATCTCTTGAGGAGCTTGAGCATATGCATTCCTTGAAAACGGGAGCGTTAATTAAATGTGCAACTCTTCTTGGATATTTTGCGTATTGCGATGAGCCAAAGCAAGAGGTTATAAGCGATCTTTCGAAATTTGCATCGAATATTGGCATTGCATTTCAAATAAGAGATGATATTCTCGATAAGATAGCAGATGAGGCAGAGCTTGGCAAGCCTATTGGCTCAGATGAAAAGAACGATAAGAAAACCTCACTTTCATATATGACAATTGATGAGGCACAAAAAAGAGTAGACCTTCTTACAAATGAAGCTGTTGAAATTATAAGCAAGTATTCGAAAACTGGGGATAATGTACTCGCTCAGCTTGCGAGATATCTTGTAGATAGAAGAAAATGATAAGGTTAGATTTATATTTAAGTAGCTTTGGATATGTTAAGAGCCGTCAAAAGGCAAAATCCTTGATTGAGGATGGCTATGTTTTGGTAAATTCTCAAAAAATAACCAAGCCTTCGTTTTTGATTGATGAGGATAAGGAGCACAAAATACAAATTTCCGACCCCTGTCCATATGTTTCTCGTGGTGGCTTGAAGCTCGAAGGGGCGATAA
Organism: Eubacteriales bacterium; assembly: GCA_045594305.1. Taxonomy (GTDB): domain Bacteria; phylum Bacillota; class Clostridia; order Oscillospirales; family CAG-272; genus RGIG2000. The sequence continues at coordinate 20,797 of JAZNYH010000025.1, read as the reverse complement.
AGGGCTCTGGAATAGATGTTTTTGGGAAAATAGCAATTGATATAGGAGCCTCTACGGGAGGATTTACCGATTGTTTGTTAAAGCACGGTGCCAAGCAGGTTTTCTCGGTGGATTCGGGAAATAATCAGCTTCACGAGTCTTTAAGGGCTGATAAAAGAGTGGTGTCAATTGAAAATTACAACGCAAGAGCTATTTGTTATGAGGATATTGGCTCGTTTTGCGATATTATAACAATTGATGTTTCGTTTATATCGCAAACATATATATTGCCAAATGCCGTTCGCCTTTTGAATGATGACGGCTTATACTTTTCCTTGATAAAGCCACAATTTGAGGTGGGCAAGGAGAAAATTGGAAAGGGTGGAATAGTTAAAAATCCTAAGGATAGAGCCTTTTCCGTAAAAAAAGTCATTGACTGTGCAAAAGAAAATGGACTTTTTTGCATTTATTTTAATGTATCTCCAATACTCGGTGGAGATGGGAATGTTGAATATATAGCGGTTTTTTCAAAAAATCCACAAGCCGTTATTGAATTTAATCAAATTGAGAAAAAAGTGTTGGGAAAATAGGAGATTGAAATGAAATCACGCAGACAAGAAAAAATACTTGAGATTATTTCTGAAAATAATATAGAAACTCAAGAAGAGCTTATAGATGCACTAAAAAAGGAAGGCTTTGCCGCTACTCAAGCTACCGCTTCAAGAGATATAAGACAGCTAAAGCTTCTTAAGGTTATGGTGGATGGCGTATATAAGTATGTTGCTCCTAAAAAAGAGCTTGATGAAATGTCTGAGTATAATAGTGCATTAATTTCATCAATTAAAGAAATTAGATATGCACTTAACAATGTGGTTGTTAAAACTGCACCTGGACTTGCACAAGCAGTAGCAGCAGGAATTGATGGCATGAGAGAAATTGATATTTTAGGATGTGTAGCAGGAGATGATACTATTATAGTAGTTACTGCATCTGAGGAGTCAAGCGTAAAAATTAGTCAAAAGCTTTCAAAAATCGCAGAAAATAACAATTAAGGAGCAAATATGCTTTATTCATTACATATTGAAAATATTGCCGTTGCAAAAAGGGTAGATATTGATTTTCAAGATGGTTTTAATGTGCTTACTGGTGAAACAGGAGCGGGCAAATCAATAATTATTGATTCCATAGGGCTTATTTTGGGCTCTAAATTTTCAAGAGAGCTTATACGCCAAGGCGAGGAAAAGGCGACTGTTAGTGCCTTATTTTCAGGAGTTGGTAAGAGGGTTTATGAGCTTTGCGATGAATATGGAATAGAATATGATGAGGATGATTTGCTTTCTGTAAGCCGTACTATAAGTGCTGATGGAAAGGGCGTTGCAAAGATTAATTCTAAGACTGTTTCCATCGCTCAGCTTAAAAACATAGGTGCATTGCTTATAAATATTCATGGACAAAATGAAAATCATACCTTTATGAACAAGGCGAGTCATATTTTGTTGCTGGACGAATACGCAGGGGCATCAAATAAGCTTTTACAGTATTCAGAGATCTATTCCAAGCTTACACAGCTAAAGGGCGAAATTTCAGCTCTTGTTGAGGCTGGTAAGCAAAAGGATATGATGATTGATATACTAAATTATCAGGTGAATGAAATTGCATCTGCAAAGCTAAAGGACGAAAACGAGGAGCAAAGGCTTCTTGAAATGCGTACAAAACTAAAGGGTGCTGAAAAAATAATCAAGCAATCGACAAATGTATTTAAGATGCTTTCGCAAAACGAAAGTGGTATAAGTGCAGTTTATTTGATAGAAAAAGCGATTGAATCATTAACAAAGCTTGCTGATGTTGAGCCAAGCACAGAAGAAATGATTCAAAAGCTAACCTCTTATAAATACGAAATTGCTGATATTGCTGATAGAGCGTTGGAATTTAGCTCCTTTGAAGGCGTTGATAATCCTGAGGAACAGCTCCAAATTATAGAAGCTCGTTTAATGCTAATTCAAAAATTAAAGAAAAAATATGGATACGATATTGCCGAAATTTTAAAATTCAAGGCGGATGCTGAAAAAAAGCTTGCGGATTTTGAGCAGGGTGAGGAAAAAATAGAGCTTCTTCGTGCAGAATATAAGAAAAATTATCAAATGGCAATGAGTGTTGCAGAGGAGCTTCACCAAATTCGACTGAATTATGCAAAAAAACTTAGCAAGGTCATAAAGGATGCACTTGAATTTTTGGATATGCCTAAGGTTAAATTCGAAATTAAGGTCGCCAAAAACGAGAATGCCGGAAAAATCGTTCTTGGATCAAATGGATTTGATGATGTTGAGTTTATGATAGCTACAAATGTCGGCGAGGAGCTTCAACCTATGAATAAAATTGCCTCGGGTGGCGAGCTTTCACGAATTATGCTTGCTATGAAGAGTGCAATGTCTGATAAAAATGGTGCTCAAACCGTGATTTTTGATGAAATCGATACAGGCGTATCTGGTAGCACATCTCAAAAAATAGGAATTAAGCTTTATGATATATCAAAGTCCGTTCAGGCAATTTGCGTAACACACTCACCTCAAATTGCTGCAATCGCTGATTCTCACTACTTTATTAAAAAACACGAGATTGATAAAAGAGCAGAGGCTCATGTTTTGATTCTTGATACTGAGCAAAGAATTGGTGAGATTGCAAGAATTATCGGTGGAATTGATGTTACTGATAAGCAAATAGCGGCTGCCAAAGAGCTTTTAAATCAATCTAACAAGATAAGAAACGGTGAAATGCCCGTCTAAGCCTTCTAACAAGGCAAAATTGCGACGAATATAGCGTTAACAGGGAAATTCCTGTAAAATTAAATATCCCTTTAAAAACAAGCCTTAATCTGCTTGTGTCAAGCCTGTTAAATCTCGAATAAAATTATTATAGCGTTTAATAATCGAGGTACAAGTATGAAGGGCGAGCTATTACAAGAATATTTGAATGAAGAAAAAATTGAATATTTGTCTGATTTTTCCACCGCAAGCATTAGCTTTTTAGAGGTTGGTGGAAATGCTAAATATTTAATCTTTCCAAAATCTATAAAAGAGCTTTGTAATTTGCTTTGCTTTATAAAGGATAAAGGAATTAAATTTTTTATCGTTGGGAATGGCTCAAATGTCTTTTTTAATGATGATGGATATATTGGGGCGATAATTTCTACAAGGAAATTAGATAAAATTAGAGTCAAGGGCGATAAATTGATAGCGATGTGCGGAGCATTAGTTACAGATTGCTCGGTATATGCACTGAAAAATAACCTTTCTGGTATGGAATTTCTTTTTGGGATTCCCGGTAGCGTAGGTGGAGCTATCTTTATGAATTCAAGTGCGTATGAAAGGGATATGTCAGGTGTAGTCCTAAAAAGCATAGCTCTTGATTTAAACAAAGGAAAATTAGTAACTTTTGATGTCTCAAAGCACGAATTTTCTCCCAAAAGGTCAATCTTTTCAACCAATAGAGAATTAGTTTTACTTAGTACTACATTTCAAATGAAAAGGTCTATCAAACAACATATCAAGAGTGATATGCTTAAAATTTCATCTAAAAGAATTTTGTCACAGCCTCTTGAATTTGGTAGCTGTGGAAGTACCTTCAAGCGTCCACAAAATTTGTTTGCATCTAAATTAATTGATCAAGCGAAATTTAAAGGGAAAAGAATTGGTGGTGCTAAAATTTCGAAAAAGCACGCAGGCTTTATAGTTAATTATAATAACGCCTCGGCTAAGGATATTTTAAATTTAATTGCTAAAACAAGGAAGGTAGTTTTAGAAAAATTTAATGTGCTTTTAGAGCAGGAAATTATATATGTGGAATGAGGAATTATGAAAGAATCTTTTTCAAATAATGTGAAGAGAGAGCTCCTTCTTGAAGAAAAGATAAAGAAGTGCTGCGCATTTTCACTAATATATGGATTTGCGTTTCTTGGGAATGAGGAAAACGGGGAAATAGTAATAAAAAAGGCAAATGCCGAAAATGCTTCCTTGCTATCTAAAACCATATCATCTATATTAAAGGGAAAGAGCGTTTTTTATAATGATAAAACAAGAGAAATCCGTTTAAATAAAGGGATTATGAGATTTTCTACAATTGCCGAAATTCAAAAAGAAATATTGAAATGCGATAATTGTAGTGGATATTTTTTAAGAGCACTATTTTTAATGTGTGGAACTGTCAATAATCCTTCAAAATCATATAGCCTTGAGCTTGTTTTTGAGGATGAAAATAAGCGAAATGCAATAATTGACTTACTTGAACAATTTGATTTTTCTCCAAGGAAGACCTTGCGAAATGGAAAGCACATTTTGTATTTTAGAAATGGTGATCAAATCGAAAAGCTATTAGCAAAAATCGGTGCGGTTAATTCAACCTTTGAATTTATAAATAGCAAAATTTTCAAGGAAGTTACTAATAATGCAAACCGTATTGCAAATTGCGATAACGCAAATATTACAAAGGCTTTAAAAGCATCTGAAAAATATATAGATGCAATTTTAGAATTGATTGAAAGTGGCAAAATCGAATCCTTGCCAGAGCAATTACAGGAAACAGCAAAATTGAGGATTCAATTTAAAGAATTAAATTTTGAACAGCTTGGAAAGAAATTTTCACCACCGATTTCTAAATCGGGAATTTATCATAGACTTGAAAAAATACTGGAATTTTACAAAAATAATATGGATTAAGGAGAAAAACAATGTCGGGCTTTGTACATTTACATTTGCACAGTGAATATAGCTTGCTTGATGGTGCATGCAAAATCAAAGACATCGCAAAGGCAGCAAGGTCAGCGGGACAAGATGCGATTGCTATAACTGACCACGGAAATATGTTCGGCGTTGTTGACTTTTATAAAGCTTGCAAGGCGGAGGAAATAAAACCGATTATTGGTTGCGAGGTTTATCTTGCTCCTGGAAGTAGATTTGAAAGAGCAAGAGTTAATAATTTGGCGTATTCACACCTCGTTTTGCTTGCAAAAAATGAAATTGGCTATAAAAATCTTACATTTTTGGTTTCAGCTGGCTATGTTGACGGCTTCTATGTTAAGCCAAGAATAGATATAGAGCTCTTAAAGGAGCATTCTGAAGGGCTTATTGCTTTGTCTGCATGCATTTCAGGATATATCCCGAAAAGCATTATATTGGGCGATGTAGAGGGCGCTAAAAAGCATTTGAAGCTGATGTTATCCATTTTTGGCAAGGAGGATTTTTACCTTGAGCTACAAAATCATGGCTTAGAGGAGGAAAGAGTAGTAAATGAAGCGTTACTTACTCTTGCTAAGGAAAATGGAGTTAAGCTTGTTGCTACAAATGATGTTCACTATATTAAGCGAGAGGACGCACCAAAGCAATTGATTTTAATGTCTGTTCAAACAGGCACCACTAAATCAAACAATTCGGACATTGCGTTTAAAACAAGCGAATTTTATCTTAAAACTGAGGATGAAATGCGCTTTGCATTTAAGGGATTTCCCGATGAATGCTGTGATAATACAGTAGAAATTGCAGAAAAATGTAATTTTGAGCTTGAGTTTGGTAAGGTTAAGCTTCCTAAATATCCAGTTCCTTTCGAAAAGAGCTCAAAGGGCTATCTCAAAAAGCTTGCACTTGATGGCTTTGAGGCTAAAATTCAAAAAAATCTTATAAGATTTGATGACGAGCACACAAGGGAGCTTTACGAGCAAAGAATTGAATACGAGCTTTCTGTAATTGATAAAATGGGCTACAATGATTATTTCTTGATAGTTTGGGATTTCATTAATTACGCTAAGACAAGCTCTATTCCTGTTGGACCAGGAAGAGGCTCAGGAGCAGGTAGCTTAGTCGCTTATTTGCTTGGAATAACTGATATAGACTCGATAAAATTCGATTTGCTATTTGAAAGATTTTTAAATGTCGAGCGTGTAAGCATGCCAGATATAGATACTGATTTCTGCTATGAACGCAGAGATGAGGTTATCGAATATGTAAAAAATAAATATGGTACTGACCATGTTGCACAAATTGTCACCTTTGGAACGATGGCAGCTCGTGCAGCAGTTAGGGATGTTGGAAAGGTATTGGAAATTCCTTATGCACAGGTCGATGCCATTTCAAAGCTTATATCTCCACATTTAAGCCTTGCGGAATCCTTAGTTGAAAACAAGGAATTAAAGAAGCTTTATGACAATGACGATGAGATAAGGGAGCTTATTGATACCTCAATGTCAATAGAGGGCTTACCAAGACACGCATCAACACATGCAGCAGGCGTGGTTATTACCGAAAATCCTTTGTCTAATGACATTCCTCTTGCTGTAAATAGTGGAATGGTTGTAACTCAATATGCAAAGGATGCAATTGAGGAGCTTGGCTTTTTAAAATTTGACTTTTTGGCACTAAGATATCTTACCATAATTAGCGATACTGTAAAGCTAATCCAAAAAAGAGATCCTAATTTTGACATAGAAGCATTAAGCTTTGATGACCCAGCTGTATATAAGCTTTTATCATCTGGCAAAACCGATGGAGTATTTCAGCTTGAATCTGCAGGAATAAAGCAGGTATTGACTCAGCTTCAGCCGAGCTGCTTTGATGATATAATAGCGTGTATTGCACTTTATCGTCCTGGCCCAATGGATTCTATACCGGAATACATTGAAAGAAGACACAACCAAAGAAAAATTGAATATAAATCATCACTTCTTGAGCCTATTTTGAAATCAACATACGGCTGTATTGTATACCAAGAGCAGGTTATGCAAATGTGCGTAAAAATTGCAGGGTATTCTTATGGTCACGCTGATATTGTAAGGCGAGCAATGTCAAAGAAAAAGGCCGATGTTATGGAAAAGGAAAGAAGTGAGTTTATAAATGGTGCCTTGAAGAATAATATTGATGAGGATGTTGCAAATAGCCTGTTTGAGGAAATGCTTGGCTTCGCTAAATATGCCTTTAATAAGAGCCATGCAGCCGCATACGCCGTTATTGCTTATAGAACAGCGTATTTGAAGGCTAAATATCCAAAGGAATATTACGCATCATTGATCACATCTGTTCTTGGGAATGTTGGAAAAACGAACGATTATATTGATGAATGTGGAAAAATGAATATAAAGGTTCTACCACCCGATGTCAATAAAAGTGAGGTAACATTTTCAATTGATGGTTCAAATATTAGATTTGGACTTTTGGCTCTTAAAAATGTTGGAAAAAGCTTTATTTCATCAATAGTTGAGGAAAGAGAGCGTAAGGGAGAATATACCTCATTTGAAAACTTTATTTTCAGATTGAGAGATGCTGATATAAATAAGCGTCAGGTAGAGGCTTTGATAAAGGCGGGAGCGTTTGATTTGCTTGGCAGAAATAGGGCACAGCTATTGAGCAAGTATGAGGAAATAGTTGATAGTGCATCAAATATTTCTCGCTCTACTGCAAACGGACAAACAGATATATTCTCAATTATGGGCGGAGAGGCACAGGATGATGTGCTACCACAATTTGAATTTCCAAATATCCTTGAATTTTCCAAAAAAGAGCTTCTTATGTATGAAAAAGAGGTTTCTGGAATGTTCTTTTCTGGAAATATCTTAGACTCTTATAGCCGACATATTGCTAAAATAAATCCTTCAAGGATTATTGATATTACAGGCGACGAGGAGCGAGAAGGCATTTTCAAGGAAAAGGATACTGTAAGGATTGCAGGTGTTATAATTTCTCGTACCGTAAAGCAAACCAAGGGTAAGGAAAATATGGCATTCATAACCGTTGAAGATGCCAGTGGTGCAATTGAGGTTGTAGTATTTCCTAAGGCATATGAACGCTTTGCTGACATAATGGTAAGCGAGAATGTGGTTTCTATCACAGGAACTGTTAGTGTTAGAGAGGATGAGCCACACAAGATATTATTGGCAAATGCCGAAAATCTTATTTTAGATATAGATTATGAATCTATTGAGAGCTCAAAGCCTAAGGCGTCAAAGCTATATTTGAAGGTTGATAGCATTAAAAATCCACTTGTAATGCAAATTTCCGATATTTTGAAGGAAGGCAAAGGAAATTGCGAGGTAATCTTTTATGATTCATCAACCAAAAAATATGTAAGAGCCAAGGAACTCTCGATTACAGTAACTGAGCAGGTGCTTGATTTACTGAAAAAGGTTCTTGGAGAAGAATCTGTTATTTATAAGGAATAAAATTAACCCCTTCATCACTTGAAGGGGTTTTTCATATTTGTTTCTTTTTATGAAAATTTTAGTGTCATATAAAGAATTTATATGCAAATAATATCTTTGCAGGAAAGGAGGATTTTATGCAAAGAAAAAAGCATATATTTTCTAAAATAGCATTGTATTTTTTAGTAGGCTTGCTTATTTTTCTAATTGCTTTTGTAATTTATGTTAAATACGGAATTAGCAAATCAATAGATTTGAGTATGATACGAGCAGGAGAATCCTCGGTTACAAAAATATATTCCTTTGAAAGAGAAAATGGCGAAATTGATTTTTCATCACCAATAGAAATAGAGGAAGAAAGAATATTTTTACAAAATAGCGAATGGTGTTCTATTTATGATATTCCTCAAAATTTAAAAAACGCTTTTATAGCAGTTGAGGATCATAAATTTTACGAGCACAATGGAGTTAATTGGGCAAGAACAGCCAAGGCAACCTTAAACTATATATTAAATTTTGGCAAATCAAGCTTTGGTGGCTCTACTATCACACAACAGCTTATAAAAAATTTAACGGGAGATGATATGGCAACTCCTAAAAGAAAGCTTGAAGAAATTTTTAGAGCACAGGATCTTGAAAAGCGATTAAGCAAAAACGAAATATTAGAGCTTTATTTGAATGTTGTGTATCTATCACAAAATTGTTATGGTATTCAAAGTGCATCAAGGCTTTATTTTGGCAAGGATGTTGAGGCCCTTACCTTAGCAGAGTGTGCATCACTAGCATCAATAGTGAAAAATCCCTCTCGATATGATCCTTATAAAAACCCCGAAAACAATTCGGGGCGTAGAAAAATAGTATTAAACCAAATGCTTGAACAAAAAATGATATCAAAAGAAGAATATGATGAAGCGTTGGCAGAGGATTTAGAAATAAATTCTAAAATAGAGGACCAAAGAAGCAGTGGGATATATTCTTGGTTTACCGAAACGCTTATAGAGGATATAAAAAAAGATCTAATGGAGCGACATAATTTGAGTGAGGAGGGTGCCACGATGATGATTAATCGTGGTGGTCTTAAAATATATTCAACTGTTGATGTTGACGCTCAAAGGGCAGTTGAAGAGGTATTTAAGGATTATATTGCTTATTTAAAGCCCGAAGGTGGAAAATATCCCGAGGCGTCGTGTGTTATATTGAATCCAAGCACGGGCGAAATATTGGCAATTGCAGGTGGAGTAGGACAAAAGAGTGCAAATAAAATTTTTAATCGAGCAACCTCTGCTAAAAGACCTCTCGGTTCGCTAATAAAGCCAATTAGCGTATATGCACCAGGAATAGAAGGTGGCATTTTAACATATGCTACCACCTATGATGATGTTCCAAATATAATAAATGGTCTTCCTTGGCCACATAACGCCAATAATTCATATAACGGCTTAGTAAGTGTAAATTATGCCATTGAGCACTCATTAAATACGGTTGCTGTTAAGGCTTTAAGAGATGTTGGAATTGATAGAGCTTACGATTATTCAAGGCTTTTTGGACTTAGATTAGTAGAAGAAGATAAAAACGAGGCACCACTCGCACTTGGTCAGCTTACAGAGGGAGAAACGCTTCTAAGCGTTACAGATGCTTATACAGCCTTTTCAAGTGGTGGAATTAATTCTACACCAAGAAGCTACTATTATGTAACAGATTATAATGGAAATGTAATTTTGTCAAATGATTATAAAAAGGAAAGAGTAGTTTCAGAGGATTGTGCTTCTGTAATGAATATAATGCTCAAAAATGTAGTCAAAAATGGTACAGCACGAGGTATATCTCTAAAAAATTCATTTGAAATAGCTGCTAAAACAGGAACCTCTGGCTCAAACAAGGATAAATGGGTTGTTGGATATACTCCATACTATATGTGTGGTATTTGGGTTGGCTTTGACACTCCTAAGGAAATGAGTTCTAATTCAAGCTCTGCAATAAGCCTTTTTGATGCAATAATGACAAGGGCACATGCTGGCAAGGATAACAGTGCGACTTTATTTAATTCTGGTAATTTAGTAGAAAGAGATTTTTGCGTAGATTCAGGAGAGCTTGCAACAGATTTGTGTCATTTAGACCTTAGATTAAACAGAGTTCAAAGAGGATATTTTATAAGGGATTATGTGCCAAGTGAGCCTTGTCATCGCCATATAGAGGCTTATATAGATGCAAGAACAGGACTCATAGCAGATCAAGGCATAAATCCAATTTACAAAAGACGCATTTCGCTTGTAGACTATGATAGAGACAAAATATTTGATGATTTTGCCCCATACGACAAGAATTACCTTTTAATATCACGCCAATAAACTAAAAATGCCGTGCTTACGGCATTTTTTACATCAAAAAGCAATATAAATATTGCGAGGTGATATTTATGAAAAAATTCAAAAGCTTATTAGTGCTTGTGCTTGCAATTATTATTGCTTTTTCAATATCTATAAGCACATTTGCATTAACTATCAAGAAAACAGAGCTTGAGCTCAATGGCAAAAGTGCTATTTTAATGGATGTGGCAACAGGAGAGGTCTTATACGAAAAGGAAGCAGATTTAAGGCTTCCACCAGCATCAGTAACAAAAATTATGACCTTACTCCTTGTATTTGAGGCAATTGATGCGGGCAAATTAAGTCTTGATGAGATGCTAACTGTAAGTGAAAATGCTGCTTCTATGGGAGGCTCACAAATATTTTTGGAGCCTGGCGAGAGCATGAGCGTTGATGATTTACTAAAAAGTGTTATAGTAGCATCTGCCAACGACGCCGCATTAACTCTTGCAGAGCAGGTTGCAGGAAGTGAAGAGGCGTTTGTAGAGGCTATGAATAATCGTGCTACGGAGCTTGGTATGAAAAATACTCGCTTTGAAAATGTTACAGGTCTTGATGATGATACAACTGACCATTTGACAACTGCAAGGGACATCGCAATTATGTCAAGAGAGCTTTTAAAGCATGAAAAGGTATGCGAATATTCAACTATTTGGATGGATACTATAAGAAATGGCGAGTTTGGTCTTACAAATACAAATAGACTTGTTAGATTTTATAGAGGTATAACGGGCTTAAAAACAGGCTCTACCTCTAAGGCGGGTTTTTGTGTTAGTGCTAGTGCTAAGAGGGGAGAAACACACCTTATAGCAGTTATAATGGGAGCGGAAAGCTCCGATGCTCGTAATGCCTCTGCCTCTAAGCTACTTGATTATGGCTTTGCTAACTATTCTACCTATAATGGAGAAAAAATATCTATTGATGACATTGTAGTATATGGTGGAATTAAAGATAAAATATCAATAGAAAGCGAGCCCTTTAAGGGTTTAGTTAACAAGGGTGATGAAGGCAAGGTAAAATACGAAATAGACCTGCCTGATTATGTAAAAGCACCTCTAAAAAAGGGTGATACCGTTGGCAAGATTGTATATACAATTGATGGAGAAATTGTAGGTGAGCAGGCGATTATTTGCTCAGAAAATGTCCCCAAAATCTCTTTTTGGCAGTATACTTGTTTGATATTTAAAAAATTTTTATTAAAATAAAAAAAGTTATAAAAAAAGTGTTGAATTTTGAAAGCAAATGTAGTATTATATATTGGAAATGAAAAATCGCTAAGCTCGGAGGAAAACAAAATGGCAATTTCATTGAACACAAAATTTGTCGATAAGCATATCAAAGATATCGATGTTAAAAATATATCTGAGGAGATCTATACTGCACAAAAAACCCTTATGGAAAAGACCGGTGCAGGTAACGCTTTTCTTGGTTGGCTTGACCTTCCTGTAAACTATGATAAAGAGGAGTTTGCAAGAATAAAGAAGGCTGCTGAAAAAATCCAAAAGACCTGTGATATCCTTATAGTTATTGGTATTGGTGGCTCATATCTTGGTGCTCGTGCAGCGATTGAGTTTGTTAAATCTCCAATGTATAATAGACTTAAAAAGGATACACCTGACATTTATTATGCAGGTAATACTATTAGCTCATCTGCATTGTCGGACCTTCTCAAAATTTGTGAGGGCAAGGACATTTGCGTAAATATTGTATCTAAATCAGGAACTACAACTGAGCCAGCGGTTGCTTTCCGTATTTTTAGAAACCTTCTTGAAGAAAAGTATGGCAAAGAGGGTGCTAAGGAGAGAATTTTCGCTACAACAGACAAGGAAAAGGGAACTCTTAAAAGCTTTTCTGATGATGAGGGCTATGAGACCTTCGTTGTTCCTGACGATGTAGGCGGAAGATTCTCGGTTCTTACCGCAGTAGGACTTTTGCCAATTGCAGTTGCAGGAATTGATATTGACGAAATGATGCAGGGTGCTGCTGATGCAAGAGAAAAGTACGCTATCGCTGATATCGAAAAGAACGATGCTCTTAAATATGTAGCTCTTAGAAACATTCTTTATAGATTGGGTAAAACAACTGAGGTTTTGGTTGCATATGAGCCATCTGCACAGATGCTTTGCGAGTGGTGGAAGCAATTGTTTGGAGAGAGCGAGGGTAAGGATGGAAAGGGTATTTATCCTTCATCACTTATTTTCTCGACTGACCTTCATTCACTTGGACAGTTTGTTCAAGAGGGATCAAGAATTTTGTTCGAAACAATTCTTAACATTAAGAAATCAAACGATACAATTATAATTCCTAACGACCCTAACAATATAGATAAGCTTAACTTCCTTTCAGGCGAGGAGCTTGAATTTGTTAACAAGCAGGCAATGCTTGGCACACTTTTTGCTCATTACGACGGATATGTTGCAAATATTGTTATCGATGTTGAGGATAGAAGTGCATATACTCTTGGAAACCTTATTTACTTCTTTGAGTATGCTTGTGCAGTATCTGGCTATGTTCTCGGAGTAAATCCATTCAACCAGCCTGGTGTTGAAAGCTATAAGAAGAATATGTTCGCTTTGCTTGGCAAAGAGGGATATGAGGAGCTTAGAGCTGCTCTTAAAGCAAGAATTGACTAATAATTTAGAAAATAGCCGAATTAAATCGGCTATTTTTGCTTTTTGTTGATTTTTTTGCAAAAACCCTTGAAAATATTCGATTTTTTATACATTTTTCACAAAAAACTATTGATTTTTTATGCTATCTAATGTATAATTTAATTACAAAGATAATATTCGGGAGGAAATGAATATGACGAAAATTATTATTGGTGTAAAGGGAACAGGAAAGACAAAGGTTTTGATCGAAATGATTAATTCTGCACTTGATTGTTCCAAGGGTTCAGTTGTTTGCATAGAGAAGGGTGATAACCTCAGACTCCAAGTGAGCCATAAATGTAGGCTTATTAACTCTGATGAATATATGGTTGAGGACGCAGAGGCTCTTTATGGATTTTTAGCAGGTCTTTTGGCAAGTAACCACGATATTACTGATATGTTTATCGATGCTACTTTTAGAATTTGCAAGAGAGATCTTCCATCCTTCGAGCAATTCCTCATTGAGGCCGACAAGCTTGTGTCTAAGCTTGGTGTAAACCTTGTTATGACACTTTCGATGCCCGTTGAGAATGCTACTGATACAATCAAGAAGTACATTTAATAAAAAAATCCTCGGAATTTTGGTTCCGAGGATTTTTTCTGATTTTAAATAAAAATGTCAAATTTTGTATTTATGCATAAGATGTAACAGAAGGCGAGAGTTATGTGTCTTCAAAAAATATAGGAGGTTAATCTTATGCCTGATAACAGAATTTGTCAGCCACCTCATCAAAAGGAATGCATTTGTATAGACACTTATAGAGTGCTTGATTCCTGTCGTGATAAGGATTGCTTTGAGAATGTCAAGGTATATCTTACTGAGTTTGGTGAGGAAATTATAGACCGCACCTGTACAATTCGTAGTAAAAGTGCAAGGGTTGTTTGTGCATATATAGATGTAAATGATGTCCCATTTAATCGAGGATTTTATCAATTAAACATTAAAATATACACTAAAATAACCTTTGAAGCGTGTCTAAGTCCTGGAAATGTTCAAGAGTTCGATGGTGTTGCCGTAGTAGAAAAGAAGGTAATTCTTTTTGGTAGCGAGGGCAATGTGACAGTGTTTAAGAGCGAGGTAGGAAAGGGTGGCTTTTGCCCTGAAATTCCATGCCAAGCACCAACATCATCCAACCTTCCAATCGCAGTATTGGAAACAGTTGATCCTGTTGTATTAGATACAAGAGTAGTCGAGCCAAGAGCTTTCCCGTGCTGTTGCTGTTGCTGTGTAGATGATATTCCTGAAAGCGTACGCACATGTGTTAACGGAAATCTTTGCGAAAGAGATGAAAGAGCACTTGTTGTTTCGCTTGGATTTTTCTCGGTTGTAAGGATTGAGCGTCCCGCCCAGCTTCTTATTAACGCTACTGAATATAATATTCCTGAAAAGGAATGTATAAGTGCACCAGAGAGCGATCCATGTACACTTTTTAGAGCAATGTCATTCCCAGTAAATGAATTTTCCCCACCATCTATGAATACCTTTCCACACGGATCCCCCAGCTATCATAAGCCAGATGGGCCTAAGGGCGGATGTGGTTGTTCATAATATATAAATAAAAAAATCCGCCTTTTGGGCGGATTTTTTATAGTTTTATGATGTTATCAGCATATTTTTTTGCCTCATCAGCGTCATGAGATATAATTATCACAGTTTTCCCCTTGATAAAGCTCAAAACCCTTGGAATGATGCGGTCCTTCATATTTTCGTCAATTGCCGAAAAAGGCTCATCCATTAAGTAAATATCGCCATTGTGATATAAGGAACGGGCAACAGAGGCACGCATTTTCATACCACCCGACAAGTTTTGAGGAAGCTCATCAGCATCGCCTGTAAGCTCTACAATAGAAAGTATTTCATCGATAGAGTAAATAGGATTATTATTCACAATTTCGAGATTTTTCTTTATAGAAATTGCAGGGAATAGTCTTGGCTCTTGAAAAACTACGCTTATATTATTGCTTTCCTTTTGAATTGTGCCTGTATAATCATTATCAAGTCCAGCAATAATTCTTAAAAGGGTTGTTTTACCACATCCACTTTCGCCCATTATAAAGGTTATCTTGCCATCAGGTATTGATGCGGAGAAATCAGAAAATATGATTTTATCGCCAAATGATTTATTTAATCTCTTTATTTCCATATGATCCTCCTACCGATTTAATATATTTATCAAGAAGCCTTTTAATAAGCCTTGAAAATACAATCTCAAAGAGAAGACTTACAAGTATTACAGCAACAGTCCATGCAAAGAGATCAATAGTACGCTCTAAATCATACTTTGCGTTCCAAATTTCCTCTCCCATAGACCTTTTTGTAGAGCATAATACCTCTGCGGCAATTCCTGCCTTCCACGCAAGACCAATGCCTGAAAGCAATGCTGATGCGAAGAATGGAATTATTGATGGAATATAAAAAGCAAAGATACGCTTTATAAGAGGTATTTTATAGACGCTACACACCTCGAGCATATTTTTATCAATGCTTTTTATTCCTTGGTAAATATTAGCCCACACAATAGGGAGCATCATCATTACAGTAATTATAATAGGGGTAATTTGATCTCCCATAAAAAGCCAAACAAGAAGAACGAATGAAGCTACAGGAGTAGATTTTATAACTGCAATAATCGGATAAATAATATCGTGAACTATTTTCGAGGCAGAGCATATAACAGCCAATATTGTACCAATTAAAATGCCAAATATTATTCCAATAAAAACTCTGCCAAGAGATGCGCCGGTAATTAAAATAAAATCCTTAGTAAAAAGCAGCTCAAAAAATCTTTTTAAAACATCAATTGGATTGGGAAAGAGAACAGGCATATTTAGCATATAAGCCACTACTGCCCATACCGAAATCCAAAACAATGCAATAAGAAGAATTTTTGTTAGTTTAAAAGATATTTTTTTGAAAATTTCCATTATTTATAATAATAGAAGGATCCTTCTTTTAGATTAATACCAAGACAGTCAAGGAAGTTTTGCATTTTTTTCTCCATTTCCTCACCGTCATAGTAAGCAATATTACATTTTGGAATAGCTTGCTCAGCTAATGCCACATCGTTTGCTATGCCGTATTTTACGATATATTCAGCTGCTTTTGCGTGATTTTCATTAGTAAACTTTATAGAAGCCTCATATTCCTCGAGAAAGCTGTTTACACTGCCGGGGAATTCATCTGCGAAGGCCTTTCTTACAACAACACAGCCCTGTACAAGCTCTTGGTCTGAAACAAGCTTCCATTGTTCAGTCAAATCAAGAGAGAGTGTGTAACCAGCAGATGCCTTTTTGTTGAGAATTTGTGTAGCCATAGGCTGTGGAATAACAGCAATATCAATATCTATTGCAATTTGAGCACCAGATTCATCAGCTGCCTTTCCGGTCATGAATGCTGTTACAAGGTCAGCAGGAGCCTTAAACTGTGTATTGACAGTTGCGGTTACACCATTTTTCTTTAAGATATAGTTCAAAATCTGAGCAGGATTTTGAGCAGGGCAGTAAATCGTCTTACCTTCAAGATCCTTAATGCTTGTAATTCTATCGCCATCTCCGCTTTGCATAATGTTCAAAACACCAAGAGTATTAATAGCGATTATTTGTACTCCGCCATTTGTTGCATTATATACATTTGCAGCAGCATTGGTTGGAAGAGCAGCAATATCAACAGCTCCGCTTATAAGGCCAGCGGTAATAATGCTCGCATCCTTTTCGACTGTGAATTTATATTCGTTATCAGTGCTTGAAGTAGCGTTTTGCTCCATCAAATAAGCCATTCCAAAGCCTGTAGAGCCGTTTAGCACGGAAACATTTATAGCGTCATCGGTTTTTTTCTTGCAAGAAGCAAATGTAAATACTGATATAGCAATCATAAGAATTGCCAATGAAATTGATAGAAATTTTTTCATTTTACACCTCGTTTAAAATTATTTTTTTACCTTTTTTTATTATTAATCCGTCATTTTCGAGCTTGTCAAAAGCACGGTATAGCGAGGCTCTGCCAATACCAAGCATTTTAGCAATACTTGAAAGGTCCGTATTTAATACAATCGTGGAGCTTTCATCCTTAGGAAGCTGTACAAGATATGAATAGAGCTTGTTTTCTGCGGTTTTAGCAGTATACGAGCCGATTTTCGAGTTTAGAAAGCTGATTTTCTTGGCTAAATATTCAATATAATTAAGAGAAATCTTGCTATTATATTCAATACATTTCTGCACAAAATCTCGGTTCAAGGATAGCACTCTCACCTTAGAAAGTGAAAGAACCCTTGTTGAATATTTTGGCTCATCAAAAAGAATAGCAACACCATAAATATCACCCGCAGAGAGTTTTTTAATGACAACTCCGTCCTCACCTGATATTATAGTTGCCCGTCCATCAAGAATAATACCAATTCTTTTGCCAGTATCAGCGCTAAGCATAAGCTCGTTTTTTTCATATGCTAAAATTTCGTATCCTGAAAAAGAGCAGCAATGCTCAATATCTTTTTTAGACACATTCTTAAAGAGAAATATATTACTTAGGATTTCTGCTGTTTTTTCCATATTTTTTCCTTTTCAAAAAGTGTATCATTTGATACACATATTATAAAACAAAAATGCAAAAATGTCAATATTATTTTAGTAAATCTATTGATTTTTCTCGATAAATAAGATATTATAATAATATAGTTAAAAATAATCCACGAAGGAGCATTACAAATGGCAATTTTGGTAACAGGAGGAACTGGCTTTATCGGTTCACACACAGTAGTTCAGCTTTTGAATGATAATAGAGAGGTTGTAATTGTAGATAATCTATGCAATTCAAAGCTTTGTGTTCTTGATAGAATAAATCAAATAACCGGTAAAACTGTAAAATTCTACAAGGCGGATCTTCTTGATTTTGAAGAAATTGATAAAATCTTCAAGGAGAACCAAATTGACTCTGTAATTCACTTTGCAGGCTTAAAGGCGGTTGGAGAGAGCGTTCAAAAGCCAATGCTTTATTATCATAATAATATTACAGGCACTCTCAATCTTACAAGAGCAATGGCTAATAACGGATGCAAGAGAATAGTATTTTCATCCTCAGCAACTGTATATGGCAATCCAAAGAGTGTTCCTATTAGAGAGGATTTTCCACTTTCTACAACCAATCCATATGGCGAAACAAAGCTTATGATAGAAAGAATTTTGGCTGACATTTCAAAGTCCGATTCAGAATGGAGCGTATCTATTCTTAGATATTTCAATCCTATTGGAGCTCATGAAAGCGGTCTTATTGGCGAGGATCCTAAGGGAATTCCAAACAATCTTTTGCCATATATTGTGAAGGTTGCATCGGGTAAGTACGATCATTTGAGCGTTTTTGGAAACGATTATAACACTCACGATGGTACAGGCGTTCGTGATTATATCCATGTTGTTGACCTTGCAAATGCACATCTTAAAGCCCTTGATAGAGCAGTTAAGGTTACAGGTGTTGAGCATTTTAACATTGGAACAGGTAATGGATATTCTGTTTTGGATATAGTTAAGGCTTATGAAAAGGCGACAGGACTTACTGTTAAGTACGAAATCGCCCCTCGTCGTCCTGGAGATATTGACGCTTGCTACGCTGATCCTACTAAGGCATATGAAATCCTTGGCTGGAAAGCGGAATTTGATATAAATAAGATGTGTCAGGACTCTGCAAACTGGCAGAAAAAGAATCCTGATGGATATGGTGAATAATAATGATAGAAAAAAGCTATTTTGACAAAATGCCCTCTGGTGAAGAGGTCTTTGCCTATACACTTAAAAATTCAAGTGGAGCAAGTGTAAAAATTCTCACTCTCGGTGGAAGAATCAACGAGATAAATGTTCCAGACAAAAACGGCAATTTTGCTGATGTTGTTTGTGGCTTTGATAATGTAGAGGCTTATCTTGGGGATTCTGCATATCAGGGTGCACTTATAGGACGCTTTGGAAATCGTATCAAAAATGGACGCTTTGTCCTTGATGGAGTAGAATATAATCTCTTTAAAAATAATGGAAATAATCATCTACACGGTGGAAAAATAGGCTTTGACAAGAAAATATGGAGTGCTAAGGCGTGGGAAATCGGTGCTGATATGTACCTTGAATTGTCTATGTTTAGTGCAGATATGGAAGAGGGTTACCCAGGTAATTTGAGCGTAGTGGTTCTATATACCTTTAACGAGGAAAACACACTTACTATTAATTATAAGGCAACAACCGACAAGAAAACCATTATAAATCTTACAAATCACTCATATTTCAATCTCGGTGGATATGATTCGGGAGATATTATGAATCATACGCTATGGCTTGATGCTAATAAAATCACCGAAACCGATTCAGAGCTTATTCCTACGGGTAGAGAAATAGAGGTTGCAAAAACTCCATTTGATTTTAATACCGAAAAGCTTATAGGTGCTGAAATTGATGCTGATAATGTAAATATTAAGTATGGTCAAGGCTATGATCACAACTTTGTACTTAATACAAATGGAGAAGTAAAGCACTTTGCTACATTGAGGGATACAAAATCAGGAAGAATAATGAAGGCTTATACAAATCAGCCGTGCGTTCAAATATATGCCGGAAACTGTATAAATCCCGAGGATCCACCATTTAAAAATGGAGTAAAACAGGTAAAGCGTTGTGGCATTTGCCTTGAAACCCAGCATTCACCTGATGCTCCTAATCAACCAAGCTTTATTTCTTGTGAGCTTAATGTGGGCGAGCTTTACGATTATACAACTGTATTTAAATTTGAAAATTAATAAAAAGGTCGCATATTTGCGACCTTTTTCTAATATATATTATATTGATAATTATTTTTTATTGGAGTCGATATGATATATTATTCAAGCATTGAGGAAAGATGTGAAAAAATGGCTATGTACATAATTGAAAATAAATCAACCGTAAGAGATACTGCAAAGAAATTTGGAATAAGCAAATCTACCGTACACAAGGACCTCACCGACAAACTATACAAAATAAATCTTTTCCTTTATAACGAGGTTGCAAAGATTTTAGAGATAAATAAAAGGGAAAGGCATATTAGAGGTGGCGAGGCTACAAAAAGAAAGTATTTATCCGAAAAACAATTTTCTTGCAATTAAATAAAATTGTGCTTATAAGGGTAAGCATCGATTTAAGCAAAAATTTTTGCGTTTTCAAGGATATCAATAAAAAACAGATTTTTATTAAGTGGATATAATCAATTAGAAAAATTAATAAAAAATAAATAGCTCGTGAAAACACGATTATTTTTTCTTCTTGTGATGATCCCTTCATAAACAACAAAAATTTTGATTTTTGCCATTTTTATTATTATACAAAAAAATAATCATAAAATAAATATTTTGAAACGCTTTTTCGGAAAAAGCGTTTTTTATGTTAAGATATGATATAAGGATACTAACTGATTACAAATCGAAAAACGCATTCTTAATATAAAAATAGGAAAAGAGCCCACAAATCCGCTATTTACGCCGTTTTTGCTATTCTCTCATTTATATAAAATTTGCATTTTGTATAATTAAATCAATTGATGCTCTGGGCTATGTAAGGCGATGGGTAATTATAAATTCTTTGAGAAATATATGATTGGCGTAAAGCTTGGATTG
>JAZNYH010000024.1:0-27414 GCA_045594305.1 Eubacteriales bacterium | reverse complement strand
ATGGAAACATACCAAAAGGATTTGAGAAAAGCGGAGTTTGACGAAGCATTCCACAAATATTGGGAACACGACGACAAAGAAAAGAATTATCAAATCGCCCTGCGTGCGGTTGCTGAATATCCGGGAAATATGGAGTATGTGGAATGGCTGGCATCGGCAGAGTATTATGTTGCTATGCCGACCTTGGATAATAGTGAATATACGCGTTTGCTTGAAAGTTCAGCAAAACATTATAAATTGGTTTTGGATAACACCAAGGATTCAAAATTATATTCCAAAGCGCTGTTCAGAATCGTTCTTGCACTTAGCTGTAATCAAAAAAAGGACGAAGCCAAACAATACGCTATGTTAGAAGAGGATGAGGAGAAAAGAGATGAGCTGCTTTGTTGGTGCTTGGAGGGTGAAGAAAGAAAAAAGCATTGTCAACACCTTGCAAATACAAAGTTAAATAGCTTTATCTTCCAACTAAAATTCGGTCAAGACTCAATTGACGTGTATGATGCCATTGAAAAAATACTGTATATTATGTTTCCGGACGGTAATTTTCAGTATTATCACAATACTCTGCAATATAATTCTATCAGCAAAGCCTTTTGCTTCTGCAAAACACAGCAATATGATCGTGTATTGGAAGAACTGAAAAAAGCAAGGTACCATGCGGAAGAAATGACAAAAATAAATCACCAAAAGACAATAAAGTTCACAGCTCCGCTATTTTCACTTATTGAAGAAGAGCATCCCGTTACAGATTCCGATATAACCGATATTGATGATTTCATTCGGTGTTTGAATAACAACCGTTGCTTTGATCCTATCAGGGAAACAGAGGATTTTAAAGCTTTGATGACATTATAACCCAACTTCTGCTCGCGCGTGTTTTTGCTTTTGTGTCCGCAAAAGCAGTGCTTGTCAGGAAAATTGACAAGACATAGATGAATATAAAAAAGGCTCCCTTGTGTAAAGGGAGCTGACGCCGAAGGCGGCTGAGGGATTGTTTTATAATAAAATCCAACTTTTTACAACCCCTCCGTCTTGCTTCGCAATCCACCTCCCCTGTGTAAGGGGAGGCGTCTTGATAGTGCTTTAATGTTTCAATGCTGTCAGATAATAATTATGGCAATAATGCAAATCAAAATAGCAAGGAGAAATATAGACCCATTCCTAATTGCACGCTTATTATAAAGCTTATTTCGATCGTTTATAAGTTCTTTATATCCAACATCATTTTTTATATCAATTCTCTGCGTATCTATTTCTACTGTCAAATATGTTTTTGATTGATTTTTATTTAACTTTGAATATTTAGGCTTAACACCATATGTTTTTTCGAGAAAAGGATATCTTAAAGGAATACTATATTTTCCATCATCATTACGGCAGCCTCCTGCGTCATATGTAAAATAAACCTTATTCTTGCATTCTCCACATTCAAACAAAAAAGAAATTAGGTTACTATCAACTAAATGAAATCCTGAATTACTCATTCTGTTTAACCATTTATCAAGACGATTGTACGCGAAAGAGGGGTATATACGAAATTTTCGAATGTATTTTTTTGATGGATCCTTAACAAAATGCCGGAACATTTTTTTCATCCAATTACCCTCCTTGTCAAATTTTCATTAGTTATTCAATGTTTTTGTCAGTTTTAGTTTTGCAAATAAAAGCTTATATCTCTATTCACACATCTATTATATCACAAAAACCGCAGAAAATCAATCTGCGGTTTTCATTTTTTCTGTCGGTAGGTAACGCATTACCCAAACTATCCTTTAGAGTACACCCCTATTGGGGTGCGATTTTTGTTTTTTGCGATTTTAAGACACAGAATTAGGATTTATGGATTTTCCTCGTCGTCCTCATCCTTGCTGTTTTCGATATTATCAAGCATTTTGTTATAGGTTGCGAAAACTGCATCGATAATTTCATCATCAAGAACAATATCAAATTTGTCGGTGCCATCCTCATTTCTTGACACATGGAACACAATTGCCTCATCCTCTGCCATACCTTGAATTAGCTCAACAGGTTGAAGGATTGCGTAGAACTCTCCCTTGTGTGCAATTCCTGCTATCTCGACAAAGTCTATTTTCTCTCCGTCTTGTGTGTAAAGAGATACTATATCGTCGGTTGCAAATTCGTCCTCGCTGATTGGTTCGATTTCGTGCATATTATACTCCTTTCTTATCTAAGATCTGCTATGTCAAGGATAAGACGCTCCGTCTTTTCCCAGCCAAGGCATGGATCTGTAATTGATTTACCGTAGATGCCCTCCTCAACCTTTTGACAGCCATCCTCAATGTAGGACTCAATCATAAGTCCCTTAACAAGCTTGAAGATGTCCTTGTTATGTCTTGTGCTGTGAAGGATTTCCTTTGAAATTCTTATTTGCTCTGCCCACTTCTTGCCAGAGTTTGCGTGGTTAGCATCAACAATTACGCCTGGATTTACAAGGTTTGTCTTATTGTATGCTTCAAGAAGGTGCATAAGATCCTCGTAGTGGTAGTTAGGAAGTGATTGACCGTGCTTATTTACATATCCTCTTAGGATTGCGTGTGCCATTGGGTTACCCTTGCTCTCAACCTCCCAGCCACGATAGATAAAGGTATGCTGGTGCTGAGCGGCGGTGATAGAGTTCATCATAACGGAAATATCGCCACTTGTTGGGTTCTTCATACCAACTGGAATGTCAAGTCCACTTGCTGTAAGACGGTGCTGTTGGTCCTCAACTGAGCGTGCGCCTACTGCAACATATGACAAAAGGTCACTTAGGTATCTATGGTTCTCAGGGTAAAGCATTTCATCAGCACAGGAGAAGCCTGTTTCCTCCATCGCTCTCATATGGAGCTTACGGATTGCGATTACGCCCTTGAGCATATCAGGGCTTTGCTCTGGGTTTGGCTGATGGAGCATTCCCTTGTAGCCGTCACCTGTTGTTCTTGGCTTGTTTGTGTAGATACGAGGGATAATTACAATCTTATCCTTTACCTTTTCTTGAACGCCTCTAAGTCTTGATATGTAGTCAAGAACTGCGTCCTCTCTATCTGCTGAGCAGGGGCCTATAACAAGTGCAAGCTTATCGCTATTGCCTGTGAAGATTGCTTGTATTTCCTTATCGTTCTTCTCCTTCATTGCAAGGAGCTCATCAGAGATTGGGTACATCTCCTTTATCTCCTTTGGTGTAGGTAGCTTTCTTTTAAAATCCATATTCATAGTGTTTTTCTCCTATTGATTAAATTATTTTTTATCGAATTTCTTTCTGCGCTCGGTTGAGATACGCATCATTTCTCTCATCTTATCTGTATCCTTGGCATCAAGAGCATCTCTTAGCTCTGTAAACTTGGATATAAACAAATCCATTTGTGAAAGAAGCTCCTCTCGGTTGAGAAGGAAAAGCTCGCTCCACATAGCATCGTTTATCTTTGCTATTCTTGTAAGATCACGGAAGGAGTCTCCTGTATAGTCAACAAGCCTTTCGCTATCCTTACAATCCATTAGCGATACCGCAATACAGTGGGTAAGCTGTGAGAGGAAGCCTATCATCTCATCGTGCTCCTCGGGTGACAATACGCTAACTGTCTTAAAGCCAAGAAGTCTGCCGAGCTGTTTTACGGTTTTTATAGCGTCGGGGGTGTTTTTGTCGGTTGGGGTAACTATGTAGTTGGCGTTATTAAAGATTGATTTATCGGCGTTTTCTACACCATAAACCTCTTTACCTGCCATTGGGTGTGCTCCAACAAACTCGACATCTGCCCTTAGCATATCTTGTATCTTATAAACTATTGGTCCCTTAACACCCGTTACATCGGTAATGAGTGCACCGCTTTTGAAGCAAGCTTGATTTTTTTCAAGCCATTCAAGAAGCACCTTGGGATAGAGGGCGAAGATTATTACATCAAATTTAGACACATACTCCTCGCTAACCTCAGTGAAGCCGTGAGCGATTAGTCCGTTTTCCTTAGCGTAATCAATTGAGGATTGAGAGCGAGTTATTGCTCCTACCTCATAGCCAAGGTCGGTAAGCGCCTGTGCGTAGCTTCCACCGATAAGTCCAAGACCTACTATTAAAAATTTAACATCATTTATTACTTTCATTCGATTATCCTACACTTAACTCCAAGCGAGCGTATATCATCAAAGAAGTCTGGGTAGCTCTTTGATACTGCCTCACAGCCATCAATAGTTGCTCCTGTTAGGGTTGCGAGCACACTAAGTGCCATTACTATTCGGTGGTCATTGTGTGAGATAAGCTCCTCACTTGGCTCTTTAAGCTGTCCCTTGTGTATTTTTACAGCATTTTCGAACACATCTACGCTTACTCCGAGCTTTGATAGCTCCTTTACCATAGCGTCGACACGATCGCTTTCCTTTATTTTTAGCCTTTTAGTTCCGGTTATATAGCCACCATGCTTAGCTGAGCAAAGTGCAAACAATATTGGTCCAAGGTCAGGACACGCACTTATGTCCCCCTCGAAATAACCGTCCTTTATCCTCTTAAAAAATTCAACATATACCTTATCTCCCTGCAGGGAGCAATAGTCGAGTCCTATTACGGATATATCTGTTCCTAAAACGCCAAAGGCGTCAATAAATGCTGAGTTAGAAAAATCTCCCTCTACCTTTGTTTTTTGGCAGAGGTATTTCTGCTTGCCCCTTACAAAGAACTCATTATCTGCTCTTTGCTCAATTTTTACGCCAAAGCGTGAGAGGGCATCTATTGTTATATCTATGTAGGGCTTACTTTCAAGCTCTGTGGTTATTTTTATTGTGCTATCACCATCAAGCAGTGGTAAAGCAAGCATTAGTCCACTAATGAACTGACTGCTTATATCACCACGCACCTCAAACACTCCTGCTTGAAGCCTACCCTCGAATTTTAGAGAGGTAGGTGTGCGAGAAATTCTTATTCCCTGCCCCTTACAAATGTCCTCATAGACGCTTATTCCACGAGAAATTAGACGCTCTGTGCCGATAAACTCGCACACATCTGCCCTTGTAAGTGCGATAGGAATAAAGAATCTGAGCGTGCTTCCACTCTCTCTGCAATTGAACACATAGCTCGGCTCAGCCCCGTCCTTTAAGACTACTGTCTTATCGTTTAGGGTGCAGTCGACGCCAAGCGCTCTTATGCAATCGAGCGTTGCGAGCATATCCTCGCTTTGAGCTATCCCCTCGACCTCGCCATTTGTTGCTAATGCAGAGCAAATAAGAAGTCTATGAGCGTAGCTCTTTGATGGTGGAGCATTTAAAACACCACTTGGCAAGCCCTTTTCTATTCTTACCTTCATATTACCTTAGTTTGCCTTTAAATAATCTATCAAAAAATCAATTGCCTCTGTGTAGCCTGCAAAGCCCTTACCTGCTATGGTTGCCTTTGCTACCTGTCTTATATAGCTTACCTGTCTAAAATCCTCTCTGCTCGCAACATCGGAGATATGAACCTCGACGGTTGGAATCGAGGTAGCCTTTACGGCATCAAGAATTGCTATACTTGTGTGTGTATATGCGGCGGGATTGAACACAATTCCGTCAACCTTATCAAAATACGCCTTTTGGATTGCATCGACAAGGTCGCCCTCGTGATTTGATTGATAAAACTCAACCTTGACGCCACGAGTTACGGCGTGGTCGGTAACAATTTGCACAAGGTCGTTATATGTGTTTCCACCATAAATCTCTGGCTCTCTAATGCCAAGAAAATTTATATTTGGTCCGTTCAAAACAAGGATTTTCATTTTAAAAATTCTCCTTTTATAATTTCAGCAACCTCAGAAGCTGTGCCGTCGCCATCTACGATTTTGTCAGCACTTGATACATACAAATCATATCTTTCATCGTATCTTTTTTTAAGTGCCAAAAAATCCGAGGAAAGAGGTCTGTCTCCTGTTGGTGTGAGCTTTTCAAGTGAGCGATTTAGAAAATATAGTCTACCATTTTGTTTTAGATAGCGTACATTTTCCTTTCTTAGGATTGCACCACCACCTGTGGCGATAATCAAGCCATTTTTCGCTCCAATTTCCTTGACAACCTCGCTCTCAACATCACGAAAAGCACTCTCGCCATATTTTGCAAAATAGTCGGCAATTGGCATATTTATTTTCTTTATAATTTCCTCATCAGTGTCAACAAGCTCTCTGCCTATTGCCTGTGCAAGGTGTTTTCCTACTGTGCTCTTACCTGATGATGGCATACCGATAAGAACGATATTTTCCTTTTGCTTAAAAAGCCTATCAAAGGTGCTTTTGCACACATCCTCGCTTATTTTCTCGCCTGTAAATATCTCGCAGGCGTATATTGCCTGAGATACGAGCATATAAAGTCCGCCCTCAGAGGGTATGCCTCTTTCTCTTGCTTCAAGCACGAGATTTGTGCGAAGGGGATTGTATACGACATCTATAAGTCCTACAAGATTAGGAAAGTCGCTGACATTTATTATTTTACCCTCATTTTTAGGATACATTCCAACAGGTGTTGTATTAAGGATAAATTCTGCGTCACTATGCCTTGCTACAACCTCATCATAGGTTACATCAGGGCTTTCAGCAGGCAAGCCAACTCTTACAATTTCAGACACTCCAAGGTCTGTAAGCACGGCTCTGCCTGTCTTTGAGGTTCCACCTCCACCTAAGATAAGAGCCTTTTTGCCTCTTAGGTCGATATTATTTCTAAGAATGAGTGCTCTCATTCCCATATAGTCGGTATTATAGCCATAGAGCTTGCCGTCTTGGTTCTTTACTGTGTTTACTGCACCAATCTTTTTTGCGTTGTCTGAGATATAATACAGGTAAGGAATAGCCTTTTCCTTATATGGAATTGTTACATTTATTCCATTAAACGAGGGGTTTGAGAGGAATGGTCCAAGCTCGCTCGGTGTTAGCTCGCAAAGCTCGTATTCATAATCTGCAATTCCCTCGTGGATTTCCTTTGAAAAGCTATGTCCAAGATGCTCTCCTATAAGACCGTATTTCATTTCTTCTCCTTTGATTATGCAAGGTAGTCTGTGCCAAATCTTTGTGCAAGCATATCGGCAACTACGATAGCACATATGCTATCTACTACAACTGCTACACGCCTTATAATTGCAGGGTCGTGTCTGCCCGTGATTTTAAGACTCTTTCTTGTTTTATCGATAAAGCTTACGCTCTGTTGCTCAATTGATATTGATGGAGTAGGCTTTACTGCGAGGTTAAAGGTGATTGGCATTCCGTTTGTTATTCCACCGTTTATGCCACCATTATTATTAGTTTTTGTTACAATTTTATCATTGTCAAGGCAGAAGGCATCATTTGCCTCGCTACCTCTCATTTGTGCGAGCTTAAAGCCTGCCCCAAACTCAATTCCCTTTATTCCACCTATTGAAAATAAAGCGTGTGACAAAAGGCTCTCTACGCTATCAAACCAAGGCTCGCCAACTCCTGCGGGGACGCCAAGGATTGCCGTCTGCAAAACCCCACCCACGCTGTCACCCTGTGCACCTGCCTCGGTGATTTTTTCAATCATTTTATCAGCTACACCCTCATCAAGCGTTGGGAACGAAAGGGCTGAGAGTGTGTCGATATCCTTGTCGATATTATCAAACTCTCTATCATTCACACCTGCACACGACAAAATGTGTGTGCCTATCTTAATTCCCTTTGCTTCAAGGGCTTTTTTTAGGATTGCACCCGAGGCAACAATGCCTGCGGTAACTCTGCCCGAGAAGTGTCCACCTCCTCGATAATCCTCGTATCCGTGATACTTACAGTATGCACTATAATCTGCGTGCGAGGGGCGAGGAATACCATAATTATAATCCTTGCTTCTTGTATTCTCGTTAGGAATTACAATCGCTATTGGTGTGCCTGTGCTTTTTCCATTAAACACGCCACTTAGTATCTTATATTCATCCTTTTCGACACGAGATGTGTCTGTTTTACCCTGTGGGCGTCTTTTTGAAAGCTGAGCATCTATGTACTCTCTATCAATATCAACACCTGCACAAAGACCGTCGATAACTGCACCGATTGCCTCTCCGTGGCTCTCGCCAAAGATGGTAACAGCTATGCTTTGACCGAATGTATTTTTCATTTTAAAATACCTCTGTTATAAAATCTCTAACCTCGGCAAGCCTTATTCTCTTCATTTCAAAGCTACCGAGTGTGTCGCAATAAACTATTACGACCTCGTTGCCAATTGCCTTTTTATCTCTTACAATAAAGTCCATAAGTGCGTCTGCATTTACACTTATTTCGGTTGGTAGCGAGTATTTTTTGAGCACAGGGATAAGCCTTTGTCTAACCTGCTTAGAGGACATAGGAAGCATACCAAGTGCTACGCACTCTCCGTGAAGAAGAGTGCCGAGAGTACAATCGCTCTCTATTGCGTGACCGATTGTATGGCCGTAGTTAAGGACACGGCGAAGGGATTTTTCCTTGGGGTCCTTTTCAACCACATCTCTCTTTATTTTGAGTGATTTTTCAATAATTGTATCAATGTCGCCCTCGATATTGGTTGAGTCCTCAATAAGCTCAAAAAGCTCCTTGTCAAAGCAAATTGACATCTTTATTGCCTCTGCAAGTCCAGCGCTGAGCTGTCTTTTATCGAGAGTTTTTAGTGTATCGGGATCTATCAAAACTGCCTTTGGCTGATAGAATGCGCCAACTATGTTTTTAACGCCCTTAAAGTCGATTGCAACCTTTCCACCGATTGAGCTATCAACCTGTGAAAGCAGGGTTGTTGGGGTGTTATAAAAGTCTATTCCACGCATATAGCTTGATGCTACAAAGCCTGCAAGGTCACCAACCACGCCACCGCCTACTGCGACGACGCAATCTGTACGAGTGAAGGCGTTTTCAACAAGCACTGACAAAAGCATTGAATAGTTTTCAAAGCATTTGCTTGCCTCACCCTGTGGTATTGTTACGATAAATGGCTCCTTACATTGCTCTGCTATTTTCTTAGCATATTCGCACGGGATACCACTATCGGTAACTATTAGCACCTTGCGATCAAGCTTAAATACCTTACCTGCGTGTGCAAGTGCTCCACGCTCTAAGGTTATATCGTAGCTCTGCTCGCCAAGCTCTACTCTAATTATCATTTTTTACCTCTTATTGTTGTGTCGTATATGTGCCTGCGAGCTTTAATTTATCGCAGGTTGCACTAAGTATTCTAAGCATTTCCTTGCCGTCTCTTGTATTGATGTTTCCGTCTGCCTCGATATAGAAATAGTAGCTCCACAAAAGCTCCTTCATTGGGCGTGAGCGAAGATTTCTCATATTGAAGCCATGCGCACCAATAATATCAAGGGTTTTTGCCAATGCTCCTGCCTCGTTCTTAACTGTGAAGGTAAGAATAAAGTGGTCGTTCATTCTACTCTTTGTGTCGGATATTGTGTTTTGTGAGCGTGAGAATGCGGCAAATCTTGTTGTGTTGCTTCTGCTTGTGTTTATATTGCTTTCTATTATTTCAAGATTGAAAATTCTTGCAGTTTCATCAGATGCGATAGCACCAAGGGTAATATCGTTTGCCTCTTGAACACACTTTGCAGCTGAGGCTGTGCTTGAATAGGACTCACTTTCGTAGGCGTGCTTTTGAATAAACTCTGCACATTGTGAGAGTGCCTGCGAGTGGCTTATTACCTTTTTAATGCTACCAAGGCTTGCCCCCTTTGGTGCAATAAGGTTATGAATTATTGGAAGGTCTATTACTTGATTTACATATAGAGAGCCTGCGAAAATAAGATCCATTACTGTTCCTACATCGCCTGCATAGCTGTTTTCGATTGGCAAAACTGCAATATCACACTCACCACTCTCAACTGCCTTATATGCACTTGTAAAGTCTTTGTAGGATACGGGAATACCCTCGGGGAACATTTTCTTTGCTGCTATGTATGCGTACGCACCTGGCACGCCATTATACGCAACCCTTACTCCCTCGTTAAGCCTTGATTGGTATGAGCGTGAAATTCTCATAGTGTCCTTCAAAAACTCAACATAATACTCTCGTATTGCTTGATCCTTTATATATTCAGAGTTTTTCTTTATAAGCTCTGCCTCACGAGCACTATCAAGTATGGATAGTCCATTTTCTCTTTTATGCTCTGCCACGAGCTCGGCTGCGTGCATTCTCTTTTCAAAGAGAAGCGCCATTTCTGCGTCGACCTCGTTTATTATTTTTCTCGCCTCATCAAGCTTACTCATATGTCCTCCCTACGAGCAAATTAATGCTCGATAAACATTATCCCATTATAATATAATAATATTTTATACCCGTGCATTTAAAAAGTCAACCCTTTGAGAGCAAAAAAATGGTATTTGTTTTTGTCAAATTTTAAGTTTTTCACTTTAAAGCAAAAAAAGATCCGTAGGAAGCTCCTACGGACCTTTTATTTTATTATGGATTAACTGCTTGTGTGATGGTTGTGCTATAGAAGTAAACCTTTGCACTTGCTGTGTCAGATGTTGTTGAAGCAGTAAGCTCAATGCTTGTTACATCAATCTCTGTTGCGTTGAGGTGAACATAGCCGTTTGCATCGATTGTCTTAGCTTCGCCATTTACCTCAACAGTAACATCAATATCACCAGTCTTTTCAATGTAGATAACTACAATGTTATTGGTGATGCCATCAGCACCTGCTGTTGCAGTAAGAGATGCACTTGTTGTTGTCTTGTTAAGAACAGTATGTGTATCTATTGGATTTCCAGAGCCATCAGTTTCTGACTTAGTTCCTGTAATGGTTACAGTAAGCTCAGAGTTGTCTCCGAAGTCCTCATATTGGTTTTCCTCTGTTTCGTAAACAACATCCTTAGAATATGTTGAGTCGTAAAGTGCGAGCTTACAATTCTCGTTCTCACAAATTATTGTTCCTGCATGCTCAGCATTTGTAAATGTATGAGGAGCATAACCGAGAGATGGAACATCTTCTGTGATTTGACTTGTACATCTTACATCGTTTTCATCGCAGTTTTCACAGGTCTTTGACTTGAATGCGTATGTTACGCAGGTTGCAGGATTGATCTTATCCCCGCCACCCTCTTGGTCATAGGTATCACCATACTTATGAGCAGTTGGATCGATAGGAATGATATCCTCATCCTTTGAATACTCAAAGCCACAGGTCTTTGTTCCGTTTTCAATCATATTTGTACAGGTGTGGTAGTTTCTACCAATCTGCATACATGTTGGGTTAACTGTTCTTGTTACTCCGCCACTATGCTCGCCTGTTGCTGGTGCATAGAAGTGAATCTTTGATTCGAATGAGCAGAATGTACAATACTCATCATTAGGATTTGGACATGCGAAGAAATCAGTAGCAGTTGGAACAACGCCCGCACCAACTACATGCTCAGCACAGTTGATACAATATTTGTCTGTTGCACAGTCTGCATTTGTAACATTAGGCACATGAGCAGGACGCATACCAGGGATAGCCTCTTCTCTTGTGTTGTTTACTGTATGGTCTGCATAAGCACAGGTACGAAGCTCAACACGGTCTCGGTAGCAGGTTGCCTCTACAATAACCTGACCAGGTTGTGAGAAGTCACAGCTCTTCTTTTCAGCAGTTGTAACTTTTTCTGTTCTTCCACATACCAAGCATTGCCAAATTGAGTAGCCTACTGTTTGGCAGGTTGCAGGTGTTGGTGGCTCAACCAAGTGAGCGTCGTCATGAACGAGGTCACATGGATATTCGCCTACTGCATATGTAATAGGAGTCTTAACAACCTCAGGGTTTGGTTCTCCACATACTGAGCACTTTTCATATTTCCAGCCAGATGCTGCTGTTTGACAGTCAGGCTCAATGTTGTTTGCCCAGTCGATTTGCTCAACATAGGTGTGTCCTGTTGCAGGAAGACCGCCAGCCTTCTTATGTGTTGCACCACAGACTGTACATTTTTCAACATCATAGCCCTTCTCAGTACAGGTTGGAGCCTGTTGAAGCTCAGGTGCGTCTACATATGTATGTGAGATTGGATCAACCTTGTTGATGTCCTCTGTTACAGAGCATCTTGAACAGGTCTTTCTTGTGTATCCACCTGTTGTACAGGTTGGAGCTACTGTTGTCTCTGACCAATCGTGGTCAAGAGCTGGGAGAATTTTTGTTCGCTGTTCATCACATTCTCCACATTTGGATATTTCGATACCCTCTTCAGTACAGGTTGGAGCCTTGCTTAGGCTTTGGTCAACCGTAAATTCGCAATCGTGTCCACAGGAAGCGAGCACCATTACGAGTGTGACTAAAACAAGGAACATTAAAAATATTCTCTTCTTCATAAGTCAAAATTTCCTTTCTCTTTTGCAAGTTAACCTTGCAGTTTTACATATTCATTTTACTATATATGAAGCCTTTTGTCAAGCAATTTGAGCATTTTCGGCTAATAGCACAACTTTTGAAGGCGTTTTTTGTGCATTTTGCATAAAAATTCTTCTCGTTAGGCTTAAAGAGTGGAATTGAGCCTAAATTTAAACAAAAAAATCCGCCGAGCTGGCGGATTTTTGTTGCTTATTATTTTGTTTCGTCGGTTGGAGTGTCGCTACTTGGTGTGTCATCACCCTCACCGTCGCTTGGATTTTCATCGGAATTTGTTGCCTTTGGAGCCTCAATTTCGGGCACTCCCTCGGCTGTTTCGTCATCGTCGCTTATACCGAGTGCCTTTTCAAGCTCACGGCGTCTTTGCTCCTCTTGACGCTTTCTTTCCTCGATTTCCTCAAGCTTACGCTTGTTTTCCTCCTCGCTTCTACGCTTCTTTTCGGTTACAAGCGCCTCTACGCCCTCCATGGTAGCATCCTCTGCCATGGCTGCGATAAATTGCTCATCATCCATAATTTCGTTGCGAAGTAGAAATTCGGTAATAAAGTCGATTTTTTCTCTATACTCTGTAAGAGTATCCCAAGCAAGCTTGTATGCCTCATCGATGATTTTCTTAATCTCCTCATCGATTTTTGCTGCGGTTTGCTCAGAGTAATCTGGGTTAGAGTTGAAATCTCTGCCAAGGAATACTGCATCGCTTGAATGGTCTGAGCCAAAGTGGATTGTTCCAAGCTCATCGCTCATTCCGTATACAGTAACCATTTTTCTTGCTACCTGTGTAGCTCTCATAATATCATTTGACGCTCCACCTGTGTAGTCGCCAAAGCAAAGCTGTTCAGCAACTCTTCCACCGAGCATCATAGCTATTCTTTCCTTCATTTCCTGCTTGGATTCGCTATACTTATCCTCAACAGGTGGTGTGAGAGTATATCCAAGTGCTCTTCCACTTGGGATTATAGAAATTTGTCTTACAGGGTCCTGAGATGGGAGAATGTGTGAGAGAATTGCGTGTCCTGCCTCGTGTGCGGCGGTGTTGCGTCTTTCCTTCTCGCTCATCTTCTTTGCTCTCTTTTGAGTACCAACTGTAACCTTTATCATAGCATCCTCAATCTCTGCCATTCCAATAAGGGACTTGCCTCGTCTTGCTGCGAGAAGGGCTGCCTCGTTAAGAAGGTTTGCAAGGTCTGCACCTGTAAAGCCTACGGTTGTTTGAGCAACCTTGTGCATATCTACGCTTCCCTCAAAGGGCTTGTTTCTTGCGTGAACCTTCAAAATATCCTCACGCCCCTTGATATCAGGGTAGCCTACTGTGATTTGTCTATCAAATCTACCTGGTCTTAAAAGTGCGTTATCAAGTATATCAGGACGGTTAGTTGCTGCCATTACGATTATGCCAGAGTGACCGTCAAAGCCGTCCATTTCAACAAGGAGCTGATTGAGTGTTTGCTCTCTTTCATCGTGTCCACCGCCAAGTCCTGCTCCACGCTGTCTACCTACTGCGTCAATCTCATCTATAAAGATTATCGCTGCGTTTGAGCGTCTTGCGTTATCAAAGAGGTCACGCACACGAGACGCACCCACACCTACATACATTTCAACAAAGTCAGAGCCTGACATTGAGTAAAATGGAACTCCTGCCTCACCTGCAACTGCCTTTGCAAGGAGAGTTTTACCTGTACCTGGAGGGCCTACAAGAAGCACACCGTGAGGTATTTTCGCACCGAGCTGTGTGAATTTTGAGGGGTTTTTGAGGTATTGAACAACCTCTTCAAGCTCCTCCTTCTCCTCATCACAGCCTGCGACATCGGTAAAGCGAACCTTTTTGCTATCGTTAGATGCGTTTCTTGCCTTGGACTTGCCAAAGCCACTCATCTTTCCTCCACCTGCTTGACGGAGTGAGAATACCATAAAGATTACAAACAAAAGCACCAATATTATCATTGGGAGATTTGCTATAATCCAAGGTGTTTCCTTTGCGGGGATTATTTGCACATCCTCAAGGACAAATCTTGACTCTTCACCAAGTGCCTCGTAATTTTCAAGTGCCTTTTCATAATCTCCATAGAAGAAAAAGCGATTGTAGTCAGTTACTGCAAATACATAGGATTGTGTCTTAAATTCGCCCTCCTTGTCGGTATAAAGCTTGAGGGTGATTTGATAATCGTTTTCATCAAAGACAAAGCTATGCACCTGATTGTTTTCAAAGCTCAAAAGAAGGTCGCCATAGGTAAATGGCTCTTCGCTTTCATTCTTTGAAAAGAGTGATGCGATTGCGAATATTATAAGCCCTATTAGCACTACATAAAATATGAGAGTTATAATACCACTTTTTTTCTGTTTCATTTATTTCCTCCTATTATTCGTACACCTCAGGCTTTAAAATGCCTACGAAGGGTAATGTGCGATATTTTTCAGCAAAGTCAAGCCCGTAGCCAACAACAAACTTATCGGGAATTTCTGCTCCTGTGTAGTCTGGCTCAAACTCAACCTGGCGTCTTGATGGCTTGTCGAGAAGCGTGCAGGTCTTTACACTGCTTGCTCCACTAAGCTTTAAATATTCAACAAGATATGAAAGCGTTCTTCCGCTATCTATAATATCCTCAATTACGAGAATGTCTGTTTCGGTAAGGTCTGTTCTATGAAGGTCAAGAATTATATTTATCTTACCTGTTGTTTCCGTGCCTGCTCCGTATGAGGATACCTTCATAAAGTCAATTTCAACAGGGCGTTTTATCTTTTTCATAAGGTCGGACATAAACACAACGCTACCTTTAAGTATACCCAAAAGAAGTAGCCTTTTATCTCTATTTGCGTAATCTCTGTCAATTTGCTCTGCTATTTTTGTAGTCAAGGCATCAAGCTCAGCCTCGGTAAGCAGAATTTCCTTAATATCGTTTAACATTTCCTTGTACCTCTCTCATAAAGCTTTATTTTTATATCCTTGCCCTTAGCTCCATCTCTTATGGCAACCTTGGCAACTGCGACAATTCCGTTATCATCGCAAATAATTGGTGTCTTATCTCTTTTGTGCGAGGGTATTTTTTTCTCACAAAATAGCTTTTTAAGCTTTTTTGTAAGCTTGCCGTGACATATTGTATCTCCCTCAGCTCGTGAGCGGGCATACAATGGGCCACTTATGCTTTTGGCATTAAATGAGATTTCAAGCACACATTCATACCCATCTGGCACCTCATCCGTATCAAGTGCAAGCACAAGGTCTAAGGGGGACAGGTCGTTTAGCCCCTTTTTTAATGGTATATTAAATTCAAGCTCGTCAAGCTCGCTTGTTTTAATAAACATAAGGTATTCGCTTTCTCTTTTAAGAGAAATGCCATTACATAGATTGATAACGCTACCACTATGGCTCCTTGGTATAAAATCAAGGCAGGCATAAATAGCCTTGCTATCAAGATTTTCTCCTGCGAGCATTTTTAGAGCTCTCACTCTTACGCTTTCGTGAAGCCCTTGTATAGCCTCGGGTGGGATTTTTCCGTCCTTGCATTTCTCAGCCACAAAATCCTGTGCAAGAGAGGAAATCAGCTCCTCATCAGAGCGAAGGGCTGTGCTAAGCCTCAAAATCGCATCAAGGAGCGATGGATTAAGCTCGCTAAGAGATGGAATTACCTTGTGTCTTATGTAGTTTCTTGTGTAATCCGTATCGGCATTTGTCGAGTCGGTAACATATTCAATACCATTTCTGCTACAATACTCAATAATCTGCTTTCTTGTCGCATAAAGCAAGGGGCGAAGAACCCTGCCGTTTATCGGCTTAATTCCCGATATACCATTTGCTCCACTTCCTCTTACGAGGTTAAAGATAACGCTTTCAGCGTTGTCGTTTGCATTATGAGCAGTCAAAATAGCGTCAAAGCCAAGTCGTTCAAGCTCGCTATAAAACACACGATATCTCTCTTGCCTTGCCGTTTCCTCTATTCCCTGTCCACGCTCGATAGCAATTTTAGGAATATCTATTCTATGACAGATAAATTCAACGCCATATTTTTCGCAGGTGGCTCTACAAAACGCCTCATCTCTATCAGCCTCAGCGCCTCGTATCATATGATTAATGTGGACACACGCCACACGCTTAGCTCTCTTGGCAAAATAATGCAGAAGCGCAGAGGAATCTGCTCCGCCCGAAAAGCCGATTATTACTTTTTCGTACGCCGTATCAAGCTTGCACTCTAAAACGGCACGCTCAATTCTTTTTTCCAAGGCTTCCTCCACATTAAATTTTTAAGAGTTATTAAAAATAATATTACTATAAAAGTATAAAAAAATCAATAGTTTATTTACAAAAAATGTGTTGAACGGGTGTTTTTTCACCTTTTCAACACATTATCGAGTATTATTTCACATAATGCACACACATCTGTACCATAGCGTGAAATTTTATTAAACAGAAGCTGTTTTCTTTTTGTAGCTAACGGGATTTTGCACTCAGTGCGTTTTATAATTTTGCCCCGTCTACACAGCTCCACCAAGTAAATTTTATCTTTATCGAGTCTTAGAATTTGTCGCTTATTTTCCAAGAGCCTTATTTGCCTTTGTCGCATATCAATCACCACCAATTCGGGATTGTATGTGCTGTTTTATCAAATTTTTAATCTTTTTCCCAAGATGTGCATGGATAAAGGAATTTTTTGCTATTTTTCGACAATTTTTCTTGAATTTTTTCAAGAATTGAATAAATTGCATAATTATACCTTTTTAGGCAAAAATTTAGCCTTGCTACAATGCGTATTATACGCTAAAATATTGAAAGTAAGATTTTTTATTTTGAGGTGATTTTATGAAAAAGCAAGGGGCTATTATTTCGCCCTTACATACGATAAATATTATCAAGCTTTGCTACATATTAATCCTTGCCTGCTCGCTTTTTGCATTGAAGGTGCTAATTTATCCCGAGGGAGAGTATCAGGTGCTTTTGGCTGTTACTCAAATCCCTATTTTTTTGGAAAGTCTATCTCTTTCTCTTGTTATTTGCACCTGCCTTTCGGTGGTCATTTTTAGAGCGATTTGGTGACAAAGCCTTTTGCAGAGCGAGGTTGTGGACTTTTTGTGCAACTTGTCAGTTTTTGCACCCCCATTTTTGCAAATATTCACCCCTTTTTTGCATATTTTTTTGTCAAGTAGTTTTTTGATTTTTTCAAAAATTCTACATCTCATTTTTGGCAAATGTGGAATTTCGACACAAAAAATTGAGTTTTCCACGCTTTTGATGTGTGGAAAAGTGGATAAATTTTGGCTCAAACGCCGAGTTTTTCACTCTTTCCACGGAGTTTTCCACACTTTTCCACCGTTTCGAGGTGGATTTGTCCACACCTCATTAATTGACAAGTGTAAAAAATGATTTTGTGATATTTGCACAAAATTAATTAGACTACTAACTAAATATTTTTTAAGGTTTTTTAATAAAAATTCGGCATTTTCACCAATAATGAATACCGACAATTGCCAAAATTCACACCCCAAGTCGTGGCATTTTTTCTTTTGCGTGAGTGATTATTTTTTTGCACTTATAGATAGCAGGTAGGTTTGCCGTTGAATTAGATTTGGAGCAAAAAAGAGAGTGCTCGAGCATCCACCGCAAGGCACTCACCACAATACAAAAGGGGGCGAGAAAATCTCGTCCCCCTGCACTCAGCCTCGATGGCGGGTGCTACTCTGTTTCTTCCTTTTATATTAATTTTATTTCTATGCCAAGCACTCCGTACCTATGCTCCTGCTCTATGGTGTAGTATTTACGCATACACTCGCACGCCTGCTCGGGTGTCATATCACCAAAGCCACCCTTTTCAAGAAGTGGGGCTTTGAAAAGCTCCAAAAATGTTGGATATTTATAAAGTGCTACGACCTCTGCCTGTATGCTTCGAGCGTCTTCTCTGCTAATAAAGGTGATTTTATCACCCTCTCGTAGCTGGGAGCGTTTTTCATCATTCAAGCGAATTTCAACGGTCTTTTCTCCCGAGAGAATTTGTTCAAACGGGAGCTTGTTAAGCTTCATTTCCATTATTCGATTATTTGATTAACTATGTTTTTGATTTTTGGGTGAATTATATGGTTATGCGGGTCGAGCATTTGCTGTCCATATACAACGGCGAGCTTTTTATCGGGGTTTACCGAGATAAGAAAGCCTGCTGCGCCATCCCAGCCAAACTCACCGACAGAGCAAAGGTCTCCTCCTCTGCCAACACCCATTTTGGTACGCACGCCAAAGCCGTAGCCATAGCCTATGTTGTTTTCCCAACCACTTGTAAATTCTTCAAGTGCACTTGGGGATAGAGTATTTGACCTAAGAAGGTTTACGCTTGCCTTGGAAAGTATTCTATTTCCATTTGTACCAACTCCGAAGTTAGCAAGAGCTGCGGCAAACTTAGCGTAGTCCTCAACCGTGGTTACAATTCCTGCTCCGCCTGAGTCGTATTCCTCGCCAAAGATATATGCATTTTTCTTTTCAACTCGTACGGGTATACCGTTTTGATAATCAAAGCGATATTGAGCGCAGATATTATCATATACCTCCTTAGGTGGATGATAATAGGTATCATTCATTCCAAGTGGATCAAGGATTACCTTTTTTACATACTCTGCAAAGGGCACGCCCGTAACAGCCTCGACAAAGCCTGCCAAAACATCGTGGCAAAGGCTATATTGCCATTTTGAGCCCGGCTCGAAATCAAGTGGCTCATTAGCTATCGCCTTTACGACTTCAAGGGTTGGTGCCTTTGGATTTTTAGCAACTGCGTCCTTTATTGATTGTGAATTCGTGTCATAGTTAAAGCCTGCGGTCATAGAAAACAAATCGCAAATTCTTATATGGCTTTCAACTGGCTTGAGTGTCATATTGCCATTTTCATCATAGGTCTTAACCTTACAATTTGCAAACTCGCCAATATACCACCAAAGAGGTTGATTGAGAAGGTAGAGTCCCTCCTCCATTGCGTGAAGGGCTGCGGCACAGGTAATAACCTTTGAGGCAGAGTAAATATAATAATGCTCCTTGCCATTCATAGGAATATTATTTTCCTTGTCTTTCATTCCCTTTATATATCTAAATACCTCTTTACCGTCGTGGATTACAAGGCAGTCAAAGCCCGGCACCTTTTCTCTTACGAGTATGGTGTCAAGGTATTTTTCAAGCTTAGAAAAAGTGTACATACAAATCTCCTTAAATTTTATATATTAATTGTAACACAACCTTTTGTTAATTTCAATAATAGGCAAAGAAAAAAACGGCAAATTTTGCCGTTTTTATTCTTATTCAATTGGCTCCTCGCCCTCGGTTGCAGGTGTTGTATCGGGTATTGGCTCTGAGTCAGCACCAATTGAGGCGTCAGCACTCTCGCTATATACAGGAGCTTCCTCGCTATACGCTGGTGTGCTCTCCTCATATGCAGGAGCACTATATGTAGGCTCATATACAGGCTCTGGTGCTGGGGTGTAGGTCTCGCCCACGCTCTCTGCGGGAGTCGACCACGCATCAGGGGTATATGTACCTGTTTTAGGTGCATTTAGCGACACATCTGTCATTGTAGGATCATCGCACTCAACATATTTTTGGAGAGAGTCGATAAGCTTCTTTCTCATAAGGAATGCCTTTTCCTCTGCCTTCTCCGCTCTTACTGCCTGACGGTAGGTAACCGGATACTTAGCAGGCTTTTCATCAAG
Source organism: Eubacteriales bacterium (assembly GCA_045594305.1). GTDB lineage: Bacteria > Bacillota > Clostridia > Oscillospirales > CAG-272 > RGIG2000. Next base: position 7,451 of record JAZNYH010000024.1, on the reverse strand, counting down.
TCCACGAGCGAGCCTTTCCTCTGCGCTAAGAGCAAGGGTTTCGGGTGATTCGGCATCAACAGGAATTACCTTGTAGGGCTTAGGCACAACCTTGTTTGGACAATTAAAGTCCTTAGGATCAACTCTATCAAACATTCCATAGTGGAAGGGGACAATAACCTTTGCTTCAAGGTCCTTGGCAAAGCGTTGAGCATCATCCATATTCATAGTGCTATATTGACCACTAATTGGAATATATGCAACATCAAGTCCCTTTGGTAGCTCTTGAACAAGATACTTATTATAAAGGGTATTTCCAGCCACATATACGCTCTTTCCTGTGCTTGAATCCTCGATAATTACGCCAAATGCTGTTTTATCATCGGTCTTACACCTAACACCCTTTACGAGAATGTGCTTGAGTGTCCACTCATCACCCTCCTCGAACATAATGTTTATGTATCTTCCTGCAATTCTTTCTCTGTAAAGCTTATCGTACGCCTTTTCAGATGCAAGAACAACCGTGCCCTTTTTAGTCTTATGAAGATATTTCTTCAAGGTGACCATATCAGCGTGGTCAGGGTGCGAGTTGGTGATTATTATCATATCGGGCTTTATTTTCAAAAAGCTCTTTTTAACTTTCAATCTACGCTTCATTGTTTTATCAACCGAGCGCATACTATTGGATAGGTAAGGGTCTACAACTATTTTAAGCCTTCCCGAGATTATGAGAAGTCCGCCCTGTCCAAGCCATAAGGTTTTCATTTGTTTCCTCCATGAAGTCTTTCATTTTTTACAAATACCTAAAATATAATACCATATTTTTTCTCATTTGTATATAATATTTTGAAATTTTTAAGAATTTTTTTCATTTTTTATTGCAAAAGGCGTGATTTTATACTAAAATGATCGTTATAGAGCTTATGAAGGGAGAGGGGCAAAATGACAATTTACGACCTAAAAACTATGCAAATATGTGAAATTGCTGACAGCACAGTTGTTGCACTTGGTACATTTGATGGTGCTCATCTTGGACATATGTCGGTTTTTTCATCGTGCATCAGGCTTGCAAAATCCCTTGGCGTAAAAAGTGCCGTTTACACCTTTTCCACTCTTCCTAAAAATTCATTTTCTAACGCAAGCGAGGGTGCTATTTTCACTCTTGAAGAAAAAATAAGGGCTATTCGAGAGGTGGGAATTGACTACCTTTGTATTGAGGATTTTGAAAATGTTTGCTCGCTTAGTGGAGATGAGTTTTTAAGCTCGGTACTTGCCGGCTCAATGAGGGCTATTGGTGCGTGCTGTGGCTTTAATTTCAGGTTTGGGCGTGGTGCTGAATATGGAGTGCACGAGCTTGAGCAATTTTTCAAAAGCCGTGGGGGATGTGTGAATATTTGCGAAAAAATCACCCTTGATGACATAACTCTTAGCTCATCATATTTAAGGCGACTTGTCGAGAGTGGCGATGTTGAAAGGCTACTTCTCATTTCCCGTCCGTATAGCATCTATTCAAGGGTTGAGCATGGCAAGGAGCTTGGTCGTAAAATTGGTATTCCAACTATAAATCAGCTCTTTCCAAGTGGCAAGGTTATTCCTCGCCGTGGGGTTTATATCACCGAGTGCGAGATTGGTGAGGATGTTTATCCATCGGTTACAAATGTCGGAGTACGCCCCACTGTTGAAAGCGGTGCTACAATAAATATGGAAACTCACATTATTGGATATGACGGAGCTCTCTATGGCTCATATGTTAGAGTGAATTTTTACAAGCTTCTGCGAGAGGAAAGGAAATTCGAATCTATTGATGAAATGATGGCTGAAATTAGAGAAAACATAAAAGAGGCTATCGAATACTTCAAATAATTCAAAAGGCATCACATCGCCCCAACGGGGTCAGCGATTGTGATGCCTCTATTTGTTGGCAAGCGTTGCTTGCTCAATATCATTTTACGCATCCTTGAAAAAAAGTATACGGCTTTCTCTAAAATTGCTATCTTTTGTTCATTTTTTCAACATTTTGAATAGTTTAGGCTTCATTTTTATATTATAATTTATAAAAATTTACAAAAAACTATTGAAAAACCTCGCCCAATATGTTAAAATGCTTATGTAAGAAATTTATATTTGTACACAAAGGAGTATGAAATGAAAAAATTTATCGCTCTTATCCTTTGTATTCTCATGATCGTTCCCTGCTTTGTTTTCTCAACATCCGCAGAGGAAGAGGCGTTTCATGACATTTCAAAGGAATCACTTTTGAAGGCTTCATCACAGTGGAACTACTATTCCGCTCCGAAGTACACAATCGACGGAAAGATTGATAGTGTTACTTGTGAGGTTGGTGGATATGAATACTGGCGTCCAAACGCTCCAGGTCGTGACCCATCAGTTAATATTAAGGACTCTTGGATTGAGTATCGTTACTCAGAGTACAAGGAAATCGAGTCTGTTGTTATGTATGCTGTAAAGCATAACACAAACACAAGATATAGACTCCAAGCACTCGTTATGGGTGAATGGTATGAGTTGCCTGCTCTTTACAACAACGATGCTGAAATCTACAAGTACACTTACAACGAAAAAGAGTACAATGGCGGTACAATTATCATCAAGTGGGATATTGACGAGATGGTTAAGAAGTACAATCAGGCTAACCCTGATAAGCCTTTGCCAGAGGGCAACCTCAACACAAAGAAGTTCAGAGTTTACTTTGACTACTCAGACCAATGGTCTCCACCTATTATTTTCGAAACTATTATCACTGGTAGAAAGGGCGTAGTTCCTGCATTCGATGTTCCAGATGATGCAGAGCTTTCAACAAATGCTGCTCTTAGTGGACATATGTACGCTTCAAGCTCACAAAAGTCCCCTGCTTCATACCCAGCATTCGGTGCTGACAACGTCGCATCTACTGCTTGGCTATCTGCTAACACCACTGATGGTGAGTGGATTAAGGCAGAGTTTGACAAGCCATATAACATTACAAATCTTACTCTTGACTTTGGCGGTGCCTCAGAGGTATACTCCTTTAATATAGAGGTTGAGCTACTCCAAGATGATGGAACATGGCAAACCGAAGCAACAAAAGCAATTACCACATCAAAATCCTTTGATAACACTGCGATAACGATTTTTGAGGGCGATGATATTAACTGCCTTGAAAATATTCGTGGCATAAAGGTTACATTTACTGGTCTTAACGGCAAGCCTGCTATGCTTTCTGAGATGAACGCTACTATCGCTGGTGGTGGTAAGTGTATCTTCCTTGCAGGCTGGATGACAACCGACAGAAAGCAATCTGTTGCTCTTGGTAACATTGCTATCTACGGAAAGGCTTACTGCTCATCTGCATTTGATTACATCGGTATTTCCGAGGTTTCCTACATCAATGACGGTCAAATTCTTGACAGTAGCCCTGCTTGGTATGCTGGCGAATTAGGAAAGGGCGAATACTGTGGTATTGCTCTCAATATTCCTGATGGCAAGAAGGCTACCGTTACTAAGGTAATTCTTAACTTCAACGATGTTATCACATACGACTACACTAACCCAATCACCTATAACCGTGAAAACAAGGTTAAGGACGACTATGTTCTCGGCTTTGATCTTCAAGCTAAGCAGGCTGATGGAACCTACAAGACAATTGCAAGTGGCACATCATATGATACAACCTCTAAGAGCTACATCGTTGCGTTCGACTTCACTGACCTTGTAACAGATGATATTCGTGTAGTATTCACATCTAACAATGCAGGCTACGCTTACCTCAAGGAGATTGAGGTTTACGCTTCTGATGTTGAGTACGGCTCAGCAACAAATGGCTACTGCAACTTCCCTCACCAAAGATCAAAGGCTAAGGCAACAACAAGCTTCGGTACACCATTCTTCAACTACCGTGCTGCATTTATGGATCTTATCGCTCCTATATCTAAGTAATAAAATAAGAGGCTGTCTTAATTGACAGTCTCTTTTTTGCATTATTAAAGGCGACCTATCCTTGGTCGCCCTTTATTTATATTTCCTCAACTAAAAGCTCAGCCTCGATATTTGTCTTACCATCGCCTCTTACGGTTCTAAAATAAATTCTATTATCGATTGTAGACATATAAATTTTGAGCGTTTCATCGAGCTTTGCATCATTTGCGAAGTAAATTCCTATTGATTTTACACGGATTTTATTTGCGTTTGGTATTCTATCGCAAATAATTCTTGGATAGTTTGTGTTGTTCATATGACCATTTAGGTCAATATCGCTTCTTTGAATTGTATATTCGCCAACCAACACCATAGGCAAGGCACTTGGTATTCTAACCCTTGCAGGACGCTCCAAGGTAAGTGCGTCGTCCATATAGTAATTGCTTGTATCGATTTCATCTACCTTGCAGAGCCTTTTATCATCAATTGAAACGAGTGCCCAATTGGAGAGTGCCTCGCAAATTATCTCGCCATCTCTTTCAATCTCGTAGCACCTAACGAAGTTAAAGCCACGGCTTGGGCACGCCCAAGAGCGAGATTCAATCTCATCATATGAAAGTATTGGTGCGTGCATTTCAAGTCTTATTGCACTCAAAATAAACGCCTTTTTTTGCTCAAAAAGCTCTCTATACGATGGGTGCTGATTGTTGAGCTGACACATTGCAGCCTCTTGTATATATTTGAAAATCTGAGAAACGCTTGCTACCTCGTTCTCATCTGTTTCGTGAAATTTAACCTTTATTTTTTCGCTCCACTTCATTTTCCAGAGTCCTTTCGCTTTATTATATGATATTTTACCACCTTTTTCTTCTTATGTCAAGGTAATTTCTTGTCGTTTTTTGGCGAACGGAATATATTAATAATAGAAGATTTCTGTTTAAAAATAGAAAAGCTGTCAACAATATATTCGACTTAAACACATAGGAGAGAGCAAATGAACATAAAAAGAGGAGATATTTTCTACGCAGATTTAAGCCCCGTTGTAGGCTCTGAGCAGGGTGGGCTTCGCCCCGTGCTAATTGTCCAAAACGATGTGGGCAACAAATATAGTCCAACTGTTATTGCGGCGGCGATAACGAGTAAAATAACAAAATCAAAGCTACCAACACACATTGATATATATGCATCAAGCGTAGGGCTTAGCAAGGACTCTGTGGTTCTGCTTGAACAAATTAGAACGCTTGACAAGACACGATTAAAGGAGCAGGTCGGTCACCTTGACGATGCACATATGAGGCAAATAAACGAGGCTATAAGCGTAAGCTTTGGTCTTAGCACCTATGCTCCACCAACCGAACCACCATCAGGTGGAGTTGTGAGTTAAAAAAGGACTTCGATTGAAGTCCTTTTTGTTGTTTTATTGACACATTATGCCATTTTTGCAAGCTTTTCAGCAGTTATCTCGTACTCAAAGGGCTTGCCTGCAAGATAGCGTTCAAGCTCATCTATCATAAGCTCGGACATTCTTCTTACCTCGTTTGACATACTACCTGCTATATGTGGGGTGAGAATTACATTAGGAAGCTTGAAGAAATCGCTATCAGCCTTGGGTGGCTCCTCTACTGTTACATCAAGCACGGCACAAATATCCTCACGCTTGGAAAGCACGCTAAGCATACCCTCCTCATCAACCTGTGCACCTCTACCTGTGTTTATAAATGTGGCGTTTTGCTTCATTTTTGCAAACAGCTCGCCTGTCATAATTCCAACAGTTGCAGGAACATTTGCAAGGTGGTTAGATACAATATCGCACTCCTCAAAGATTTGGTCAAGGGTACACTTTGTAACGCCAAGCTCCCTTGCCTGCTCCTCGCTCATAAAGACATCAAACACGCAAATATCAAGCTTATAGGGTTTAAGTAGCTCTATTACCCTTCTGCCAATCATTCCCGCTCCTACAATGCCTACCTTAGCATCATAGTTGCCTGCGTGTGCTCCTGCGAGCTTATTTGCCCTCTCGTAGTCGCCTGCCTTTGCGATAAGCGAGGCTTGGAAAAAGCCCTTGTTTGCAAGAAGGATTTGTCCCACCGAATACTCTGCAACCGGAATTGCATTTGCGGCATATGCACTTGTTATTTTTATACCCTTTTCAAAATACTCGGGAGCGAAATACTTAACCGAGCCTGCACCATAGAAAAGCACCTTTAAGCTTGGAAGATAGTCGGTCAATTTTAGCTCTCCTCCACCCGGCATTGACCATGTTGAAAATGCAAGCTCCACATCCTTGAATTTTTCAGGGCTTGCAACTATATCCTCCTCACAGTAGGGGGTAGGATCGAGGTCTACGAGTGAGGCGATCTTCTCTATATTTTTTTGACCATATACATAATCAATATTAGACTTTGTGTTTGCGATAAATATTGCTTTCATACTGTTCTCCTTGGGGTTTTGTCTTACCTTCTTTATTTTCTCATAAATTGCCTTAATTGTCAAGTCCTTGGGCAATTTTATTATGATAAAAAATTCCCCTCTCGTGCGTTTTAATGCGTGCATTATACTTGACAAATATACTATAAAATGTTAAAATTATTATATATGTAATTTTTTAGGAGGTTTTGGTTATGGCATATGTCGTTGCTCAAAACAAGGACGCATTTTTGAAAATATGCGAGGAATCAGGTGCTTCATTCCCCTATTCCGAGGACATTTCACCACTTGCTGAAAAAATCAAGGTTGGTGGCAAAACAGTAAATAACAGAATAGTTTATCAGGCTATGGAGGGCTGTGACGGAACGCTCGCTGGTGCTCCTGATGAGCTAACTAAGAGAAGATATCTTCGCTTTGCAAGAGGTGGAGCTGGTATTATTTGGTTTGAGGCTACTGCGGTGCTCGGTGAGGGCCGTGCTAATCCAAGACAAATGTATCTCACAAGCGAAACAAAGAGCGATTTTTCAAGGATTGTAAATGATATAAAGGAAGAGTGTCTTAAAGCAAACGGCTTTGAGCCTATTGTTATTATGCAGTTAACTCACTCGGGTAGATATTCCAAGCCCGAGGGCACTCCTGCTCCACTTATCGCATACAACAATCCTATATTTGAAAAGGACAATCCTATCGACAAGTCAAGAATTGTAACTGATGATTATCTTGACACAGTTAAAGAGGCACTTGTCAAGGGTGCTATCGGTGCTAAGGAATGTGGCTTTGATGGTGCTGACATAAAGAGCTGTCATAGATATTTACTTAGCGAAATCCTTAGTGCGTACGAGCGTGAGGGCAAATATGGTGGTAGCTTTGAGAACCGTACTCGCCTTTTGACTGGTGCAGTTAAGGACGCTAAGATAGCAACTGGTAAGGATTTTATAATCACATCTCGACTTAATATATATGATGGCTTTGAGTATCCATACGGCTTTGGCGTTAAGAAGGGCGAGGGCATTACTCCCGACCTTACCGAGGCTAAGGAGCTTTCCAAGATACTTGTAGCAAATGGTATTGATATGCTCGACTTTACTATGGGTAATCCATATTTCAATCCTCATGTAAATCGCCCATTT
>JAZNYH010000023.1:0-7275 GCA_045594305.1 Eubacteriales bacterium | reverse complement strand
TAGCGCTTTCTCTCGTCCTCTTCAAATTCGGGTAGTGCAGCCTTAGATCTGACAACTATCCTCGTTGCCCCCTCGTCTATACTGTAATCGACGTTTGAAGCGTAAGCTACCTCGATAGTATTGACGATGAGCATCGTCATTGCAGACAGCGCCGCACACAAAACGTCGTCTCCGGCGTCAGCATAGCCGCTGTGTCCGCATTCTTCGAAGCCATAAAAAACTCCGTTACTTCTGTAAAAAACTATTTTAGTCATTTACTTTGGTAATTCTGAAGCGATCAGCCGTTGGTAGCAAGGATCTGAACCTTTGTATAAGGCTGTCTGTGACCGATCTTCTTCTTCTCGTTCTTCTTTGGCTTATACTTCATAACGTAAATTTTCTTTGCCTTACCGTTACGAACAACCTTTGCTGTTACGGAAGCACCAGATACATAAGGAGCGCCTGCTACGAAGCCGTTGTCGCTTGAAATTGCAAGAACATTTTCAAACTTAACATCTTCGCCTTCTTCTACGCCAAGCTTTTCAACGAAGATAATATCTCCTTCGTTTACTTTGTACTGCTTTCCGCCTGTTTGGATAATTGCAAACATGAAAAGCACCTCTCTTTCAACAAAACTCGCTAAGCCAGGTAGGATATACCATTTGCGACCATAGCATTATGCGGCTTAATGATTTTATCATAAAGAGAGATGCTTGTCAATACTTTTTCGAAAATTTTTATTAATATAATTTATCTGCGTCTATTATTAAGGCTTCCCACAATTAAAACAAGTCTAAGAAGCTGTGCAAGAGTTACTGCTAACGCCGCTACATAGGTCATTGCAGCAGCACTTAGAACACGCCTTGCTCCAACCATTTCATCGCTTGTTAGAATACCACACTCGCCAATAGCTTTGAGTGCTCTACGGCTCGCATTAAACTCGGTAGGAAGTGTCAAAAGCTGAAATAGGGCGCAAAGAGAAAAGCATGCTACGCCAAAATACGCAAGATATGCAAACACAGGTCCAAAGGCCGACAAAACTATGCCCAAAAGAATAAGTGGCATTGAGAGCTTTGAGCCAATGTTCGTAGCCGGAATGATTGCGTTTCTAATCTTCAATGGCAAATAATTATTTGCGTGCTGAATTGCGTGTCCAACCTCGTGGGCTGCTACTCCTATTGCGGCGCTTGATGTGTTTGAAAAAGTGCTTTCCGAAAGCCTTACAACATTAGTTCTTGGATCATAGTGATCTGTTAAATGTCCGTGCGTAGCCTCTATTCTAACATCATACAAGCCGTTTTCATATAAAATTCGCCTTGCTACCTCCGCTCCTGTAAGTCCTGAGCCTGAATAAACTGTTGAATATTTTTTGAAGGTAGAGCTTACCTTTGCACTCGCTATAATTGAAAGTATCACAGCAGGCAAAACAAGAATAATGTATAGCCAGTCAATGTAAAAAAACATATTATCACCTCTTGTTAAAAATTGTATCACATATTGTTAACAAAATCAAGTGAATTTATTGTGAAAATCACTTGAACGAAAACAATTGCTGTGATATAATATTCCCATATTTATTTAAGGAGATGATAGTTTGAAAAACAAATCATATAAAATTTCTCTTTCAGCAATGTTTGTTGCACTTATTTTTGTCGCTACATATTTTATTGCTATTCCAATGCCAGCTGTTGGATATGTAAATTTAGGCGATGCATTCATAATCCTTTGTGCCATAATTTTAGGTCCTATATATGGTGCTATTTGTGGTGGAGTTGGTGCTATGCTTGCTGACATTTTACTCGGATTTGGTGCTTATGCTCCTGCGACATTAGTTATCAAGGCTACTATGGCTATTGCTTGCTATTATGTATACAAGCTACTTCTCAAAATTTTCAAGCGTCCAATTGCTATTTTTGCAGGCTCGATTGTTGCTGAGCTTATAATGACCTTAGGCTATTTTGTCTTTGAGGGCTTTGTAATTTTGCATAGCCTTGCAGGTGCCTCGCTAAACATCGCTTTCAATTTAATTCAAGGTGGATTATCCATCGTGATTGCTAACATCATTATAAACATTTTGCTCGCAAGCAAAGCCACAAGAAAGCATATTGAAAGAATTAACAAGGATTAAAAAAATCCCTTTTATCAAAATGTTAAATTATAAAATCTATAAATTTTTGAATTTTAAAATTCAATATTTTATAAAAATCAAAAAGAGCCTTTGTTTAAAAGGCTCTTTTCTTGTTTTAAATAATTTCCATATCAAATGCAAATTTGATCTTTTTGTCGGTTAAACGATACTTTTCAATTACCCAAGGACCACATGAGCCTGAGCCAATTCCAGACACCTTGTAATCAATTTTTACATGTGTTGCATATGACCTTCCAAGCTCGTCGGTATGCTTAGCATTCCAAATTTGGTCGATTGAATACTTGGATACATTAAGATTGAAGGTATCTTTTCCTACAAAGCGAAGGCTATCAAATTCTACCACTGTTACTCCACAGTGATTTCCATGCTCCTGTGGCATTACATATGGAACATATTCGCTATCTACATCACTTGCAAAGTAATCCTGCCTTACATGGTGGCTAAGGTCAACATAATTTTCATATGGACCCATTCCAAAGTATTTGAACTCTTCATTTTTCTTATCAAGAGCAATTTCAAAGCCAAGGCGTGGAAGCCAAATTGCCTCTTTTCTAACATCGCCATTAAGCTCGAAGCTTACTCGACCATTTTCATAGATTGTTACTTTAAGCTTGTAGATAAATATAGGAAGTCTTGATATTCCACCATATGCACATTCTGCTACGATTGTATTATCCTTTACAGTAACCTTGCGTACATTTGTAAATGATACATTAAGGTTTTCTCCCTGCCAAATGTTTTCATTTGTCCAAAGAGCGATAAGTCCTTTATGGTTATCTATAATTGGATTAAATGCACCTATCTTGATAGGAGCTTCAAGCTGTTCCTTGCCCTTTATCTTGATGCTATCAAGGTTACCCAGCTGTTTATTGAAGCGATATTCGAACTTGTCTCCTCTTGCATATACATAGGCACCCTCATCACAAAGTGTTAGTGGAGCTGTGCTCTTTTCTTCCTTTATTCTTGTGCATTTAATTACCTGTGAGAGTGTTCCAAGGTCATTTCCACACTCATCAATGAGAGTAACCTCTATGCTTGCACCATTCTTGCAGGCAGTAGGATTTGTGTCGGTAATGATGGTTTCGCTCTTTTTAGGTGCTATATTAAGGGTTAAATCCTTTTCCTCAACAATTATACCATCAACCTTGATTTTATAATTTACTGTATGCTTTTCAAGGTTTGTAAAGTCGTATAGGTTGGTGATTTTTAGCTTGCCAGCCTTAAATTCAAAGCGTAATGGCAAATATGCACTTTTAACCTCGTATGTGCCAGCCTTAAATTCTCTATTAGCGAACACAAGTCCGTCACAGCAGAAGTTACCATCATGTGTAAGCTCACCCTCGAAATCTCCACCATATTTTTGTACGCCATCAACAACCACTGTGTGATCACACCATTCCCAAATACAGCCACCGATAAATTGAGGATATTTATGAACCAATTCCATATATTGCCATACATCTCCTGGGCCATTACCCATTGCGTGAGAATATTCACAAAGATAAACAGGAATGTCAAAGGTCTTTTGATCAAGCCAATTTTGAAGCTCCTTTAAATCGGGATACATTCTTGAAAATACATCTGTGTGTTCGTGCATTCCAAGTCCGCTTGCACTTTCCGAGTGAACAAGGCGTTCCTTGTCAACTCCTCTTAGGTATTCAACCATTGCTATACCATTCTCGCCAAAGCCACACTCGTTTCCAACTGACCACATTATAATAGAGGCATGGTTTCTATCACGCATATAAGCACGCTCCATACGGGTTACATGCTCGTTTCTCCAATCAGGATGGTTCATTGGCCATGCATCCTTCTCCATATCGTAGGAATAACTAATGTTTGCCTTACGGCGAAGAATACCATGAGCCTCGTTATCACATTCAAGCACTACATAAAGACCAAGCTCGTCACAATATTCAAGAAATTTCGGTGTTGGCGGATAGTGCGAGGTTCTAACACAGTTCATATTGAGGCTCTTTATTAGCACAAGATCGTTATAAATTTCCTCGTCGGTCATACACCAGCCATTAAGCTTTGTTGAGTCGTGATGGTTAATTCCCTTGAGCTTAACGGGAGTTCCGTTTATCAAGAGCTCCTTTTTCTTTGACACGGAAATTGTGCGAATACCTACCTTTTGAGTAATGGTTTCTCCTGCACACTCTATAACAACTGTATAAAGGTTTGGCTCCTCTGCATTCCAAAGCTTTGGGTTGTCTACAACAAAGGTAACATTTGAGCCTTCCTTAGTATCAAGAAGTGCCTCGCCATCATAAAGCTTAACGGTTGCTACCTTGTCAGTCTTTACGATGATTTTCTTATTGCTCTTTGTTTTTATGTCGATATCCTTGATGTGTCCCTTTGGGCGAGAAAGAAGATAAACATCACGGAAAATACCATTGTAACGGAAGAAGTCCTGATCCTCCATATAACTGCCTGCACACCATTTATAAACATTGGTGCGAATGGTATTCTTGCCCTTCTTTACATATTTTGTTATATCAAACTCTGCTTGAAGGTGTGAGCCTTGTGTAAAGCCAACATAATGTCCATTTATGTAAAGCACTGCACAGGTTGCAACGCCCTCAAAAACTATATAAAAATCCTTGTTAAGCTCATCTATTACAAATTCTCTTTCATACATACCCATTGGGTTCACATTGGGTACATATGGCATATCGCAAAGGAATGGATAGTTGATATTTGAGTAGTTGGGGTTTTCGTAGCCCTTTAACTGCCAGCACGATGGAACATCTATTTTATCCCACTTGTCGGGCTCGGCTACAAGGTCTGAATTCTCAAAAAATGCAAAGTCCCATTCTCCGTTTAAAAGAGTATATTCCGCCTCTTTTTGTGGAATATAGTAGGCTCTTTGCTTTTCTCTGTTTTCGCATGTTTTTTTGGGGTTTTCGTAAAATCTCATAACGATCTCCTATATTATATATTTGCTATACTAATTTTATCATAATTGTAATTTTTAGTCAATAGATATTTACTTTTTAGGAGTATTGTGTTAAAATACTTTTGAAATTAATTGATTGAGGTTTTATTTATGAGTAAGATTGCTTTTATAACTGGTGGAAGCCGTGGCATAGGTGCTTGTGCAGTAAGAGAATTTTCTAAGCGTGGCTATATGGTTGCGTTCACCTATTTACACTCCGAGGACAAGGCGTTAGCTCTTGCAAGCGAGTGTGGTGCACTTCCAATAAAGGCTGATGCATCCATTTCCAAGGAAATGAACGATGCCATTTGCAGAGCTATAAAGGAATTTGGCAAAATAGATATTCTAATTAACAATGTGGGTATTTCCGAGTTTTCTCTTTTTACTGATATTACCGATGAAATGTGGCAAAAAATGATTGATACCAATCTTTCGAGTGCGTTCTATGCATCACGAGCTGTTTTGCCTTCTATGATATCAAGAAAGAATGGCTGTATAATAAACATTTCCTCAATGTGGGGAGAGGTTGGTGCTTCTTGCGAGGTGCATTATTCTGCATCTAAGGCAGGGCTAATTGGTCTAACCAAGGCTCTTGCTAAGGAGGTTGCTCCATCTAACATTCGTGTAAACTGTATAACTCCCGGTGCGATTGATACTGATATGAATTCTCATCTAAGCGTCGAGGATATTGAGCAAATAAAGAATGAAACCCCTCTTGGGCGTCTTGGCACATGCGAGGATATTGTAAACGCTATGCTCTTTTTAGCCGATGATAGCTCATCTTTTATAACCGGTCAGGTGCTTGGCGTTAATGGTGGTATGATTATATAAATACCCTTATATGTGTCGATTAAAGTCGTTTTTCGAATAGCAAAAAGCCTCTTGCGAGATTGCAAGAGGCTTTTGTTATTTTATTAGATTAAAGTCCACGCTTTACATACTTTGTATGGAGAACCTCATGTGCCTTGTGGCTACCTGGCTCACCAAAGTACTCGTCGTAGAGCTTCTTTACTGCTGAGTTCTCATGTGACTTTCTAAGGTCCATATTCTTATCAGCGGTGTAAAGAACGCTTGCACGAAGCTCACGGAGATTGAGGTTGTTACGAACAACCGCAGGTTGTGTTGGCTGACCACCACCGTTTACGCAACCGCCAGGACAAGCCATGATTTCGATGAAATCAACCTTTTCCTCGCCGTTTCTTACAGCGGTAAGGAGCTCCTTAGCGTTTGCAGTTCCACTTGCAACTGCAACCTTGATTTCCTTGCCACCGAGAACATATGTTGCTCTCTTAATGCCTGCAATACCACGAACATCATCAAACTCAAGCTTTGTAAGAGGCTTGCCCTCAATAACCTCTGCTGCTGTACGGAGTGCTGCCTCCATAACACCACCAGTTGCACCGAAGATTGCACCTGCGCCTGAACCAATACCAAATGGATCGTCAAACTTCTCGTCTGCAAGAGCTCTGAAATCGATACCAGCCTGCTTAATCATTCTTGCAAGCTCTCTTGTTGTGATAGCTACATCAACATCAGGAACACCTGCTGCGTTTTGATGATCTCTTGTAACCTCAAACTTCTTAGCTGTACAAGGAATAGCTGATACAAATACGATGTCCTTAGGATCTACGCCAATCTTAGCTGCATAGTATGTCTTGTACATAGCACCGAACATTTGTTGTGGTGACTTACAGCTTGAAAGATTGTCGGTAAACTCTGGGAAGTAGTGCTCACAGTATTTTACCCATCCTGGTGAGCATGATGTGATCAATGGAAGGTTCTTGCCCTCCTTGAATCTGCCGAGGAACTCTGTTGCCTCCTCCATAATTGTAAGGTCAGCAGTAAGGTTCATATCGTATACGCCATCAAAGCCAAGAGCCTTCATAGCTGCAACCATCTTACCCTCAACATCTGTTCCAGGAGCATAATCAAAGCACTCGCCAATAGTAGCTCTTACAGAAGGAGCTGCGCAGATAGCAACATGCTTTGTAGGATCTGCCAATGCATTGAGAACCTTTGCGGTATCATCCTTCTCATAAAGTGCTCCAACAGGACATGCAACTACGCACTGTCCACAACCGATACATGATGTATCAGCAAGCTTCATCTCAAATGCACTTGCGATATGTGTATCAAATCCACGATCGTTTGCACCGATTACGCCGATCTTCTGCATATTCTTACATGCAGCAACGCAACGACGGCAAAG
>JAZNYH010000022.1:0-35055 GCA_045594305.1 Eubacteriales bacterium | reverse complement strand
CTGTGAGCAACTTCACTGTGCGTAGCACAACTTCACTTTCGCAGTAGCGAAAACTTCACTAACAGAAAAAGAGCAGACACATAAGGTTTTTACGCCTTGCGTGTTTGCTCTTTCTGTTGTTATAAGGGTTTGGGCTTAGCCCATATTTGCGTTTGACAAGTCAAATGCGATACTCGCACTTAACGGTGTTTTCCAAATTCCCCGCTAAGAGCATCACCCATTACCTTGCTCTATTTTTGTTTTGCAATTAAGCCTCAACTGCTTCCTCTTCGAGGATACCATTTTTTGCCTGCTCGAATTCGTCGATAATTTCCTTTTCAGGCTCCTTGGTAAGGAGAGATACTACAACGATTACGATGCTTGAAAGAATGAACGCTGGAAGAAGCTCGTAGATGCCGAAGAATGCTACCTTTTCAGCCAAGAGCTTAGTGAATACAAACTCCCAAAGGAATACGCTTATACCACCTGTTAGCATACCTGCGATTGCACCCTGCTTTGTTACTCTCTTCCAGAAGAGCGAGAATAGCATAAGTGGGCCGAAGGTTGCACCAAAGCCTGCCCAAGCGAATGAAACGAGATTGAATATGATGCTGTTCTTATCCCAAGCGATTACGATTCCTGCAAGAGCGATTACCAAAACGGTAATTCTTGAAATCCACATAACCACCTTATCATCTGCCTTGTCCTTCTTCATAATACCCTTATAGATATTTGCTGAAACGGCACTTGATGCGATAAGAAGATACGAGTCTGAGGATGAGATTGTCGCAGCGAGAATACCTGCCATAATGATACCAGCTATAAGCACTGGCAAGAAGCTCTCGGAGAATACGATAAGAATGTTTTCTGCTCCACCCTTTGTGTTAAGAAGGTCAGAGGTTGGAACGAGAGTTCTTCCCATTACACCGATAAGAACTGCTGCTGCAAGTGAGATAACAACCCAAACGGTTGCGATAATTCTTGAACGCTTGATTTCGCTTGGCTTACGAATAGCCATAAAGCGAAGAAGAACCTGAGGAACGCCAAAATAGCCAAGTCCCCAAGCGAGCTCGGAGATAATGCTCCAAAAGCCGAATTTTCCTGCCTCGCCAAAGAGAGGAGCACCACCAACTGACATTTGTACGCCATTTGCGTCTGTTACAGGAGTTGCTGTCTTGAAGAAGCTCCAAAAGCCGTCGATTGCCTTTGCATTTTCGATTACCTCGCCAAAGCCACCTGATCTCACGACACCAACACCAATAACTGTAACAAGCGCTATTATCATTACAATCGCCTGCATAAAGTCGGATACGCTCTCTGCAAGGAAGCCACCGATAAGTGTATAAGCAACTACAAATATTGCACCTAAAATAAGCATTGCGTGATAGTCAAAACCAAAGAGTGAGGAAAAGAGCTTTCCTACAGTTGCAAAGCAGGATGATGCGTATACTGCAAAGAATACGAAGATGAACACTGCGGAAATAGCCAAGATAACCTTTTTCTTTTCCTTAAAGCGATTTGAGAAAAAGTCAGGGATTGTGATTGCATTTCCTGAAATTTGTGAGTAGTTACGAAGTCTTTTCGCAACGATTAGCCAGTTTACATATGTACCGATTGCAAGACCGAGCGCTGTCCAAAATACGCTTGAAAGTCCGCACCAATATGCAAGGCCAGGTAGTCCCATAAGAAGCCATCCACTCATATCAGATGCCTCGGCACTCATTGCAGTTACCCAAGGACCAAGTGTACGACCACCAAGGAAGTAGTTTTCAGAGCTCTTTTGAGCACGCTTGAAGAAATAGATGCCTATTCCAATTACAGCGAGCATGTAAAGAATCATGATTATAAGAATTTTGTACTTATATTCCATTTTTCTCTCCCGTTATTTTAAAATAAATATGTTCTATTCTATCATAAATAGGGCTTTGTGTCAAGACAAAAAGTGCCAAGAGTGAAAAAAAGACGCCTTAAAAAGCAAAAATCGCACACAGGGTGCGATTTTTCGTTTATTTTAGTTGTTTTTATATTCCTCTGCAAGAGACTTAAATGCGGGTAGGGCGTTTACTATTCTCTGCTTGTCAACGCAGTAGGCGATACGAACATATCCACTTACTCCAAAGTCGTCACAGGGTACAACGAGTATTTCCTTAGCCTTTGCCTTCTCGAAGAACTTATATGCGTCATCCTCGAGAGCCTTTACAAAGAGGTAAAATGCTCCGTCGGGGGCAACGCACTCGTAGCCGTATTTGGTAAGAGCGCCATAAAGAATGTCTCTGTTTTCCTTGTAGATATTAACATCAACCTTAGCACCAATGCATCTCTTTATAACCTGCTGGAAGAGGCTTGGCGCACACACATAGCCAAGTGAGCGTCCTGCTCCACATATTGCAAGATAGATGCTTACGCTATCCTGAGCCTTAGGGCTAACTGCGATATAGCCTATTCTCTCGCCTGGTAGAGAAAGTGCCTTTGAATATGAGTAGCACACGATTGTATCATTGTAGTAATTCATAAGGTATGGAACGCTTATGTCATCAAATACAAGCTCACGATATGGCTCATCTGCGATAAGATAGATTGGGTGAGAGTATTCCTCTTCCTTTTTTCTAAGGGTGTCGCAAACTGCCTTTATTGTGTCCTCGTTATATACAACTCCACTTGGGTTGTTTGGTGAGTTTATAATCACAGCCCTCGTTCTTTCGGTGATTTTACTTTCAAAATCAGCAATGTCAATTTGGAAGGTTTTTTCCATTGGCTTGGATACTACAACCTTGCCTCCTGCATTCTCAATAAACACACGATATTCTGTAAAGAAGGGGGCGAAAACAATGCACTCGTCCTCTGGATTCATAAGAGCACGAAGTGATATTGTGAGTGATGCGGCAGCACCACAGGTCATATAAATATTATTTGCACTAACGCCTGCACCAAAGCGTGCATTTATATCATCTGCAACAGCCTGACGAGTGCCAAGGTCACCCTGAGCCGAGGTGTAGCCGTGCAAAAGAACTGCGTTTTCGTTTTCGATAAGCTCCTTTATTGTGTCGCTTATCTGCTTTGGTGGCTCAACGCTTGGGTTTCCTATACTGAAATCAAAAACCTTGTCAGCGCCTATTTCAGTAGCTCTTGTCTTGCAGTATTCAAAGATTTCTCTTATTATTGAGCGCTTGTTTCCAAGAGCGAACATTTTTTCATTAAACATAAGTAACCTCTATTATAATTTTAAAAGCCTTTTTGCATTTCCACAAAGAAGCTTGTCTGTAAGCTCCGTACCAAGCTCATATGAGCGTAGAGCCTCAATCTGCTCCCCTTGGTCCTGCCAAGGGCTATCGGTAGCAAAGAGAATTTTATCCTCTCCATGCCTTGTTAGTATTTTTTCAAACACACTCCGCCCCATTGAGCGTAGCACATAGGCGGTGTCAAAATAGACATTTTCGCCTGCAAGCTCCCTATACACCTCATCAAAAAGCTCGTTTCCTCCCATATGGGCAAGCACAAGCTTATCGTATCCGCCAAGTCTATCAAGCACCCTTAATGTGCGAAGGGGTGTGCATTTTATCGGCTCGCCTATAAATGCTCCGTCAAGCCCTGCGTGAGTGACGGTGATTAGATCAAGTGCCTTGGCGTGTCTTAGAATGGTTATATATTTTTCATCATCAAAGAAGGTGCCTTGATAGTCGGGGTGGAGCTTTATTCCTAAAAAGCCCTGCTCCTTTATTTTATCAAGCGTGCCCTCTATATCCTCAATATCGGGGTGTATTCCCGCAAAGGAAATAATTCTGCCCCCCTTAAAATCGGTTGAATTTAATTGGCTGGCAAATCTATTGACGCTATCTATTTGTGCAGGTCGTGTTACAACGGGGAGATTTATCGAAATATCGACACCTGCCTCAGCCATTTTAGCCAAAAGCCCGTCGCCTGTGCCGTTTGAGTGTGCAGGAATTGAGGCGTTTTTCGATAACGCCTCAATTGTCGCACTCGCTATTTTATCTGGGAAAATGTGCGTGTGAAAATCGATAATCATAGCATTAGAGGGTTGATAGCTCCTCTGGGCTCATAGTATCGATATGGCTTGATTTCAAAACCTTGCACGCAAGCTCAAGAGCGTTTGTCTTTACAACTATTGAAGCGTCGTTTGCCTCAACTGAAAGACCATACATATACTCAACATCAATATCGTTCTCTGCGATTATTGTGAGTATCTTTTGTAGAGAGCCAGCTACATGTGGAACCTTAATGATAAGAACCTCGGTGAGCATGCTTGAAAAGCCTGCGTCAAGAAGAACATCTCTGCCACGCTCTGGATTGTTTACAATAAGTCTTAAAAGACCATACTCTGTTGTATCAGCAAGGCTCATTGAAAGAATGTTTACATCGTTGTTCTTCAAAACATTCAAAACCTCACCAAGTCTACCTCTTCTGTTCTCGATAAATACGGAAAGTTGTTTTACTGTCATAGTTAAAAATCTCCTTAATACAATTTTCTGTTGTCTATAACATGAACTGCCTTGCCCTCGCTACGCTTGAGTGAGTTAGGACCCATAAGTCTAATTTTTGCGCTTATTCCAAGTGCCTGTTGAATTACAGTTGCTATCTTCTTTGTGAGCTTCTCTATTCCCTTAACCTCATCAGTGTAGTACTTTACATCTACCTCAACCTGAATTTCAAGGGTATCGAGATTGTTCTCTCTATCTACTATCATCATATAGTGAGGTGTAACCTCCTCTACATTGATAAGAGCAGCCTCTACCTGACTTGGGAATACATTTACGCCTCTTATGATAAGCATATCATCGCTTCTTCCTCTGAAACGAGAAATTCTTGCACTTGTTCTACCACACTCGCACTTTTCGTGAGTAATGCTTGTAAGGTCCTTTGTTCTATATCTAATAAGAGGAATTCCCTCCTTGGTGATTGTTGTAAATACAAGCTCACCAATCTCTCCGTCAGCCACAGGCTCAAGTGTTTTTGCATCTATAATCTCTGGAAGGAAGTGGTCCTCGCAGATATGAAGTCCTCTGTGATACTTACAGTCACACGCTACGCCAGGTCCCATAATCTCGCTAAGACCGTAAATATCGTGAGCGGTGATATTAAGCCTTGTTTCAATCTCGTAACGCATCTTCTCCGTCCAAGGCTCAGCACCACAAATTGCTGATTTAAGCTTAATCTTGTCGAGCAAGCCCTCATCTCTTAGAACCTCTGAAAGGTGAAGCAGATATGAGGGGGTGCAGGCAATTGCGGTTGCACCGAAGTCGACCATCATTGTTGTAAGCTTCTTTGAGTTACCTGTGCTCATTGGAACTACCATAGCACCGAGCCTTTCAGCTCCGTAATGTGCACCAAGGCCTCCTGTGAAGAGTCCGTAGCCATATGCTATTTGAATAATATCATCCTTTGTTACATCTGCCATTGACATACAGCGTGCTACGCACTCGCTCCATACATCAATGTCGTTTTGGGTGTAGCCAACAACTGTTGCCTTTCCTGTTGTACCTGAGGATGCGTGTATTCTTACAATATCAGAATGTGGAGCTGCAAAAAGTCCAAAGGGATATGTATCACGAAGGTCATCCTTTGTTGTATATGGAAGCTTTGTAATATCCTCAATGCCCTTAATATCGCTTGGCTTAACGCCGTGCTCATCCATTCTCTTGCGATAGAACTCTACATTGTTGTAAACATATTCAACAAGCTTTACAAGTCTTTCGCCTTGGAGCTTTTTCATGTCCTCACGCGACATACACTCCATTTCCTTGTTCCAAATCATTTTTATCGCCTCTTATCTTTCGTATCCCGCCTTAAAGGCTGATGTATTTATTTCAATTGTCTTTGGTGGAACGGTTGCTCTTAGTGTTTCGAGCCACTCATCCTCGCTAAATCCTATATGCTTTGCTGCAAGTCCTAAAACAACTGAGTTTAGAACCTTGCTATTTCCAAGCTCCTTGGCAATTTTTCCACCATCTATTGTGTAGAGGGTGTGCGATTTTTCGAGCTTTTCCAAAATGCCCTCTGGATAGGTCTTAGCGCCTATAACAACTGTCATTGGGTCAATTCTTGTATCGTTTACTATCATAACGCCATCTGGCTTTAAGAAGTGTGCGTATCTTAGTGCTTCAAGACGCTCAAAGGAGATGAGCACATCTACGCTTCCCTCCTCGCAAACGGGCTCGTATACCCTTTTGCCGTATCTTACGAAGGTAACAACGCTACCTCCACGCTGTGCCATTCCGTGTACCTCGGAGAGCTTTACATCAAAGCCTGCATTGAGGGCGGTTTTTCCAATAATTCTGCTGGTGAGAAGTGTTCCTTGTCCACCAACGCCAACTACCATTATATTCATTCTACTACCCCCTTAGCCTCTTGCTACCCTTTTGATAGCGCCGAATTTACAATAGCTCATGCAAAGTCCACAGCCGTTACACATTGTTTCATCTATCTTGATTGTTCCGTCAGCCTGCTTAGTAAGAGCTGGACAGCCAATCTTCAAGCACATTCCACACTTACGGCACTCCTCGGGTGAGCACTTGCATACATTAGGGAATTTTTGTCCTTTAAGAAGTGCACATGGAGCCTTAGCAATTATAACTGTAAGCTCATCGCCATTTACGCTTTCCTTAATTGTAGCTTCAAGTCCCTTTACATCAAATGCATCAATCTCTATAACCCTTGGAACACCAATGCTTCTACAAAGCTCAGCAAGGTCAATTGCGTATGTATCCTCGCCTTTAAGTGTCTTTCCTGTTGCGGCGTGCTCCTGATGTCCTGTCATACCTGTTGTACGGTTGTCAAGAATCATAACAGTTCCACTCGCCTTGTTATAAACCATATTGATAAGCGAGTTTACTCCTGTGTGAAGGAAGGTTGAGTCACCAATTGTAGCAACCCAATTCTTTATGTATTCCTTGCCCTTTGCCTTTTCCATTCCGTGAAGGAGTGAAATGCTTGAGCCCATACAAATTGTTGTATCAATTACATTAAGTGGTGCTACTGCTCCGAGAGTGTAGCATCCAATATCGCCTGCTGCGTGTATCTTCAACTTATTAAGCACGGAGAACACGCTTCTGTGAGGACAGCCAGGACAAAGAATTGGTGGTCTTGCAGGTGCATCTGCTCTTTCAAATGCCATTTCCTCGCCATAGATAACCTTTTTGAGCATATTTGCACTATACTCGCCCTGCTTTGTGAAGACCTCCTTACCCTTTACGCTAAGTCCCCAAGCTCTTACCTGCTCCTCGATAACAGGCTCAAGCTCCTCGAACACATATACAACATCGACGGATGCTACAAAGTCCTCGATAAGCTTTCTTGGAAGTGGGTTTACAATACCGAGCTTAAGCACGCTCGCCTCAGGGCAAGCCTCCTTAACATACTGATATGCAACGCCAGAGGTGATAAAGCCAAGCTTTTTATCGTTCATTTCAACTGAGTTGATTGGAAGTGAGGATGCGTCCTTTTCAAGCTGAATTTCTCTTGCCTCAACTACCTTGTGTCTGCCAATTGCTGATGCAGGCATCATAACATACTTTGGCATATTTCTCTCATACACCTTATCCTCGGGAGTTACACGCTCGCCAAGGTCTACAACGCTTTGTGAGTGCGAGAGCTTTGTTGTTGTTCTAAAAATAACGGGGGTATCGTATTTTTCGCTAAGCTCAAAGGCGTACTTGAAAAACTCCTTTGCCTCGTTACTATCAGATGGCTCGATAACAGGAAGATGAGCACTTCTTGCTATCATTCTTGTATCCTGCTCATTTTGTGAGCTTGCAATTCCTGGGTCATCAGCAACTACTATTACAAGTCCTGCGTTTACGCCCGTGTATGCGAGGGTATAAAGTGGATCTGATGCCACATTCAAGCCTACATGCTTCATACAAGCCATACTGCGTACGCCTGCGATAGATGAGCCTGCGGCAACCTCAAGAGCTACCTTTTCATTAGGTGCCCACTCGGTATAAACCTCATCGTATTTTGCTAAAAATTCGCTTATTTCTGTGCTTGGTGTTCCTGGATAGGAGCTTGAAACCTTAACTCCTGCCTCGTATGCTCCTCTTGCGATAGCCTCGTTACCAAGCATTATCTTCTTTTCATTCATATTAAACGCCCTTTCTTAAATCTCTTACTCGCTTTGCCTTGCCCTCGAAGCGTGCCAAGGTATTAGGCGATTCAAGCTTTATTTTTGCATCAAGTCCAAGAACAACTCTTAGCTTGCCCTTTATATTATTTTCAATTCTTTCAAGCTCCTTAAAGGAGTCGGTTGCGGTTGCAAGCTCTACTCTAATTGTGAGCTTATCTGCATAGCCGTCCCTCTCGACAACGATTTCGTAGTGTGGACCAAGACCGTCAACTGAGAGAACTACCTCCTCAATTTGGCTTGGGAACACATTTACGCCTCTTATTTTGAGCATATCGTCGCTTCTACCCGAGAGGTTCTCCATACGGCAGGTTGTTCTGCCACACGCACAGGGCTCATAGTGAAGTCTTGTTATATCTCTTGTTCTATATCTTATAAGAGGAAGCGCTTCCTTTTTGATGCAGGTGATAACAAGCTCACCCCACTCTCCCGCAGGCAATACCTCGCCTGTTTCGGGGTTTATGATTTCGGGAATGAAGAAGTCCTCGTTTATGTGCATTCCGCAAAGGTGCTCACACTCTCCCGAAACGCCGGGGCCCATAAGCTCGCTCATTCCATAGTTAGAGGTGATGAGCATATCATCGCCCCAATATTTGTGCATTTCCTCACGCATAGCGTCAGTTAAAAGCTCACTACCAACAAGTCCTATCTTTACCTTCAAGTCCTTTTTAGGATCTATGCCTATCTCTCTTGCAACCTCTGCAAGCCTTAGAGCATATGATGGAGTTGCAACAAGAAGGGTTGTACCAAAGTCCTTCATATACATAAGCTGCTTTTCGGAGTTTCCTGTTGATGAGGGAACTATTGTTGCACCTATATTTTCAAGTCCGTAATGTAGACCAAGAGCACCTGTAAACATACCATAGCCGAAGCAGATTTGAGCAACATCATCAGCACTCGCACCGCCTGCACACGCTATTCTTGATACGCACTCAGTCCAGGTGTCCATATCCCCCTTGGTATAGCCAACCACGGTGGGCTTTCCTGTTGTGCCTGATGAGGCGTGTATTCTAAGCAAATCCGTCTTAGGAACTGCAAAAAGACCAAAGGGATAATTATCTCTTAAATCCTGCTTTGTAACAAATGGTAGCCTTTGAAGGTCGGCGAGGGATTTTATGTCCTCAGGCTTGATGCCTGCCTCGTCCATCTTTTTTCTATAAGGCTCTACCTTTTCATATACCCTTGCAACCGTTTCTTTAAGTCGCTCTAATTGAAGGGCATTCATTTCCTCTCTTGAAAGAGTTTCTTGCTTTGACCAAATCATAATATACTTCCTTACTTAATTTCGTTTTCAATAGGCTTTTCAAATGCCTCGTAAAGCGTTTCATCAGTAGGACGCCTTGTGCAAAGGCTGACAAGCACAGTTATAATCACAGAAAACGCCATACAAATAACGCCTATCATAGGTGAACAGCCGATACCTGCTGCAATAGCCTGACCGAGGGTGCAATCATATCCACTCTTGTCGTATCCAAAGAACACTATAAGTCCTACGGTTAGAACGAGTGAGGAGATAATTGATGCCCAAGTTGCACTCTTTGTAACTCTCTTCCACAAAAGACCGAGAACAAATGGACCGATGAAGCATCCTGCAAGCGTTCCCCAGCTAATACCCATCATATATGCGATTGCTGCAACGCCAAGCTTCTCATTTAGGATAGCGAGAACTACTGAAATTACTATAAATGCAACGCAAAGCGATTTCATAAGCATATTTACCTGCTTGTCGCTTGCGTCCTTCTTTACCTTACCCTTGTATAGGTCAACTGCAACAACTGAGGCTGATGCGAGTGACACGGACGAGAGGGTTGACATTGATGCTGAAAGAATAAGAACAGCGATAACGCCAATAATACCGTGAGGGATAACTCCTGCAAGCATTGTGGGTATTATATCATCGCCCTTTACGCCTGCAACAAGATTTGGGAAGAGTCCCGAAAGAGCTCCAACAAAATACGCTCCGAAGCCTATGATAAGTGCGAACAGAGTGCTAACAATTGTTCCCTGCCATACGCCCTTTTTATCTCTTAGCGAGTGATATTTATGTACTGTTTGTGGTAGTGCCCAAACGCCAAACGAGGTAAGAAGAATTAGGGAAATGAGTGACATTGTATTTCCGTATAGTCCCTTATTTGTGCTCTCAAAGGTGAACCAATTGAGATTTGGGTTTGAGGTGAGATTTGAAAGATTCCAGCTTACATTCTCGTGGTTTACAAAGCAGAACACCATTACAACAACGCCAAAGAGCATTATTATTCCCTGAATAAAATCCGAGAGGGCTGTTGCAAAGTAGCCACCAAAGAACAAATAAAGTGCTGTGAGTCCTGCGAGAATAAGCATTATAATCCAGCCGTCGATACCAAACACGATACCGAAAAGGCTACTAAGTCCATTATAAACAGATGCTGAATATGGAATTAAGAATATGAATATAACTATTGCTGAAATGATTTTAAGATTTGAGCTTTCATATCTCTTTTCAAAGAATGCGGGCATTGTCTTTGCGTCAAGTCGAATGGTCATATTCTTTGTACGCTTTGCAAGCACGAGCCATGCAATTAGCGAGCCGAGAATTGCATTCGCAATACCTATCCAAACAGAGGCAAGTCCATATTGCTGACCAAACTTACCTGCGTAGCCTACAAATATTACTGCTGAAAAATATGTAGTTCCATAGGCAAATGCACTCATCCAGCCATTTAAGCCTTTTTTTCCTGCGAAGAGAAAATCATCAACTGATTTGGAACGGTTTTTTGTGTATATTGCAATTCCAATCATAGAAATAGCATACAAAATCAAAATGATATAATCTAAAACTATCATATGAACCTCTTTTAAGCCACCCTGGCTTCCTAAATTTTTAATATACTATATATTATATACCCGTGTTGCGTAATTTGTCAATATTTAAGGATAATTTTTTGAAAAATTATTCAAGACGCAAAAAAGGTGGCTCTGCTACTAAGCAAATCCACCTTTTATTATAAAATTTTGTGTAATTCTCACCACTACAAAGTGAATATATTCACTAAATAATGAATATTTATTCGTTTGTTATTTCGAGTATTGCCTGTGGGAGTGATGCAACAGTATCCGAGGCGAGCATTGAAATTTGCCCGAGCCTTTTTCCTGCTATCTCTCCTGCTCTGCCGTTTATATACGAGGCTACATAAGCATTTACTATCTGCTCGGTGGGGCTTGGAAATTGTGAGCAAAGGGCAAGCATTACGCCACTTAGCACATCTCCACTGCCTGCACTCGCCATTCCTGCGCAGCCTGTGTTGGTGATATATACCTCTTTTCCGTCGGTTATCACGGTTGCCGTTCCCTTCAAAAGCACAATTAAATCGTATTTTCTTGCAAAATCAAGTGCACTCCTTATGGGATTATTTACTATTTCTGCGACACTAAGACCACTTAGTCGGGATAGCTCTGCGGGGTGGGGCGTTAGAATTGGGGTGCATTTAGTATCCTTTAATATATCAAGGCTTCCTCTTGACAGGGCATTTAAGCCGTCTGCGTCTATTATAACGGGCATTTCATATCCTTTTAGGATATGCTCTATCAGCTCATACGCCTGTGCGTCCTTGCCTATTCCCATTCCAATAGCTACTGCTCTTGCTCCTTGAAGTGCTCCGTCAAGCTCGGCGGGGTTATACACAATGCTACCATTTATATCACTCATTGGATACAGGGTTGCTTCAAGCAAATGTGGGGTTAGCACGGGACAAAGCGAGCGTGCAGTTGCCACCCTTGCAACACCAAGCCCTGAGCGAAGTGCTCCCTGTGCCATAGAGGCAAGCCTTATAGCTCCACTATACTCTGTACAGCCACCTATGAGAGTTGCATAGCCATATGTTCCCTTGTGCGAAAACGCCTTTCTTGGCTTTAATCTGCTTAGGCAATCCTCAGCCTCTATTAGGTGATAGGGTGCATCTATTAGCTCAATGCCAATATCTACATTTTTGATTTCGCCAATATAGTCCTTGGCTTGATTTAAAATATGTCCACTCTTAATTGTGCCAATCGACACAGTAAGGTCGCTTTTTACTGCGACGGAGCACATACCATTATCGCCACAGAGTCCACTATTTATATCTGCGCTTACCACATACGCTCCGCTTTCGTTTATCTTTTCAATCACCTCACGCATTTGCCCCTCGACCTGACCGAAAAAGCCCGTGCCGAGCAAGCAATCAACCACTATATCGTAGCCACGAAGCGAGGTGGTGCTATCATATAAGCAGACAGGGATTTTTTCCTGCTTACACTTATCAAAATAATATTTTGCATCGGCAGAGAATTTTTCCTTTAATAAAATAATATCGGGGCAAATGCCGTGCTCCTTCAAAATAAGAGCAAGGGCATAGCCGTCCCCTGCGTTGTTTCCACTACCACAAGCAATTCCTACCCTGCCGTGCCAGCTAACGCTATTATAGATGCCCATTGACGCACGGTGCATAAGCTCAATGCCACTTACCGCATGCTCTATTGTGTAGGCATCGCTTTTTCTCATATTCTCGACGCTTGTTATCGGTTTCATAAAATCACCTCACCATTATTTTACACCCTTGACAAAATAAAATCAACATTTATCTTGAAAGCCGAGAGAAAAAATGGTAAAATAAAGAAAAGAATTTTTACGAGGTGCTTCTATGAGAAAATTTCTTATTGTTGTTGATATGCAAAACGACTTTATAACAGGTGCTCTTGGCACTAAGGAGGCAGTTTCTATTTTGCCTGCGGTAATTGAGAAAATAAAGGGCTTCGAGGGTGAGGTTATCTACACCCGTGACACTCACCACTCTAACTATTTATCGACACAGGAGGGCGAAAACCTACCCGTCAAGCATTGTATTAAGGGCGAGTGGGGCTGGGAGATTTATCCCGAGGTTTTCCACGCCAAGGAGGGGCTTACTATTGACAAGCCAACCTTTGGCTCATCTAAGCTATTTGAGCTTTTAGTTAGCGAGAATAATCGCTCCAAGATAGATGAAATTACTCTTATTGGTCTTTGCACAGACATTTGCGTTATTTCAAACGCTATTGGAATAAAGGCGTTTTTGCCCGAGGTTAAGATTGTGGTTGACTCATCCTGCTGTGCAGGTGTTACACCCGAGAGCCACGAAAACGCTCTTAACGCTATGAAAATGTGTCAAATCAAAATAATATAGCAAAAAGGCTGTCGATTGACAGCCTTTTTTCGATATGTGTTTATTTTAGTCTTATATTGCTGTGTGGTTAGATTGGCGAAGCATATCTGCATCATAAACATTACTACCGAAGGGTGAATATGCAAACTTTGCGATTTTTATGCACTGCCTTGCGAACGGAACGAGAATAATTGTTGCACAAAGCACAAGACCGATTATAAGATAAACAAGGGAGATTGTCGGGCCTGCGATTGAGCCCCAAAGGACATTTGGTACGCTTGGCTCGCTATCCCCATATTCTACGGTTTTCCCAAAGGGAAACGCTTCAAGCCTTGCAATCTCGAAAAGAGCCTTGCCTGCTGGTATTCCAACCACAGATACTAATAAAATGGCGCTGAGGGCAAAATGCACTACGCAAAATATGCATCCAAAGCAAATAAACCATACTACATTTAAAAATACCTTCATTTTATCCCCCCTTTTGCCTTAATAGTTATATTTTACACTATTACTCCTTTTTTGTCAAGTTTTAAAATATGTCAAAAAAGCTTTGAATTTTATACTAATGTATGATATACTAATAAGGTAAGATAATTTTACCCTAATTTTGAAAGGAAAAGATATGGCTAAATACAGAAGAAACAGAATAAATGACGCCGTTAAGGAAGAGATGGCGCAAATCATAAGAGATGTTAAGGATCCAAGAATTGCCGAGGCGTGTGTTTCGATAACTGCTGCCGAGGTTAGCGGTGATCTTAAATTTGCAAAGATTTACTTCTCCGTTATGACCGGCGACAAGAGCGAGGTATTAAAGGCACTTAAAAACGCACAGGGCTTTTTCCGCTCTGAGCTTGCAAGAAGAATCAATCTTCGCCAAACACCACAGCTTGCCTTTGAATACGACAATTCAGCAGAATACGGTGCTAACATTTCAAAGATTTTAGGCACACTTGACATTAAGCCTGACGATGATGAGGAGAGCGAGGATGAATAAGCTTTCATTAAACGAGCTTTGTGAGCGTCTTTCTCCAAAGCAAAAAACGCTTATATTTTGTCACAAAAATCCAGATCCTGACACCCTTGGCTCTGCGTACGCTCTTAGGTGTGTTTTGGAGCATCTTGGCTCTTATGTTAGGATTGCGTGCTGTGACGCTCCGAACGAAAAGTTTTCGTTCATAACAAATGGCGAGGTCTTAACTGACGCATTCGATATTGGCGAGTTTGAAAGAGTTATTGCGATTGATGTCGGCTCTACCTCTCAGCTTGGCGATTATTCCATTTATCAGGACAAGGTTACTCTTAATATTGACCATCACGAGATGAACTACCGTTGGTGCGATTACTACGAGGACTTTGCCCCTGCTTGTGCTATGATTGTTTATGATATTGCAAGGGCTCTTGGCGTGCTTGATGGACTCCCCTTACGCTTCTTTGAGTGCGTTTATGCAGGTCTTTCGGGCGACACAGGGTGCTTTAAATATTCAAACACCACCCCAAAAGCTCTTCTCTATGCCTCCGAGCTTATTGCCTCTGGTATCGACTTTGCCAACATAAACTACATTATCTTTGACCGCAAGAGCGTTGGTGAGCTTTCCGCCCAAAAAATGGCTCTTGAGCATACACAGCTATTTGAAAATGGCAGGCTCGCTATTCTCTTAGTTACAAACGATATGAAAAAGGAATATGGTGTAACCGAAAACGACATTGGCGACATTATAAGCACCGTTCGCACAATTGACGGAGTTTATATTGCTATTTCTATCAAGGAAACCTCAACACCGGGCAAGCTCTCCGTTTCAACTCGTGCAAATGTTGATATTGATGTGGCTAAGCTTTGCGTAAGGCTTGGTGGCGGTGGACACCCAAGGGCTGCTGGCGCTACTCTTGAGGGTACAAGCTCAGCCGAGGCACTTGAGCGTATTAAAAAGCTATTTGCAGAGGGAATTTATGGATACAAGGGTTGAGCCTTCTGGCGTTGTTATAGTTGACAAGCACGAGGGCGTTACCTCTCACGATATTGTCTTTAAAATGCGAAGGCTATTTGGCACTAAGCGTGTTGGTCATACGGGAACTCTTGACCCTATGGCGACGGGTGTTTTGCCTATTCTTATAGGCAGAGCTGCTAAGGCGAGCGAGTATCTTAGTGCAGAGGACAAGGAATATATTGCCGAAATCACGCTTGGAATTACCACCGACACCGAGGATATAAGTGGCAAAATTCTAACAAAATGCGACACTCTCCCCACAAAAGATGAGCTTTTTAAGGCTTGCTCGGAGTTTGTTGGAGATATTTATCAGGTCCCACCTATGTATAGTGCCTTGAAGGTCAATGGCAAAAAGCTTGTCGACCTTGCTCGTGAGGGCGTTGAGATTGAGCGTGAGGCAAGAAAAATACATATCTCAAAAATAGATGCCGAGGTAATCGACGAGGCAAGAGGCATATACAGGCTTATCGTTGGTTGCTCTAAGGGAACATACATTCGCACGCTTTGTGCAGATATTGGCGCAAGGCTTGGCTGTGGAGCTACAATGAGTGCTCTTAGGCGCACAAAAAGTGGTAGCTTTACTATTAATAATTCACACACCATCGAGCAAATCGAGGCTTTATCTATGGCTGAGCGTGAGGCTCTTATTGTTCCTGTTGAAAGCCTTTTTGAGGACCTTTGTGTGGTTACGCTTAGTGATTTTTATTCAAGGCTTTGTCATAGTGGCTGTGAGATATATCTACATAAAATAAAGACCTCTCTACCCCTTGGCACACGAGTTAGGCTTTGTGACAAAAACGGCTTCTTTGCTCTTGGTGAGGTAAGAGAGTACGAGGACGGCTTGGCTATAAAAGCCATTAAGCTATTTGTTCTATAAGCTCAAAAATCATTTATAAACAAGAAAAACGCTCACAGGGTGAGCGTTTTTTTGATGCTTTTTATTTAATTTGCTTATTCAGCCTTAAAGGAATATGTTGCCCCGTCCTCGATATTGGTTGAGTCAACACCTGTCATTGCGTACTCTCCATTTATGTAGAGTGCCCAATATTTTCCGTCCTCCTCGAACTTATGATACTCTCCGTTTACGGTGGTTACATAAAGTCCGTATTGTGAGTCCTCTCCCGAGATTAAGCCCTCATCAACCAAGGCGTCTGCCAGGGTTGTTCTTTTTGAGGTGATTGTAAAATCCTTGCTTGTGCCGTCTGCGTGAACTGCTGTGAAGGTAAAGGTACGCTCCACACCGTCGTCCTCCTTTTTACAGGACACAGCCATAAGCATTGATGCAAGAAGCATCAAAATAACAAGTGTAATTGATAATAGTCTTTTCATTTTTCTTTCCTCTTACTTAAATGTTATTTGAGATAAAATCGAGAGGAAGAATGAAAAGCATCAAACACTCCTCGGCTCCTTCGCCCCCGTTACCCGGAGCTATTTTACCATTCGGTTGCCCGAAAACGCACACACGGCATTCCGACTTTTACGGCAATGGCTGTTGCGACGGATTTGCACCGCTCTTTCCCTTGTGCACGCTCATAAATATATTTTAATTCATTTTGTCAAAAAAGTCAATAGAGTGTTGCTTTATGGCTTTTTAAGGAAATGCTGAAGCTCACTTAGGAAGGTTTCAACATCCTTAAATTCTCTATATACTGATGCGAAGCGTACATACGCTACTGCGTCGGTATTTTTGAGCTTTTCCATAACCATCTCGCCAAGCTCGGTAGAGGTTATTTCAAGTCTTAGAGTATTTTGTAGCTCCTGCTCTATCTCATCTGCTATCTTAGATGAATCAACAGGACGCTTTTGGCAAGCCTTTAAAAGTCCTACAAGGAGCTTATTCTTGTCAAAGTATTCACGGCTACCGTCCTTTTTTATAACGATAGGCTGAATGTTTTCGATAACCTCATAGGTGGTAAAGCGAGCCTGACAGCCAAGGCACTCTCTACGCCTTCTTATGCTTGAATTTTCATCAATGGGGCGAGAGTCTATAACCTTACTCTCCTCATATCCGCAATGTGGACACCTCATACGCTTCTCCTTTGCTTATTTACATAAGGCTCACCCGAAGGCGAGCCTTACTTTTTTGTTATGCGTCCTTGTTAGCCTTTTTCTTTGTGATGTATTTAATTACAAAGAGTGTGCCGATAAGAAGTGCTATTGATACAGGGATTGCAAGGTATGCAAACCAATCTGCAACCTTTGTGAATACACCTGCAAGAATGAATGAAACGAATGAAACGCCTGCAACTGTGATTGCATATGGGAGCTGTGTTTGTACATGGTCAACATGGTTGCACTGTGCTCCTGCTGATGCCATAATGGTTGTATCAGAGATAGGTGAGCAGTGGTCGCCACATACAGCACCTGCCAAGCAAGCAGACATACCGATAATTCCAAGTGTTGTTCCTGCTGGGAATACAGCAATTACGATTGGAATAAGTATTCCAAAGGTTCCCCAAGAGGTTCCTGTTGAGAATGCTATTACGCAAGCAACTATAAAGATGATTGCAGGAAGGAATATTGTAAGACTTCCTGCATTTGAAAGAAGGTTGTCTACAAATATATCAGAGCCAAGAAGTCCTGTCATATTTTTAAGTGCTGTTGCGAAGGTAAGAATGAGAATTGCTGGAACCATTGCAACAAAGCCCTTTGGAATTGATTCCATTGACTCCTTGAAGGTGATTGCCTTTCTGCACATCAAGTAAATGATTGTGAATACAAGAGCGATAAGCGCACCCCAAGGCAAGCCAATTGTTGCATCTGTGTTACTGAAAGCACCTATGAAGTCGCCTTTATAATCCACATATGAATCGCCCACATCAGCTCGGTTGTACCAAATGGTTTCGCCAAAGAAGCCACCAACATATATAAGTGCGATTACGCAAGCAACGATGAGAACTACGATAGGAAGGATAAGGTCAAGAACTCTGCCGTTTTCTCTTGCGTCAGACTTTTCCTCCTCCTTGCCCTCAAGAGCACCAAGATCTCCCTCTTGAGCCTTGATTTCAAAGCCTGCCATCTTGCCATAGTCAAAGCCCATGATTGCGATTACTACGATAAAGATAAGTGTAAGTATTGAGTAGAAGTTAAACGGAATTGCTTGAACAAACATTGCAAGACCGCTTGTTCCCTTAGGAGCGTATTCGGAAACTGCTGCTGCCCACGATGAAATAGGAGCAATCATACATACAGGTGCTGCGGTTGCGTCGATAATGAACGCAAGCTTTGATCTTGAAATGTTGTGACTGTCTGTTACAGGTCTCATAACTGAGCCAACGGTAAGACAGTTAAAGTAGTCATCAATAAAGATAAGCACACCAAGAACGAAGGTTGCAATTATTGCACCAAGCTTTGTCTTTACATTCTTTTGTGCCCATCTACCAAACGCCTGTGAGCCACCTGCCTTGTTTACAAGAACTACCATAGCACCAAGAATTACAAGGAATATGAAAATTCCCGCTGTGCCTGATACTGCTGAAACAAGTCCGTCGTTAACTATAAAGTCCATTGTCTTTGGTAGGTTATAGCTTGCATTGAGAAGTCCGCCGATAACTATACCAATGAAAAGTGAGGAGTAAACCTCCTTTGTGATAAGTGCAAGAACAATAGCGATAATTGGAGCTGCAAGGGACATAAAGGTTCCCATGTATTTACTCTCATTTTCAAGCTCGCCCGCTCCGCCACAGGTCTCGCAAATGCCCTCTGATGTTATGGGGTTTCCGTCACAGCCCTCGCAAACACGAGTAGGACCAGCATCTACAACTATGCTACATACAACAAATGCGATGAGCAATACTGCAAGAATAGATGCCATTACGATGTTTTTCTTGCTTTTGAAAAATTCCTTAATCATTTTTCTCTCCTTATTTATTTTCTTCCTCTATAACAACTGCAATTCCAAGCTCCTTTAAGTCGTCTGGATTTGCAAATGAAGGACATTTTGACATAATTTCCGATGCATTTTGAGCCTTAGGGAATGCGATAACCTCACGAATATCCTCAAGTCCCAAAAGAAGGGTTACAAGTCGGTCAAGACCGAATGCAAGTCCACCGTGTGGGGGAACGCCATACTTGAATGCATCAAGAAGGAAGCCGAACTTCTCCTGTGCGTCCTCAGGTGAAATGCCAAGCACTCTAAACATATGCTCCTGCATCTCAGTTGTGTTAATTCTTATTGAACCACCACCAAGCTCTGTACCGTTAAGAACAATATCGTATGCTCTTGCACGAACAGCACCAGGGTTGGTATCTATCATTGCATAGTCCTCGGTCATTGGTGCGGTGAAGGGGTGATGCATTGCGTAATATCTGCCGTCCTCCTCACTATACTCAAAGAGTGGGAACTCGGTTACCCAAAGGAACTTAAAGTCCATAGGATCTAAAATGCCAAGCTTCTTTGCACACTCACAGCGTAGAGCACCAAGAGTATCGAAAACAACCTTGTTTTTATCTGCAACTATAAGCACAAGGTCGCCATTTTCGACGCCAAGTCTTTCCATAATTGCCTTGTTCTCTGCCTCGCTTAGGAACTTAGCATAGGATGAGGAAATCTCCCCATTTGCCATTTTGAGCCAAGCAAGTCCCTTTGCGTGGTAGTGTCTTGCCTTTTCTGTAAGGGCATCAATTTCCTTTCTTGAAAATGATGAGCCACCCTTAACATTGATAGCACGAACTGCTCCACCACCTGCAATAGCTCCTGAGAACACCTTAAACTCGCTATCCTTTACAATATCAGAGATATTAACAAGCTCAAATCCAAAGCGAATATCAGGCTTATCGGAGCCGAAGCGCTCCATTGCCTCACGCCATGTCATACGGATAAAGGGTGTTTCAAGCTCCTTGCCCATAAATTCCTTGAACACGGTTTTGAGAAAGCCCTCATTTATGGACATAATCTCGTCTTCATCGGTGAAGGAAATCTCCATATCTATTTGTGTGAACTCTGGCTGACGGTCTGCACGAAGGTCCTCATCACGGAAGCAACGGGCGATTTGAATGTATCTATCAAAGCCAGAATACATAAGAAGCTGCTTGTAAATTTGGGGGGACTGTGGAAGGGCGTAAAAGCTACCCTTGTGAACACGGCTTGGTACAAGGTAATCTCTTGCTCCCTCAGGGGTTGGTCTTATAAGATTTGGTGTTTCAATATCGATAAAACCAAGTGAGTTAAAGTAGTTTCTTGTAATGTTTGTTATCTTAGAGCGTGCGATAATGTTGCTTTGCATTGATGGACGGCGAAGGTCAAGATATCTATGCTTCATACGAAGCTCTGTCTTTACCTCTCCGTTATCGGTGATTTCAAAGGGTGGGGTTTGAGCCTTGTTGAGTATTTTAAGCTCCTCAACATATACCTCGATTTCACCTGTTGGAATGTTCTTATTTATAGTCGCTCTTTCTCTTACCGTTCCCTTTGCCATAAGAACGAACTCTGCTCTTACGCCAAACGCCTTGTCAAAAATCTCCTTATCGGTCTTTTCATCAAAGGCGAGCTGAATTATACCACTTCTATCACGAAGGTCGATAAAGATAAGTGAGCCAAGGTCTCTTTGCTTTTGCGCCCAACCAAGCACGCAAACGCTTTGTCCTATATTTTCCTTTGTAAGCGTACCGCAGTAGTGTGTACGCTTGTCGTTCTTTTCAAATACTTCCATTTTATGCCTCTTTTAAAACTTCATATATATTGTCTATTTCAATCTCGGTCTGCTCGCTCTTTTCCATATTTTTGAGCTGAGCCTTGCCTGTTTCAAGCTCGCTATCACCGATAATGAGCGTATATTTTGCACCGAGCTTGTCCGCATACTTCATCTGCGCCTTCAAGCTACGACCACATATGTCGCACTCGGCATATATTCCCTGATGGCGAAGCCTTGTGGTTATTTCGAGTGCCTTAGTAACCGCACCTGAGCCAAGAGGTGCAACATAGAGCACGGGGCGATTTTCCTCGGTCTTATCTGCTCCACACTCCTTCATTGCAAGGATAAGCCTTGTAATGCCCATTGCAAAGCCAATTCCTGGCACGCTTGGTCCACCGAGCTGTTCCATAAGTCCGTCATAGCGTCCACCACCACAAACTGTGCTTTGAGCGCCTATTCCGTCGCAAATAAATTCAAATACTGTCTTTGTGTAATAATCAAGTCCACGAACAATTCTTGTATCAACCGTGTATTCAATGCCCATTGCATCAAGGTATGCCTTTAAGCTCTCAAAGTGATCGTGACACTCATCACAAAGGTAGTCAACGGTTGCGGGTGCGTCCTTTGCAATCGATGAGCAAATTGGACTCTTACAATCGAGAACACGAAGTGGGTTGGTTTTTAATCTTTCCTTGCAGGTGTCGCAAAGCTCGCTCTCGTGGGCGGTAAAATGCTCAACAAGTGCTTGGCGATACTTAGGTCTGCAATCGGGACAGCCAATTGAATTTATATGAAGCTTAACATTCTTAATGCCAAGCTCTCTAATTAGAGTATCTGCCAAGGAGATTACTGTCGCATCGGCAGACGGGTCCTTTGTTCCAAACATCTCTGTTCCAAATTGGAAAAACTCACGGCTTCTTCCTGCCTGTGGCTTCTCGTAACGGAAGCAGTTTATTAGGTAATAGTATTTAAGGGGCATAGCGTCAGAGGTCTTGCCATTTTCGATAATTGCACGGACAACTGATGCTGTTCCCTCTGGGCGTAGAGCAAATACTCTATTTTCTCTATCGGTAAAGGTATACATTTCCTTTTGCACTACATCAGTAACCTCGCCAACACCTCTTTTGAAGAGTGCAAGCTCCTCAAAGGTCGGTGTGCGTATCTCACCGAAGCCGAAGCGTGCGGAAACATCCTTTGCTGTTCTTTCTATTTTTTGCCAAAGAGGAGTGTCGCTTGGGAAAATATCCATAGTGCCTCTTGGCTTTTGAAGCTTAACTGCCATTTTTATCCTCACATATTTCTTGCTATTTCATATATTATTAGTATATTATACCAACTTTGCACGCCCGTGTCAATAATTTTATAATTTTTGTGAATAAAAAAAGAGATTTCCACAAAATCCGTGAAAATCTCCTATTACGATTTACATAAGTAATATAAGGTGCTATGTTCGTAGCATGATGTCCCGTAATTAGACCTCTACTGGCTTGAAGCTGCCATCCTGCGCTTCCTTGGAGTCACTTTCTAATTCGTCAAAATAAGCTTTGATTACCGCACCCTCGAGCTGAGCTCTAAAATCGGCATTGATTGGATGAACGATATCTCTGAAGGTGCCGTCAGGATTTTTTCTGCTTGGCATTACGATAAAGAATTTGTCTCTTGCGTTGATTACCTTTATGTCGTGAACTGCAAGAGCGCCATCAAAGGTCACGGATACAACTGCCTTCATCGGTCCATCGTCAAAGCATTTTCTGATTTTGATGTCTGTAATAGTCATTTTATCCTCCCATCAAGAATAATTTTGGCTTACATTACAAATTATAGCAAATAATTATGAATTAATTGAGAACAAATTCAAATTTTTTAGTTAACAGTATGTGATATTTCGGTGAAAAATAACGATTTTTGTATACATTCGGGGGTTTTTGTATGTCAAGCAAGAATACAAATCTATCAAATCACGAGCTTGGGCGTATTTTTGAGGGCGCCAAGTGTGTGTTTTTTGTCGGTATTGGTGGCGTTTCTATGAGCTCGCTCGCCGAATACTGCATTTACCACGGAAAACAGGTATTTGGGTACGACAAGTGTCGAGGAGAGGAATGTAAAAGGCTCGAAAAGCTGGCTCATATTAGATACTACTCTACAACTGATAGTGTAATTGGTATGGATTTGGTCGTTTTTTCAAATGCCATAGAGGAAAATAGCTTTGAGCTTAGCACGGCAAGAGCGCTTGGTATTCCTACTGTTTCTCGTGCTAATCTGCTCTCGTACATTATGTCGTCCTACCCTGTGCGTATAGGTGTTGCAGGCATGCACGGAAAAAGCACAGTAACCTCTATGCTTGCCCACATTTTTAGACACGCAGGGTGCGATCCCACCGTGATATGTGGCGCTAAAATGAAGGAATTTGGAGCGTCGTATCGCTTTGGACGGCGTGAGTTCTTCATCTTTGAGGCGTGTGAGTATATGGACTCGTTTTTGAGCTTTATGCCAACTGACGCCATAGTGACAAACATTGACCTTGACCACACCGATTATTTTGAGGATATTGGACACATTCAGCGTTCTTTTAGAAAATACATTCTACCTGCACAGCGTGTTTATGTAAATGCTGACGACACTCTAAGCACTCCTCTCTCGCATCCGTTCAAGGTCAGCTTTGCCATAAAATGCGATGCCGATTACAGGGCAATTGTCGACACAGGGGCTAAAAAATGCTCATTTTCAGTGCTCCATAGAGGCAGTGAGCTTGCCAAGATAAGCCTACGGGCACACGGGGTGCATAATGTCTATAACGCTCTTTGTGCATTTAGCGTTGCTCATCAGCACGGAATAGAGCCTCGTGTTATTGCAAGTGCACTTTCAAGCTTTGATGGCATTTGCCGTCGGCAGGAGCTTATAAAGCACCTTCAAA
Source organism: Eubacteriales bacterium (assembly GCA_045594305.1). Lineage (GTDB taxonomy): Bacteria > Bacillota > Clostridia > Oscillospirales > CAG-272 > RGIG2000. The sequence continues at coordinate 11,257 of JAZNYH010000022.1, read as the reverse complement.
TCGGTGAAAAAAGCGTGCCCGTGTATCTCGATTATGCACATCACCCAACCGAAATAAAAGCCACTCTGTCGGCTTTTTGCGATATGGGATACAAGAAAATTCTTTGTATCTTTCAGCCACACACCTATTCTCGAACGCACTCGCTATACTATGAATTTTTAAGTGCATTTTCGGGGGCAAGCGAGCTTGTTCTTATGCCCGTATACTCTGCTCGGGAGCAAAACATCTATGGTGTTAGCATAGAGGCTATGGCAAAAGAGCTTGGTGCTTCGTATATCGAGCACAGAGAAATGGTTGCAGAAAAAATACAAAGCACTATATGTGATTGTGTGGTGATAATGGGGGCTGGGGATATAGAAATGCTTAAAAATTATATTTAAAAGGTCTTTACTTTGTTCCCTTTTTATGATAACATATTATTGATTATAAATAACCTATCATATTTTATAGGGGGACAAATGAATAAGCAATATACCTCTGTTGCGAGCGTTTATGACAGGCTCAATGCAGACTTTGATTATAACGGACTTTGTGACTACCTTGTAGGTCAAATAAAAAAGCACGAGAGGACAAAATCCTCACTTGTGCTCGACCTTGCGTGTGGCACGGGAAAAATGACGCTTTTGCTCCGTGACAAGGGCTATGATATGACGGGCGTCGACATAAGCGAGGATATGCTTTGCGTTGCTCGTGATATTTGCTATGACAAGGAAATTAACGATGTTTTATGGCTTTGTCAGCCTATGCAGGCATTTGAGCTTTATGGCACGGTTGATGCGTGCGTATGCTGTCTTGATAGCCTTAATTATCTAACCAAGACAAGCGACCTTGTCGAGTGCTTTAAGCTCGTGCACAACTATCTTATACCTGATGGTGTGTTCGTTTTCGATATAAACACTCCCTATCGCTTTGAGAGCGTTTACGCAAATAACGACTACATTTTGGAGTGCGATGACGCTCTTGTGGCTTGGCAAAATGAGTACAACAAAAAATCAAGGCTTTGTAAATTTTATCTGAGCATCTTTGAGGAAAACGAGGACGGAAGCTATTCTCGTGAAAACGAGGTTCAGGTAGAGCGTTGTTACTCTAAGGCTCAAATTGAGAAAGCACTTAAAGAGGCAGGCTTTGAGCTATTAAGCGTGCACGGTGGCACAAATGGCAAGGACGCCACAGACACTGATGAAAAATGGTTCTTCACTGCAAGAAATATAAAATAAAAGAGGTTTTAAAATGAGCAAATCGACTATTCTTCGTGCTATGACTCGTGATGGTAGCGCAAGAGCATATGTAATAAATTCAACTGATATAGTAAACACAGCAATCAAGTATCACGGCACAGCTCCTACTGCATCTGCACTGCTTGGCAGAGTTTTAACTGCGACAAGCGTTATGGGAACTATGCTCCCCGAAAACGGTGATGCTCTTACAGTCGCAATAAGAGGTAACGGCATTGCTGGCACTACTCTTGCTTGTGCCGACTATTTCGGTAATGTAAGAGGATATGTAACTAACCCTGACGCTGATGCCCCCTTAAAGCCAAATGGCAAGCTTGATGTATCGGGCATTGTCGGTGGCGGTATTCTCAGCGTTATGAAGGATGTTGGAGATGAGGTTCCATACAATGGAAACATTGAGCTTGTAAGTGGTGAGATTGCCGAGGATATTGCACAATACTATGCAGTTAGCGAGCAAACCCCTACCCTTTGCGCTCTTGGCGTTTTGATTGACACCGATTATACCTGCAAGGCATCGGGTGGCGTATTTGTTCAGCTACTTCCCTTCCCTGATGAAAGCATTATTGGAAGGCTCGAGGAAAACTCCAAGGCTCTTTCAAATATATCTACAAAATTCGCACAGGGCTTATCAAATGAGGAGATTTTGAAAATCGCTCTTGACGGAATTGAATACGACCTCTTTGATGAGATAGAGGTTGAGTATAAGTGCGATTGCTCTCGTGATCGTACTGCAAGGGCTCTTATTAGCCTTGGCAAGAGCGAGGTTGAAAAAATCTTTGATGAGCTAAGCACTGAGGGCAAGGAAGAAAAAATAGAGCTTGAATGTCACTTCTGCGACAAGACCTATGCCTTTTCAAGAGCTGAGGCACTTAGCCTTTTTGAATAATGAATGATTCAGGATTTGTAATAAATGATGGCGTGCTTGTCGAATATAGGGGCTTTGATCGTGATGTTATAATCCCCGAGGGTGTTATTAAAATAAGCGACCGAGTGTTTATGAATAAGCCAATTGAGAGTGTTTCTACACCCTCTACCCTTATTGAAATTGAAAGCAGTCCTTTACCAACTGTCGCCGTTTAAACAAAGCTATTATCGCAGAGGGCGTTAAGATAATTGGATTTAGATGCTTTGCTGGGTGTACCTCGCTAACGCTTGTAACCATGCCAAGGAGGGAGCGATTTGACGAAACGCTTTTCGAGGATTGCGGTCCATTTTCGTTTAGATTTATATAAAAAAGTGAACACGCTGTCGTGTTCACTTTTCTATTTTCTCTATTGAAATTACTGTAAGCGTTTTGTCACTTACCTTGAATTTTATCTCGTGCTCAGCAAAGGCAAAGCCGTATACTCTTTCCCCGTCCTCAATGTACGAGGGGCGTGGGTCCTGTGCAAGAATTTCAAGCAGAATTTGTGCTTTTTCCTCATCTATTGTGCTTGGAATCTTGTCGCATTCAACCTTCAAGGAATAGTCAAAAACCTCATCTGCAAAGCCACCTATTGCGTCCTTGGCGTAGTCAGTATTTGGAAGGTATGGCTTTATGTCGTAGATTGGGGTTTTGTCGACCATATCAACACCCGAAACTATGAGGGTGTGTCCGTTTTTGCCTGCTTTTTTAACCTCTTCAAGCCTTACAAGTGACAAGCCAAGACCGTTTGGTCGAAAGGGTGAGCGTGTGGCAAATACGCCGACACGAGCATTTCCGCCAAGGCGTGGGGGGCGTACAGTTGGATAAAAGCCCTCTCGGTCATTTTCGGAAAAGCCCCAAACTATCCAAAGGTGCGAATAGCCCTCTATTCCTCTTATGGCGTCGGGTGTTCTATATTTCGGCTCGAAAACTATCTCGCCCTTTAATTTCTTTACTATGCTACTTTGTCGTGGCAAGCCAAACTTGGTTGGAAAATCGGTTCTTATGTGAGCTATTTTCTCTATTTCCATTTTCTTACCTCTTTTCTTAGTTATCCTCTTTAAATGTAACATTTATTTCCAAAAAAGTCAAGTTATACTTGAACTTGCCTTCGTTTTAGGTTAAAATATAAGCAAATAAGCTTTTTTAGATGAGGTTTTTATGAAGGTTTTAGTTGTAAGCTCTGCAAATATGGATATGGTGCTAAATGTCAGCTCTGTTCCCGAGGCAGGTCAAACTGTCGTTGAGGACGGAAAATACTCATATGTCCCCGGTGGAAAGGGAGCAAACTCTGCTATGGCGTTTAAGCGTCTTGGCGCTGATTGTACCCTTGTAACAAGAATAGGTAATGACCAAAATGGCGGGGAGCTTTTACAGCTCTACAAGCGTGATGGCTTGAACACGGACTATATCGTGCGTGACAAGGATGCTCCTACCGGTCTTGCGACTATCTTTGTAGAGGGCTCGGGACAAAATAGAATTATTGTATTTGCAGGGGCTAACCAAAAAATAGACAAGGCTCAAATTGATGGTGCGTTAGAGCAAATGCCTGATGCTCTTTATTTGCAATTTGAGATAAATTATGATGCGATTATCTACTCTGCAACCGAGGCTCACAAAAGAGGTATCCCTGTGTTCATAGATGCAGGTGCGATAAAGCCCTCCTTCCCCTTTGAAAAGCTACCCCCGCTTGAAATGTTCTCTCCTAATGAAACAGAGACCTTGACAATATGTGGCATTATGCCAAGTGACGAGGATAAATGTCTTGAAGCGTCAAGGGCAATTTCAAGACTTGTTAATGCAAAATACATTGTTATAAAGCTTGGTGGCAGAGGTGCGTATATTTTTGACGGAGAAAAGGGAGCTATAATTCCTACCTTTGATGCCAAGGTGGTTGATACTACTGCTGCGGGCGATGCGTTTACTGCTGCTATGACGCTTGATTATTTAAAGCAGGGCAATATTTACGATGCGTGCAAATATGGTCACGCCGCAGGAACGATAACGGTTTCCCGCAAGGGAGCGTCAAGCTCTATTCCCACAAAGGACGAGGTTGAGAGCTTTCTTTTAGGCAAGGCTTAATATTTCAACAAAGCGAGCACCCTTGGGGGTGCTCTTTTTTATTTTTCTTTTGTGCATATTTCACAAAAATTAAAGCCCCCCCCCGATTTTTTGTGCAATTTGACTTGACTAATCAAATTTAATGTGATATTATTTATGTAGAAAAAATTTATACGCCCGTGGGTGCACACCCACAAGGAGAGAATTTATGAAAAAAAGATTTTTACTTTTTGCCGTGATGATTATATCTGTTTTAGCACTTTTTGCTATTTCAGCAAGTGCGGCTGACATTCCCGAATGGACAGATATCACCACAGTTGACGGTATGCCCGACAAGGCTACCTTTGGCGATGACGGAAAAGCTGGTGCTACATCAAGAGTGCTTATGTCAGATGGCGTAACCTACCCTGCATATTACATATGCAAAAGCTCAACCTCACTTGGCATTAGCTTCTCTGACCTTAACTCAAAGGCAGGCAAAGCCTACACTGCGGCAGATGTTGTAAGGCTTGAGATTCCAAAAGGAGTAACCTCAACACCTACATCTGTGTTGAGAACAGAAAATGGCTATACCGCGTTAAAGACCGTTGATTTTCCAGAGGGCTTTACCACGCTTGGTGGCTACACCTTCAAGGGCACAGCCGATTTGCCGTCAGCTCTTGTGAGCGTAGGCTTGCCAAGCACATTAAACAGCATAGGCGAGTCGGCATTTATCGATTGTTATTCCTTAGAGGCATTGATTATTCCCGAGGGAGTGACCTCAATTCCAAAGAATATGGCACTCAACACAACCTCGCTTAAGACATTAGTTTTACCATCCACTCTTAAATCTATTGGATACACAGCATTTAAGCTTTCGAACCTTTCAGATGGTCTTGTCATTCCTGAAGGATGCACGACGATTGACGGATATGCGTTCAAGCAATCAGGTGTAACATCCGTTACTCTTCCCTCAACACTTGAAACGCTGAGCACTAATATATTTGAAGCGTGCAATTCTCTTACCACTGTTTATTCGAAATCTCCCATAATTGGTGAGCTTATGTTTTACGACTGTGACGAGCTTACGACCATTAAGCTCGAAAACACGGTTGAGATTAAAAAGCAAGCCTTTTGCAATCCAAGTGGTGGTATCCTTAAAATAACAAGTCTTGAGCTACCTGAGGGCTTAACCACCATAGGAAGCTACGCGTTCCCAAGGTCACAGCTAACAGAGCTTGTGCTCCCCTCTACACTCACAACCATAAGCGACCACGCATTTGCAACAAGTACAACTCTTAAAAGAGTTGTTGCACTAAACTCCTGCTTCGGAACTACTATGTTTGAAGGATGCTCCTCTCTTTGCGAGCTTGTGATAACAGAAAAATTTGATACACTTGGCTCGGGAGCTTTAAATAGCGTTTCTCAAACCTCATTTATCACATATTACACAGGCACAGATTACGATAGAATTAAGTCTGTATTCTCTGCAACAACGCGTCTTTCAGATGCAAAGTATTACTCCTACGAGGATTACAAGAACGAAAATTACACCTACAACAAGTATATGATGATTTACGATGCGAACCTTTGTGAGGTTGCATTTGATGGCGTACACTCCGCACAAGAGGGCGAAGCTGACTGCGTTAATGCTCTTGGCTGTTCAAGATGCCCTCTCGTTTACGAGGAGGCACTCGGTCACGAGTTTGATCTTGAAAAGGGTGCGTGCGTTTCTAACATAGTTTACGAAAGCTTTGGCACTGACGGCTATTACGAGATAAAATGTGCAAGATGCACAGAATGTGACAATAGCACAGTTGCAAGAGCCATCTTTGTAGCAAAGGGCTATTCAACCAACCCCTCCAAAACAGGCTTTGCAACAGGATTTTCTATAAACAAGGATAGTCTTGAAGCTTACGAGGACTTCTACAATACAAAAATCACCTTTGGAATTGTAATCTTCAACCCATACTACTTAGATGAAAATAATCTTTTCGTTGACGGAAAAATAAAATGCTCAAGAGGCGTTATTCAGGTTACTATGGATACTGTCTACTCTGCCTGCAACCTTTCAATGAATGGCTTTACAAATGATTTTTTGAGCCTTGAGCTTGCATTTGCGGGCTTTGCCTATGTGGGTGACGATACAAGCAATATTCAAATCCTCCAAAAGGAATATAATAGCACACAAGAAAGCCCCGTTTACTCACCTATGTCAAGAAAAATAACAAGAGGTGGCACAACGCTTTACACAATTCGCTTTGAGACTATTTTAACTCCCGCTATTATGCCAAATAAGAGCGAGCTTGATGAATACACCAAGGCGTAATTTCAATGCTTAATATAAAAGGACTGTCGTTAATTCGACAGTCCTTTTTGCTTTAAAAGATTTTGCCATATAGCTTTGGTGTGTAGAGGTCAAGATAGCCCTTCATATCAGGAAGCATATGAGTTAGTGCCTCCTCGATTATTTGGTCAGGGATACCAAAATACGCCTCTGCAATCGCTCCTGCCATTGCACCAATTGTATCGGCATCTCCACCGATATATATAGCGTTTCGTACTGCGTCCTCAAAGCTCTCTGCTTCAAGGAAGCATTTTATGCCCTGTGGCACGCTATTTTGGCAGGTTGAATCAAATTTGTAATCATCCTTGATTTCATCAAGCGTAAAATTTAAGGGGTAGAAATTACTTTCTATATACTGTTGAATTTCAGCCTTACTCTTACCTGTTCTTGCAAGGAATATGCACGAGGCGATTGCCTGTGCACCCTTTATTCCCTCGGGGTGGTTATGAGAAACTGACGCACTCCACTCGGCAAGCTCGAGCGTTCTTTCAAGCGTGTCACACACCCAGCCAACCGTTGAAACACGCATAGCTGAGCCGTTTCCGTAGCTATTATAAGGCTCTGTGCTATCGCTGATTATCCATTCAAGGGTTCTTTTGCTAAACCCTGCCTCAATGTCCATTCTACCTATTGCCTTCATATAGGCAACAAGCACACCTTGAAACTCTTCCTTGTTATTTATATCAGAGTAGGCACAGGCACAGCCGACTGCCACTGTAAGGGCGGTATCATCTGTTGTGTAGGCGTGTCTGTGAAGAAGTGGGAAATCCCTTGTCTTTATCGGGTAATGCTCATAAACCGAGCCGACAATATCCCCAATAATCGCTCCTAACATATCAGCCTCCGTATTTTAGCATATTATCAATGCATCTCTTAGCGCCATCGTAGGTGTTAGCGTCAAGCTCGATTTCCTCGCCGCCATCACCCTTCAAGCAGTTATAAACATCGACAAGGGTTGTAAGACGCATATCGTGACATACGCATATTTTTGAGAGCTTGTAGAATTTCTTTTCGGGAAATTCAAAGCCGAGGTGCTGAACTATGCTATTATCAGTTCCTATTATAAATTCCTTAGCCTCGCTCCTTGCAACATAGGACATAATTGCAGTTGTACTACCTGCAAAATCTGCGTGGCGTGTAACCTCACTTATACACTCGGGGTGAACAAGCAAAAGTGCGTTTGGATGTTGTTTTTTTGCGTGGATTGCATCAGCCTCGGTAATTCGAGTGTGAATAGGACAGCCACCCTTTATGAATACAAAATTCTTCTCGGGCACCTGCTCAGCAATCCAACCGCCAAGGTTGCAATCGGGGATAAAGAGGATATCCCTTTGAGGAATTTCCTTTACAATTTTAAGCGCCGACGCTGAGGTAACGCACACATCGCAAAGGGTTTTAAGCTCCGAGGTTGTGTTTATGTATGCTACAACTGCGTGGCTTGGATATTTTTCTCTGAGTGCTCTTAGCTCGTCAAGGGTTAACTGCTCTGCCATAGGACAGCCTGCCTCGGGGTGAGAAAGAATTACTCTTTTATCGGGGGAGAGTATCTTTGCAGTTTCTGCCATAAAGCGAACGCCACACATAAGGATATTTTTCTGCGGTGCGCTTGATGCCTGCTGACTAAGTCCAAAGGAATCGCCAACAAAATCTGCGATTTCAACTATATCGTGAGTTTGATATGCGTGGGCAAGGATACAAAAATCCTTTTCCTTTTTTAAACGCAAAATCTCCTGCTGTAATTGTTGTGTTGTTAGCATTTAGCTTACCCCCTACAAAAATTTACATAATTTTACTATATAAATCGCTTTATGTCAAGGCTTATCGAAAAAATATTTGAAAATATTTTGACATATGTCTTGTCAAGTCCTACTTTTTGTGCTACAATAGTCAAAAAATATTAGAAAGAGGCATTATGAAGACGGATATTCTTATAGCCGGCACGGGCTGTGCAGGGCTTTATTGTGCACTTAATTTGCCAAGAGATAAAAAAATAACGCTTATAACAAAATCGAGCGTTGAGCAAAGCGATTCGTTTCTTGCTCAGGGTGGAATCTGCGCCCTTGGTGACAAAAGCGATTTTCAAGCGTTTTTCGACGACACCTTAAAGGCAGGTCACTACGAAAACGACCGAGAGAGTGTCGCTATTATGATAAGCTCCTCTCCCGAGGTTATAGATGACCTTATCTCCTATGGCGTTTCATTCCAAAAAAATCCAGATGGCACTCTTGCCTATACCAAGGAGGGTGCTCATTCAAGCAATCGTATTCTTTACCACAAGGATATAACGGGCAAGGAGATTACAAGCAAGCTCCTTGACAGGGTGCGTGAGCGTGATAATATAACCATTCTTGAAAAAACCACTCTTGTCGATATCGTTTCAAGAGGAAACGAGTGCTATGGCGCTATAATTAGACACTCCGACGGCAAAATCGAGGCGGTGGAGTGTGAATATACTGTGCTTGCAACTGGTGGAATTGGTGGTCTTTTCAAGCATTCGACCAACTTCCCACATCTAACGGGCGACGCACTTGCAATTTCAATCAAGCACGGCATTAAATTGAAGGATATTGACTACATACAAATTCACCCAACCACGCTTTACACGAGTGGAGAAAAGGAGCGTAGCTTCCTAATTTCCGAGTCCGTGCGTGGCGAGGGAGCGTTGCTATATGATAAAAATATGCAAAGATTTGCAAACGAGCTTTTGCCCCGTGACCTACTCACAAAAGCGATAAACGAGCAAATGGAGCGTGACGGCACGGAGCATGTTTGGGAGGACCTTCGCACCATTCCAAGCGAGGAGCTTATCTCACACTTCCCCAACATTTTAGCCCATTGTAAGGAGTGTGGCTATGATGCGACCAAGGAGTGTATTCCCGTCGTTCCTGCTCAGCACTACTTTATGGGTGGCATTGAGGTAAACCACCAAAGCAGAACCTCTATGAGGCGTCTTTATGCGATTGGTGAAACGGCGTGTAACGGCGTGCACGGCAAAAACAGACTCGCAAGCAATTCCTTGCTTGAAAGCCTTGTGTTCGCTAAACGCTCTGCTCTTGAAATTGCAGAGGCTGATACAAAATACGAGGGGGCTGTGTCTGTTTTTGAATCACTTGACCTTTCAAAATATGAAAATGCAGAGGCTATTGAGGCAGAATACAAGGAGCTTGTCTTAAATGCCATTGAGCGTGCAAAAAAATTAAGAAAAATTAAATCTGAGGGAGATAAAAATATGTTTGATGAGGTAACTCTAAAATTACAGGTGGACCCACTTATTCTAAGTGCTCTTCGTGAGGACATTACAAGCGAGGATGTGTCTACAAATAGCGTTATGCCAAGTGCTACGCTTGGTGAGGTTGAGCTAATTTGTAAGGAGGACGGCGTGCTTTGTGGTATGCAGGTATTTTGCCGTGTGTTCACCCTGCTTGATGCTAATACAAGCTTTGAAATCTTCGCAAATGATGGCGATGATATTAAAAAGGGACAGCTTATAGCAAGAGTGCGTGGAGATATTCGTGTGCTACTTTCAGGTGAGCGTACTGCCCTTAACTATATGCAAAGAATGAGTGGTATTGCAACCTATACAAGACAGGTGGCGTCATTGCTTTCTGGCACTAAAACAAAGCTTCTTGACACAAGAAAGACAACTCCTAACAATCGTATCTTCGAAAAGTATGCAGTTCGCATAGGTGGTGGCACAAATCATCGCTACAACCTCTCTGATGGCGTGCTTTTGAAGGATAACCACATAGGCGCTGCGGGTGGCGTTAAGGAGGCTGTTCTTATGGCTAAGGAGTATGCTCCATTCGTTCGCAAGATTGAGGTTGAGGTTGAAAGCTACGAGATGGTTGTTGAGGCAATTGAGGCAGGAGCTGATATTATAATGCTCGACAATATGTCACACGAGGAGATGAAGCGTTCAATCGAATACATAGATGGCAGAGCTGAAGTTGAGGTTTCAGGAAATGTAACAAAGGAAAACATTGCAAGGCTTACCGACCTTGGTGTTGATTTCATTTCAAGTGGTGCTCTTACACACTCCTCTCCTATTCTCGACCTGTCACTAAAAAATCTACACGCTATATAAGGTGATTAAGATGACTGCTGAAAAAAGACGAGAGGAAATTTTAAGGCTTCTTTGCGAGGCTGAAAAGCAAATTTCTGCAAGTGCTCTTGCAAGGACGCTTGGGGTTAGTCGACAAATAATCGTTGGAGATGTGGCTCTTTTAAGGGCGCAGGGGCACGATATTATCGCACTCGCTCGTGGGTACATTCTCAACAAAAGTGCAGGCGTTGAGCGTGTATTCAAGGTACAGCATAGCGACGAGGAAACCGAAAGGGAGCTAAATCTCATTGTCGATATGGGTGGCACTGTTATTGATGTCTTTGTGTATCACAGAAGCTATGGCGAGGTAAATGCCAAGCTCAACATAAGGTCACGCCACGATGTAGAGGAATTTTTGAAGGATATAAGCTCGGGCAAATCGAGCCTTCTTAAAAATGTAACCTCTGGCTATCACTATCACACCATACACGCTGACAGCACAGAAATTCTTGACCTAATTGAAAAGGCACTTAGTGAAAATGGCTTTCTTGCTCCGTTGCAGGACCACGAGCCAAAAAGACTTTCCAAAAAGCAATAATTATTGGGCTATCCTAAAAGGGGTAGCCCTTTAAATTATAAACAAAAATTTTTATATATATTGCAAAAGGAATTTTTTTGTGTTACAATAA
>JAZNYH010000021.1:0-31964 GCA_045594305.1 Eubacteriales bacterium | reverse complement strand
GAGTTCCGTCTTTGTACTTAGTTATCTTAACTAATTCCTTTTTGTTCAATTTTCAAGGATCTTTCGCTTACCTTCTCTCGGTCAGCCTTGCTATTATATCACGCTTTTTTCCTATTGTCAACACTTTTTTTAAAGTTTTTTAACTTTTTTTGACATAGTACTCCAAAGGGTGGATTTTTATTATATCATTATACTCTTTTTTTGTCAATAGTTTTGTCAGAATTTATTTTATTATTTAATAATAATGAAAAAAGCCGAGCGATTACTCGTTCGACTTTTCTTTATTATTCTCTGTTTCATCAAAATTGTGCTTTATACGGTCAAGCTCCTTTTCCTTGTTCCAAAGAAGACTAAATCTCGCTTCTGTTCCTTGGCGGATTCTATCTATATTCTCCTTGTGCTTATAAAGCATAATAAGTGTGATAATTGCAAGTATGAGAGCTCCTGTAAGATCCTTTCTCATAAAGCCATATACAACTGGGAAAACTATTGATGCAGTGATTGGAACAAAGCATATGTAATTAGTAAGAAGCACCACTACAAGCTCTGCTGCGAGGAATATTAAGAAAACTCTCCAATCGTAATAAAGAACCATTCCACCGAAGCATGCAAGTCCCTTTCCTCCACGGAATTTCAAATAAAAGGGGAAAATGTGTCCTACTATACAAGCAACGCTCGTTATCGCAAAAACGCAAGGTAGCTCTGGGAACAAAAAGCCTGTGAGCCATATTACGAAGAATGCCTTACCAATATCGAAAAGTGCACAAAAAACACCTGTTAGCTTTCCAAATAAAATCAAGGCATTAGAGGCTCCTGCATTATTTGAGCCACTCTTTTTTATATCCATACCATGAAGCTTAGCAATAAAATGTGCAGGATTTATAATTCCCACTGCATAACCCATTAAAATACAAAGTATATATTCCATATTTCCTCCTTATTTCAATGTTCTAAAAATCAATATCGCTATTTTAACACACAATAAAGGATATTTCAAGATTTTATCAAAAATTTATTTATTATTTAATTTCGCAAGCAAAGCCTTATTATTTATACATAAAAATACCAATTATATTTTTGAATAGTTGTTTCATAATAATATCAGAGCGTTTGCGATATGCTTCAAATTGCCGAGATAGGCGACTTGAAAACAATCGCCTATGCTCGATAATATAGATATTAATGAACAGGAGTTTATTAAAATGGCTAGTAACAAGATTACTGTTCCAGAAGCTAAGGCTGCTCTCGACAAGTTCAAGATGCAGGCTGCAAGCGAGGTAGGCGTAACTCTTAACCAAAGCGGTTACAATGGTGACCTCACCGCTCGTCAGGCTGGTTCTATCGGCGGTCAAATGGTTAAGAAGATGGTTGAGTCTTACGAGAATTCTATTAAGGGTACAAAATAAGCACCAATCAAGCTTACAAGCAAGAAAAAGCACCTCTTTTGAGGTGCTTTTTCTATTCAAGCTCTAACTTACTAAGTAGATCCTGAACTGCTTTTTTCTTTTGCTCTGTTACGCTATTTCTACTATCAGAAATTGCAGATATTTTTCTTCTTTTATCCTTCTTGAAAATTCTAAACCATCTCTTTATTTGATAAAAAGGAAGCAAAATTGGATGCTTTTTTAGATTTGGATAGATTACTTCAAGGTTTGCTCGTGGTAAAAACACAATCTTAAAGAAGGATTTTATTTTGGACTCTCCTCTTGATGCCGATACTGCTGAGGAATTATCAAGCGTTCCGTATACGCCACCGTTAAGAATAAATAATGCCATTTCTCTTGTGAGGTTTGTGTATGGTTTCTCGTAAATCCAAGAATCTATTAAGTCAAGAGTGCTACTATAAAATGCACTAAGAGATGCAGATTCAAGCATTTTTTCAAAGCTCTCATTATCAAGCTCTAAGCTTTGTGTCAATATCCAAGTATCTATAAATGGTCTTATTCCACAGCCACCATTCAAAAAATGCTTTGCCATATGAACCACATGATAGTACATAAACATTTCGTTTGACATTTTGTACTTAGAGGTATCATTTTCTGGTGTACAATGCTCCCAAACAGCCTCTAAAAGAGCGTTTGTTTTAGGCATACGATCATCCTCGAGCAACGAATAATGTAGCTCTAAATGAACGCCACCTTGTGAGAAAAGCTGACGGTCATGTAAGGTGGTATTCGCCTCGGTATTGTACTTCAAGCGTTCAACCAAAGCTTGTTCAGCTCTATCAACATCCTCCTCGTGCACGAGAATATCGATATCACAGCTTGTTCTCATATATGGCTCTTTCCAATATTTCCTTAAAACCGCTCCCTTCAAGGGAATAAAGGGGATATTTTCGGCTTCAAGCACCGAGCATATTTGTTCAAGCTCGTATTCTTGGTTTAGATATCTATAAAGTGCCTTTATCTTGCTCTGCTTGAATGCCTTTGTTACACTATTTTCCTCGGTAAAAAGGTTGTTTTTTTCAAAGGTGTCGGCGACAATATGTGCAAGGTCGTGATGGTTTGACAGATTATACAAGCTATTTAATTCTTGCACACTTATACCCTCCCCAATATCCTTGGGGAGCTCAGCATCGCAAAGCTCGTATCGCAAAATAGATAAAAGTGTATCTATTACGCTTCTCGCCATATTTGTCACCTCCATACATTTAGTTTAATATGATATCACAAATTCTATCAATATCCTCAAACGCTAAGTCGGCGTAAAGAGGGAGAGTTAGCACATTGTATGCAATATGCTTAGCGGTTGGGGTTTTATCCTCACCTGCGGTTGGAAAGCTCTTATAGCAATCAAAAGCATTGGCAAGTGGGTAAAAATACTTTCTTGCTATTATTTGCTCTGCTTTAAGCTTTTCAAAAATCTCATCACGAGTGTATTTGTATCCGTCAAATACAACGGGGAAATAAGCGTAGTTAGATTCAACGCCAGCCTGTGGCTCGCAAAGCTTTATTCCTTTGACCTTGCCAAGTCGGCTACGGTAATGCTCCACCACGCTCTTACGCTTTGAAATCTCATCGCTTATGTGGCGAAGGTTGCAAATTCCCATAGCGGCTTGAAACTCGCTCATTTTAGCGTTTCCACCAATATAAGCAACCGACTCAGGACCTCTTATACCAAAGTTCTTTATGTCGTTAAGGACTTGAACAAGATTATCGTCCTTGAATGCCACTGCTCCACCCTCGATTGTATTGAAAACCTTAGTTGCATGGAAGCTGAACATTGATGCATCACCAAAGCTTGCAGAGCTAACTCCGTTATATGTAACTCCAAATGCATGTGCTGCGTCGTAAATAACCTTTAAATTGTATTTCTTGGCTATTCTATCTATTTCCTCTATATTACAAATATTTCCGTAAACATGAACAGGAATTATAGCGACGGTTTTATCTGTTATAAGTGCCTCTATTTTAGAGGTATCTATTGTGTAATCTCTTTCGTTTATATCGCAAAATACCGGTGTATATCCACAGCGAACGATTGCGTGCGTGGTAGATGCAAAGGTAAAGGGAGTTGTTATTATCTCGCCACCCCTTGGCAAATCAAGTGCTACTATTATATTTTCAAGAGCTAAATGCCCGTTTGTATAAAGAGTTACATGTGGCATTTGTAAATATTCCTCGAGCTCTGCTTGAAGCTCCTTGTGCTTCTTGCCCATATTGGTCAGCCAATGGCTATCCCAAAGCTCCTTTATTTCCTCACAATACTCCTCGTATGAGGGCATTGATGAGCGTGTTACATTAATTGGCATAAATTTCTCCTATTTTTATAAGCCCAGCTCACTGAGTATCTCTTCAATTTCTTCTTTAAATCCTACTCTTGTCGCAAATTGCCAAACAAATTGTCCTCTTGCATTTCCTTCGACCATTACCCAGCCATTATTAGTTAGTGCAAAATCCCAACCTGTATATCTATAATTTGGAAGTATCATTGCAACCTCCTTAGCAAGAGCAACAAGCTCACTCCAACAAGGAATTTCAACTCCTACAAGTTGATGTCCTGTATCTGGATGCTTTTCGTAAACATTTCCGTTTTCATCAGCAGCGCCAATGGTTATTCCCGTATCTGCATCAATTGCAACTATAATTCCACCTGCACCAGCATTATCTACAATAGCCTCTCCTCTACCCACTCTAAAAAACGGATGTATTATTTCCACCCTATCATCAAAACGAATGGTTGGTATTCTAACTGTATTACAGGATTGGGGGTGAAATTTTGCAATTTCTTCAACTTGAACAATAATTTCTTCTGCTACAAATCCATTATGCCTATCAGCCAAAAGTTTATCAAACAGCCTTCTCATATCGCCATCTACTGTGACAATTTCTATTCCCTTTCCACAATAGGCATCAGTCGGCTTTACAATAAATTTATTGTATTCCTTGCAGAAATCAACAAAGGCAGAAAAATCGGCTTCTGTCCTTACTCCACAAATTTTTCTATTGAAATACTTGCCAAATATCTCATATGTTTTTATCTTATTATCAAAGATCTCTCTATCGCCGAATTTATTTAATCTTTCGGTATATGCCATTCTATCAATGTCAGGAACAAATTTCAAGCGTTCCTCCATGCTCAGTTGAGAAAAGCCATATAAAAAATACTCATCGTAACTAAAATTATACTTTTGTCTCATTTTATACATATCAAGAGCAACCTTCTTTTTCTCCGTCTTACTCATTGAAGCATCAAGGCGTTTAAAGGCGTACAATTTCGCTTGCTTTTTAAGTCTTATTCGACGCACTATTTTCATCAAAAAGGTTTTTTTCAATGCTTTCTTAATAAAATGCATATATTCAATCTCCTAAAGCTTTTAAATCAAAGGAAATATCGCAGGAACCAATACCATTAAAATTGCCAATGCAATAAGAGTCATGGGTCCAGCATATTTCAAATAGTCGCTAAACTTATAATTCGCAACCATTGACATTCCTATTGTTGTATTTGCAAGAGGTGTAGCAACAGCCATAGCTCCAGCTATTGTGAGTCCTACTGCAAATGAATATGTATTATAGCCTAACTCTGTTGTTATCGAAAAAGCCACAGGCAAAACTATGGTTAAGACAGTAGAATTTGATAAAAATTGAGTTAATAGAACTACCAAAACAATAAATGCAGCGTATAATGCAAATGCAGAAACATCATCTCCTATCAAACCGATGAACCACTCTGCAAGAAGCTTGCCACCACCGCTTGAATTTAAGCCCGCAGCTATTCCAAGACATGAGCAGAACCATATTGCCAAATTCCAATTTATGCTCTTCAACGCCTTTTTGTGTTCAATACATCCTGTTAAAACACAAGCAAGTGCAGAAATTAAAGCTACTGTTCCAACATTAAATGCAGGAATAAATGGCTTTATATAATCAACCAATACAAACAAAACGAGCGTAATTATAAATATAATTGCCATAATTATAATTTTACTCTTTTTAAAGCTCTCCATTTCAACATTTTTACTGTTATCAACAGGGGGCTTATCGTAATCATCTCTACTTCCCCAAAGCTTTTTGCCAAGAGGATATCCAATAAATCCTACATACAAAACAAGAACTGCAATAATTATGAATGAAGGAATTGAGAATGTGAAAAATTTAAATCCGTTTTCCTCGCCTAAAAACTCCTTCAAAAGTCCATCAGCGGTCAGCTGTGTTGTAGAGCCAACAAGAGTAGCAGAGCCACCAATAACAGATGCCATAGACACAGGCAATATTACATTTTTAAATCTCACCTTAGCGTTCGACGAGCTAATTCCTGTCAAAATAGAAATCATTATCGCAAGAGTTGCTATGTTTGAAAGAAACGCAGAAATAAGCGCTGTTATAGCAGTACTTATCATTATTATCGCTCTTTCATTGCCTCGTGCTAAAGAAATAACCTTGTTTCCAACAAGCTGTGCAAGACCTGTATCAAAGGTTGCCTGCCCTACAACCATCATTGCACATATCAAAACTATTGTGCTGCTTCCGAAATTTTTAAAGCCGTCACTAAACGAAACTACATTTGTAAGAAGCATTGCTACCAAGCCAAGCAAGGCAACTACTGATGTAGGAAGCTTATTCCATATAAACAAGCCTACCACAATGGCAAATATCACCAAGCTAATAATTGCGTGAGTCATATTTCATATCCTTTCAGTATATCTGAATCAAATCTGGAAACTATCATATCTTCATTATTCTCATCCTCGACAATCAGCTTAGACCAAATCCAATCGACCGTTGATTTAGCCTCTTTTTTGTCGGCAAGAATAACTATTTCACAAATGCGTTGCTTGACATCTCCAGTTTGTGGAACTGTTTCGCCAACAAAATATCTTTGTGCAACAGTAACAACATTTGGTGACTTTGCAATCTCATCAAGACCTTCGAATTTAGATATTGTTCCTCCCCTTGCTGAAACAAGAAGCTGAATAGAGATTTTACCGCCTAACATATAAGCATCTGCAAGAGAACCGTCATAATCATTGATTTCTCCGCCCAAGCATACAGCTATCATTTGCTTCATCAGGTCAAATCCAGTAGCAGTCAACAAAAGCTTTTCGTATTCCGTTCCTGGAAGACGCAAGCCTGGATCATAAAATCTAACCGTTTCTCCGTCTACAAAGCCCTGCATAAACACTGGTGCATTTTTAATTCCAAGCGCAACTAATGCATTTACTACTCTATTGTGGACATTTTCTAAATACATTTTTGTATTTTTAGATGGTGAAACGGAGCCTATGCACTGCTTTTGAAGCCCATCCTCGGGGCGTCCTAAATATCTATCGCCTGTTCTTGTTAGGTATGGCTTGCCATCCTTGAATATGTAGGACATTGAAAAATCCTGATGTCCAGCCATATACTTTTCTATTATTGCAAGACCATTTGTCGATTCTTTTTTTGCGTTTGGCAAAGAGCTTAAAAGCTCTTCTTTATTACTACATATAGCTTGTCCTCGTGAGCCTCTACTATCAACAGGCTTTACAAGAACTGGGTACTGAATATTATCAGCGTAAATATCATTCTCTACATATTGAGGAATTACATCTACACCATTTTCCAAACACATTTGCTTAAATGCATTTTTATCAGTCAGGGCAAAATATTGATCATAGGTTCCATAGCAAGGAAGCCCAAGTCTTTCGCAAATTTGCTGTTGAGGTCTTTGTCCAATATCATTGCAGAAATTTATCACACCATCAACATTATTCTTTTTGCAATAATCCACAATAGCATCTACATCGAGAACATTTAAATATAAAGCCTCATCTGCTATTTGCTTTGCAGGTGCATTCTCGAGAGAAAGTCCATCTGTTACAATGGTATAAACGCCCATTTCCTTTGCTGCTTCTACAACCTTAATGTGGACAACATTTCCACAAAGGATCAACAGCTTTTTTCCTTCATATTTTTTCATTTCTTGTCCTTTAATTTGTTTGAGTTATATATAGCTCCTTGTAGGCAAGCACGCCAGATTTTGCTCTTAGCAGCTCTTCTGTAATTTTCTTACCAAATAGCCAATCAACTATAGCCTGTGGCAAATTACAGCCTGCCATATGACTAAATGGATATCCACCACCAAAGCGAGCATTCATTTCGAGTATATAAGGCTTGCCGTTCACCACAAACATATCGCAATCCATATTTGCTATATGCTTAGTGAGGCTTGCTAATTTTTTCGAAGCTTCAAAAAGCTCGGGCTCGTCCACGACCTGTGCAATATCTGTTTCGCCAGATCTCATAGCGATTTTTTTCTTCGCAATAGCATTTTGAAATTCGCCATTTAAGTCATTAATTATATCTACTCCGTATTCTTGACCATCAAGACATTCTTGGTATATTATTTTGTCCTCTACCTGAGATGACTCGTACTTTAAATAGGAGCGATTTATTATTCTTGTATTTCTTCTAAAATAGTACAAAAGTGCCATTTCATCCTCAGCTATCGATAGTGCTAAGGAGCCACAGCCAAAGCGAGGCTTTACAACAATGGGATATTTTATTTCACCCTTGTCGAGAGCTATCAATGTATCTTCAAGTGTTAAATAGGTTTTGGGAACATTGAAGCCGTTTTCCTTTAAAAACTCGTAGGTTTTCCACTTATCATTGCATATAGAGACAATTTTTTCATCTGAAACTATCACTTTTGTTCCGTTTTGCTCAAATTTGTGCTTGTTTTTAGCGAGCACGAGCAAATCTATATCAAAAAGTGAAATTATTGCATCAATCTTGTTTTCTTTACAATAATCAAGCAAAAATGGTATGTAATTTTCATCATAGATTAATGGGGATATTACACCCTTATCAGCGTAATGGAGAGCCACGGTTTTATCATCAGAATTGCACGCATGCACCTCTCCACCCTTGCCCAATGCCTCTTTAAAATATTTCACCATATAGGCACGCCTGCCCACTGATGTAATCAAAATTTTCATTCAATTCTCCTCAATGTAGTAAATCAAATGTAGATCTTCTTTTCTTGGCTCGTTCTCAATAGCCCACTCAACAAAGCCTGATTTTTTGTAGATATTTACAGCGGTTTTGTTCGTGTGTGTGGTGTATAAGTGAATTGCCTTAATTTTTTTGCTTCTACATATATCAACAAACTCTTTTAGAAGCCCCTTGGCGTATCCCTTTCCTCTTGCCTGCTTGCTTGTTGCCAAGATTGATATATACGATATGTTAT
Organism: Eubacteriales bacterium; assembly: GCA_045594305.1. GTDB lineage: Bacteria > Bacillota > Clostridia > Oscillospirales > CAG-272 > RGIG2000. The sequence continues at coordinate 23,294 of JAZNYH010000021.1, read as the reverse complement.
TGGTCAAATTTTCTGTATAGCCTGCAAGCATTGCAACTATTTTTCCGTTTTCGGTTTTTGCGCAAATAGTAGCCTTTTCTATAAGCTTTTGTGCAAAAAACGATAAATTCTGCTTTTGAGAAAGAGGGGTTGGGAAGTCAACATCTACCTCTTTTAGGAATTTTTCAATTTGTGATTTCTTTAATTCATTCATTCTCTTTACTTTTTGCAACTTTTCTTTTATCAAAAAAGCCTTTGATTGCTGATTTTATAAACTCAAAGCCCCTTAGGCGGAATATTGCAGAAGCCACGACATATATTACGATGCCAGCGAGGATTTGAATAACGAGCTTAAGTACTACATTTAGGCTTATAAGGTTTATCATATAAACGGCTATTCCCATTATTGCCGAAAGCACAAATGGGGGCAAAATATCTCTCATTTGCTCTGCATAGGAATAATCGACTAATTTCTTGTTTGGATAGGAATTTATAAAGCAGGATATCAATGTTGTAATTACGCCCGTCATAGCTATTGCTATTGGCGAATCAAAGCAAAATACTGCTATTACAAGAGCGATAATTCCTATTACCTTTTTTATTACCTCAAGGCGTAGAAAAATATCACTTCTTCCCATTGCATTGATTGCTTGCAGATTGCATGTATGTATTGGAGTAAATGCAAGAGCAAAGCAATATATTTGTAAATATGGCACAGCAGGTAGCCATTTATCGGTTAAAATAAGGCTTATAAGAGGTGTTGCAACTGCTGCGAGTCCAACCATCATTGGCAAAATTATATAGGAGCTTATGCTTATGGAATTACGCATTATCGCCTTTACCTTAGCCTTTTCATCCTGCTCCTTTGACATTACAGGAAGCATTACGCTATTTACGCTTCCATCTATTGCGCTGATTATGAATTGCGGAAACTGCTTTCCTCTGTTATAATAGCCGAGCGTTCCAGTATCGTATTTTTTGCCTATTACAAGGCTTCTAAGCTCTTGATACAGGGTATTTAATAGACCAGAAACAAGTAGCTTCCAGCCGAACGAAAACAACACCCCTACTCTTTTAAGGTTGCACACAAGTCTTGGTCTAAACCTTACGGTTATAATCATTACAAGACAGGTTATAACGATATTAAGGAGAGTTTGAGCAACAAGCGCCCAAAGTCCACCTCCATTCAAGGCTATCGCAATTCCAACGACGCCAGATATTACGATACCTGCGATATTACTCACAAAAACCTTTTTAAAGTTTAGGCTTCTTCTCACCTTGGCAAGCTGAACGGAATTTAACGCTCCTGGAAATAGCATAAGACCAAGAACTCTGAATGGTGCTACTATTTCGGGGGCTTCGTAAAAGCTCGCTATAAATGGTGCTGTGAAAAACAACACGGCATATAAAATGCTAGCTACGCCAAGAGAAACCCAAAGAACAGAGGAATAATCCTCTTCTTCTACATCCTTTTTTTGTATCAAGGCAGTGTTAAGACCACTCTGTACAAATACATTTGCCAAGGATGTAAAAATTATCATTATAGATAATGCACCATAATGCTCAGGAGACAGTATTCGTGCAAGAACTATTTGTAAAACAAATTGTACGCCTTGAACTCCAAAGCGTTCAAGTAGCTTCCAGCCAAGTGCGCCAGTTACATTTTCCTTTGCCATTACTGCTCCTTTCCTTTGGTTATTTTTTCAAAAGCTTATATTTCAGCCTTTTTAAAAAGGGAAATGCTTTTTTTAGTTTTTCCTTAAACCTGTTTTTTCTATATTCTTTTCTGATTGCTTTATATTTTTTGCTTCTAAGCTCTTTTTTGTTATCGAGAAGCAAATCGATATTGAATTCAGATCTCAAAATTTTTTGCTTTATAGCTTCATCGTACTTATAGTCATAATAAGCATTCACTGCATTTAGCATCTCAATAATCGCTTTAGAATGCTTAATTCTTTTTTCTTTATTTTGATTTCGAGCAGACCACGATCCACTTGTTAAAAAATTGTATTGAGACATAACATCGAAAAAGCAATAAACTTTTCCAACAATTGAAGCGTATATAAACAGCTGATAATCACCAAAGCCCTTTGCAGCAAAGCATGCTGGCTTTTCGCAATACAAATCCTTTCTTATCATAAAAGAGTTTGTTGCAAATATTCCACCACCAGCTTTTATTATTTCATTTGTTGTGTAATCACGGCTTGCGGAAATGTTGGGAAAAATGCTTTTTTGACCTGTTGTACACTCACAAAGTGTAGCTCTATGAACACAAGCGGAATAATCTTGATTAGCATCTAAAAAATCGACCTGCTTTTGAAGCTTATGTGGAGAGGTCCAAAAATCATCACCCTCGCACCAAGCAAGATATTCTCCCCTTGCCTTTGGCAATAGGTGTGTCTTGGAAATTTTTATTCCCTTTGAGTGCTGATTTTCGGTTTGATATATAGGCTTGATTATTTCAGGATATTTTTCTTCATATTCACGAATTATTGATGCTGAGGAATCAGTAGAAGCGTCATCGTGTATCAGAACCTCATATTTAAAATCACATTCTTGACTTACAAAGCCATCAAGACATTTTCTTAAATACTTTTCGTGGTTATATACAAGGCATATAACCGATACCTTTACATTTTCCATAATTTTCTCTTTCATTGTTTATTTGTATAAATGAATTGTAAATCCTTTGCTGTGCTTTGGATTTCAAAGCCCGCTTCTCTTACCTCTATTACACCATTTGTCCTGTCATAGGATTGGCAGGATAATATTTGATTAGCCCAAGCCGTTGAATCACCAAGTGATAAATAATATGATTGAGAATAAAAGCTCAAATCCTTAGAAATTTCACTCGATAAATGTATTGGCAAGCCAGTTGTAGCAGCTTCCAAGGCCGCCACTGGAAATCCCTCATATAAGGACGGCATAATGAATGAATCCATACCCTTCAAAAGGTCACAAACATCATTTCTTCTTCCCAAAAACAAAACCTTGTCGGATATTCCAAGCTCTATTGCATTTTGCTCTAAATCATTACGCAAGGAGCCATCACCAACCATAACCAATCGGGCTTCGGGCTTTGCTTCAAGCACCTCTTTGAAAATTTGCAGTGCAAATTTGTGATTTTTAACGGGCTCTAATGCTCCAACACAACAAATGCAAAAATTATTTTGAAGTCCAAGCTCTTGTCTTATCTTTTCTCTTTTGTCAGAGTCAAATACAAAGCTTTTTGTGTCTATGGCGTTTTTAAGCACAAATAGCTTATCAGAGCTCAAGCTTTTTTTGCCAAAAATCGAACAAGCAGCATCTCTTGTACACGCCAAAAGGTTTGTCGCAACCGATTTAGTTAAAATGGTAGACATAAGCCTTTTCAGCTTATTAATTATTCCCACCGGCTTTCGAGCTGTATGGGCGTGAGCTATTCTTATTTTAATCTTCGCTTTTTTTGCAATATACAAAGGATAAAACGAGGTCTCGTTTCCGTGAACATGAATTGCATCATATTTTCCGTCAATTAGTATTTTCTTTAAGCATTTACGATATTTAAACGGATGCTTAGATTTTAACGGAAGCTTGTAGAATTTACAGCCTAATGCTTCAAATTCCTTTCCCGATTTACCTAAATTAATATCCGCCATTGCAAAATCGAAATGAACCTTCGTTCTATCGAGTGCTTTATAGTAGTTTAGTACAACAGCAGAAACTCCTCCTGCTCCTGCAGCATTCATAACTTGGAGAACATTAATTTTAATTTCATTTTTTATTTCCATAATTCTCGATAAACTCTTTCTTAGGGCTTGCAGCTTTTTAGCCTTTTATACTTGCTTTTTTGTCGTACTTGTTATAATTTATCATTATACCAAATAGCATCCATAGCTCCTTTTCAGTCCAAAGGCTTCCACCAAAAAAGCCTCTAACTACCACTATGGTTGCGAACATCAAAAATATTTTTCCTAAGCTACTTCCCTTCTCACGGCGAAGAATTTTGTATATTTGGCAAAATATAATCACTATAAATGCCGAGCCAAAGACATATCCAAAGTTAGCAAAAATATCAAGATATGTGCTATGTGGAAGTCCAACCGCTGAATGTCCTCCAAAAGCACCAAGACCTAACAATGGTGATTTGTTTATTGCTTTTATCAGGTTGTCGTAAATTTCGCCTCTTCCTGAGTCGTAGGTAATGCTTCCATCAATCAAGAAGTTCAGTGTACGGCTTGAAAGTCCAAGTGCTTCCATCAGCCTCATAATCAAGTTCAAAATGTCAGAATACCAGAATATTAACACAAAGCCAGCTACTATAACTACTCCTATCCATACCATTTTTCCCATTCCTGATTTGCTTGTCAAGAGTGCTACAAGGGTTAAAACGGCTATACAAAGAACAGGACCTCTTGAACCAGAAATTACTATATAGAACACCGTCATCAAAAATGCAAGCAAGGTGGAAAGCTTACCATTGTCTCTATATTTGAATAGTAATAGATTTGCAACCAACATTAATGCATTACCATATGACATGCTGTATTCGTTGTATTCAGTAAACGAAATAGCAGACACAAAAAACGCAAATGTAGCAAACACAAACAAAACAGGAGTCGTTTTAAACAACAGCTTCAAAAGGTGATCTGTGTTTCTAAGTGCTGAAAACGCCAAAAATAATGGTAATGAATACGCTACAAAGGTTCTCGCTTGGGACTTTACATAGTCATATGGCCAAACATCGCTCACAAAAAGCTTTGGGTCAGCCATACAAGAAAAGCCAATAAACGCTACTATTAATACCAAAACTATGTAAGACGCTCTATTTATTCTCGCTAAAAATTTTGCACTAAGCACTGCATATGCATAAATTCCAACAAACGCCAATAATATTGCGTTATTCAAAGTGCTATTAATCGACAAAAAAAGTTCACTCGTACTTACAAGCATATTCTTGCACGCCAATATGCATAAGTGCAAAACTATTACAAGAGATATTCTTTTATCATATACACTAACATCTATGGACTTGTCCTTTGTCCCATAGCTATTCAATGATTTTGTCATTTAACAAATCCTCTTTTTACTAATAAGCTTTTATTTTACTTTGGGTAGTTTTAAATATTCTCCCCACTTCAAATCATACTCGTATGGTTCAACCTTCATAAAGCCTCCACCATGATGAAATGTAAGCTCCCCAAACAAAATTTCTTCGTTTGATATATAGAAATCAACTCTAACATGAGCCATTCCTAGTGATAGCTTTCTTGCAAGCTCTAACATTTCTTTGTGTTGCTTAGGCTCAGGAACAATTATAGAGCTATCATTTTTGCACCCATTTTTCACATCTATGAAATTCCAATCAGGATCGTAAAAATTTCTTACATGGTCAGTAAAGCGTCCAGTGTCAACCTGAATGAATTTTGGTTCGCCATCAAAGCAAAAATACTTATAATCTGTAAGCTCCTGCTCACCATCATTATTTTTCATTAGCCTTTCAGCTATTATTTTTCTCTCGATGTTTTTGTAATTCCACTCTCTGCTTTTACGAAAATATTGAATTTCTAACGCTTTATTAAGCTTTTTTATTGCCTTTTTCTTATCAAAGGTCTTTTTGTCCTTACAAATAACAACGCTACCAGAATCGTGATTACATTTCAAAACAAACTCATCAGGAAGACTATCAAAATCTATGTCTTTTGCATTGTCCCAAACGCCAAGCAATGGAATGAGATACTTTTCGCCTATCTTTTCCTTTACATATTCTCTAACGAGATACTTGTCGGTTAAGGTAGTGTACTCATCCTTCCTGTCATAGATTTTAAGCCATTGAAGCTTCTCGTTAAAGGATTTAGGATTCTCTAAATCTAATTTGCGATCTTGATATGCACGAAATGAATATTTTAAAAACCTTTCATCTGAAATCTTGTTAAATGGCCAATGCATACACAAGTGAGTTGCCACCAATGGAAGGTTGAATATTTTCTTTATTTTACCTAATTTGCTCATACTATATCCTCACAATATTGACTTGTAAATTTCTCCATACTTTTCAACAATGGTTTTCCAGTTGAATTTTCTTGAAAGCTCTGGACACCTTTTGCTTATAAGCTCATAATTTTCTAAGATTTTTTCAATTTTATCTGCAATTTCCTCGGGGGAGTCTGCATTTACTGAAAAGCCTACCTCTCCGTCCTCAAATTGCCCATCAAAGCCTTGTCCTCTTGTATATATTACGGGTAAACCCTGACTCATAGCCTCTGCATACACAAGTCCAAAGGTTTCGGTATAAGATGGCATAACAAAAATATCGTGCTCTCTATATAGCTTTATCAGCTCTTCCTTCGGCTTTGCAGGTATATATGTGGAATTTTCATCATTTTTAATTTTTGAAAATTCATTTTCTTCATCTATTTTTCCCACAATTGTAAAAGTTACATTATACCCTCTTTGTTTTAAAATCTTTATTGCCCTTTGAGTGGTGGGAATATTTTTGTTTTTGTCTATTCTTCCAGCGTAAATCAGCTTTATTTCCTTAGCTGGTATGATTTTTTCTTCTGTTAACTGATTTTCATGCCAAAAATCATCTATTCCATTTGGTATTATGTAAGATTTTTTCAAAAACTGTTCTCTGTAATTTTCAGGAATATATTTATCAAGCACTTGTTCCATGTACGATTTTGATAAGAAAAATATCACAGAAGCATTTCTTATGATCTCAATCCCACGAGGACGCAAATGTATCATCCACTTAAAAAAATTATTGACATCTGTGCTTCTAACCGCTACAACATATGGTTTATTGTACTTTTGGGAAAGCTTCATCGCACAATTTCCATCGGTAAAAAGAGTGTACGCATGAATTATATCAAAAGCTTCGCAATCCACTTTTTCATTCGCACTTTTGAAAATCTTTGCCTGTTTATGAGTAAAGCATATTCTATCCCATTTTTTGAAACACTTCGAAACAACTACATTATCCAAGGGTTTAACAACCACTTCATCAGACTCGCAAATTGGAACAAAAACAGTATCTTCATATCCATATTCCATGAGTTTTTCGTTCATTTTTTGGTGAAGTACGGTTTCCATATACCCTCGATTTATGTGTAATATTTTCATCAAACAACTCCCTAACAAAATCTAATTTTTAAAGTGCAAATCACTTGTATACATCTTTGCGATCGCATCTTTTATTTGTATACTAATTAGTATTTTTCAACATCTCTTTCGTTGTGCATATTTTTATATCCTTGTTTGAATTAAGCTGAGATATAAGCTTTTCAAAAGTTAGTTCATCATAATACCAAAGATCTTTCCCGTATCCAACATCTTCTTTGTTTAAGATGCTGTGAAACATCAAAATCACCGATTGCTCGTCTTTAAGTTTCTTGACTAAATATAAAATTTGCTTCAATGTTGTTTTTGCAGTTATTGCAACAGACATCAATATGCCATTTTGCCGTTTCAATACAATATTTTTTTTGTTTAATTGCCAAAAAAGTACTTTACTATGAGTTATTCTTTCCATCACAGTCAAGAAAGAATATATCAAGCCCTCTCTCCTAACTTGACATCCACTTCTAATGTAGCCTATTTTATTTTCTGCTAAAAGACCTTTGATGTCAAAGCAGTTATCCTTTGTCACCTCAGAGTTTGGACTTGCGAACCCAACACCTTCGACATCTATTCCTATTTTAGAAAGCATTGATATGTTATCCAAAACATCTTCCTTTGTGTTTTGATGAGTGTGTCCGTGGCAAGCAATTTCTATTCCGTTTTGATAACATTCAAGTATCTGATCAACAGACATACTCTTATTATCTGCGCTCTTGAAATTGGTATAATTTTCTTGATGGAAAACAAAATCTGTGGTTACATTGATGGTAAAATGAACACCATACTTTTTCATTATTTGATATGCCTTTGTGTAGGTATCCAACCTACCATCATCAAATGAAAAAACCACTCTTTTCATTTCAAAGCCTCCAATAACTCATTTTTGATGCTTTTAGATCCTTGACAGAATACAAGCCCTTAACATCAAGCAATACCTTCTCGGAGTCGTCACAGCTCTTAAACATAGCCTTGATTTGATCAAGAGATAGAGCCTTAAACTCATTATGTGCAACTGCTACTATAATGCAGTCCGCATCCTTTACCTCGCTAAGTGGTGTAAGGGTAACGCCATACTCATGCATAGCATCCCTCTCGCTTGCCCAAGGATCAACAACTATTGGCTCTATGCCATACTCGTTAAGAGTCTTTATGATATCATCAACCTTGCTATTTCTTGTATCAGGGCAATTCTCCTTAAAGGTCAAGCCAAGAATTACAACCCTTGACTGCTTAGGAGCCTTTGATGCAGCAATCATCTTTTTAATTGCTGCCTCAGCAACAAACTTGCCCATTCCATCATTTACAATTCTACCATTGAGAATTATTTGGCTATGATATCCAAGCTTCTCTGCTTGATATGTAAAATAGTAGGGATCTACTCCTATGCAGTGTCCACCAACAAGTCCTGGACGGAAGCCAAGAGCATTCCATTTTGTGTTCATTCCATCAACAACCTCGTTGGTATCCACGCCCATACGGTCAAATACCATAGCAAGCTCGTTCATAAAAGCGATATTTATGTCTCTTTGGCTATTTTCAACAACCTTTACAGCCTCAGCTGTCTTGATTGATGAAACTGGATATGTACCCACCTCAATTACAATGTCGTAAACATTCTTTATTTCTTCAAGGCTTTCCTTATCCATTCCAGACACAATTTTTGTTATGTTTTCAAGGCGATGAACCTTATCGCCTGGATTTATTCTTTCGGGGGAATATCCTACCTTAAAATCAACTCCACATTTAAGTCCTGATTCCTTTTCAAGAATAGGAACGCAAACATCCTCGGTAACGCCTGGATAAACTGTTGACTCATACACAACAATTGAGCCCTTAACAAGATTTCTTCCCACTATCTCGCTTGCACCTATTACGGGTGTAAGGTCTGGGGTATGGTCAAGATTTACAGGTGTAGGAACGGCTACAATATGGAATTTTGCCTCCTTGAGCTTTTCCTCATCAGATGTAAACTCAACGCTTGTCCTCTTTATTTCATCATCTCCTACCTCTTTTGTAGGATCAATTCCTGATTTGTAAAGCTCGATTTTCGCTTTATTAAGGTCAAAGCCAACTACCTTTATTCCCTTCTTAGCAAAAGCGACAGCGATAGGCATACCAACATAGCCCAAGCCTACAAGAGAAATTTTTTCTTCTTGATTTTTGATTTTTTCGTACAACATTTGTTTTTCCCCACTATTTTATTTTCTTCTTATAAAAAATCTTTTTTAGCACACCAAAGAACAAATTATTCAAGGTGAGTATCACAGAAACAAGCTTTGATTTTTTCAAAGCCTTTCTATACAGAATATAATGATGCTTTATGAGCTTTGTTTTTTTGCCACTTGAAATAGAATTTTCTCGCTTGCAATATGTAGATAAGCAATGCGGGAATCTATAAGCTACTGCTTTTTTCAAAGCCTCAAACCACATAGCATAGTCATTGTTCTTTTTTACATCTGCTATTTGAACAAGACCTATTTTTTCTCTATTGTAAACAACCGTAATGGTTGAAAAATAGCAATAATTAAATAGCTTTCTTCTCGTTACCTTCTTAGGTGCAGTAAATATGTATGGTAGCTTTTCTCCATTAGGCATTACTATTTCGTAGTCCGTATAGGTAAAGTCGTATCCATTTTCTTCCATAAAGGCGATTTGCTTTTCAAGCTTTTCAGGATACCAAAGGTCATCGCTATCGAGGAAGGCGATCCACTTACCTGTCGCCTCACGGAGTGCATAGTTTCGAGAAATTGCAGCACCGCTATTTTTTTCGTTCTTTAAATACCTTATCCTTGGATCATCATAGCCTGCTACTACCTCATCAGTATTATCAGTCGAGCAATCGTCGACTATGATAAGCTCCCAATTTGTATATGTTTGTGCCAATACTGAGCTTATCGTTTCACCAATAAATTTCGCAGTATTATATGACGGCATTATGATAGAAACTAATTCGTTTGCCATTTAAACCTCTTTTATGCCACCGGATTTTTCCACTATCTTACAAGGAATTCCTGTCGCTGTTGCTCCAGCTGGAACATTACAATTTACCAAAGCACACGCTCCAACAATGGCACCTTCTCCAATTACTATTCCGTTCTCACCAGTCTTATTTTTACTTATGATATTCGCTCTCATTCCTATATACACATTATCTTCTATCGTAATAGGCATATGCTTTTGTTTTCTGCCATGGCACGCAAAAAATACGCCGTAAGATATAGTAACTCTGCTTCCTATTTTCATCAAGTCGTAGCACATATCATCCAAGTAACATTTCATTCCAATAAATGTTTTTTTGCCTATTTTGAAACCACAAAAGCGATATAAAAATATTCTAATGCAGTTGAATGGACAATTTGCCGCAAAAGTATTAACAATCCACTTTCTAAACGGCTTTGTCAATATTCTCCACAAAGAATAATTGTAATAATACGGAGCAGGCTTTTTATGCCTTTTTTCATAAATCCATTTCAGTAATTTCATAAAAACCTCTGATCATTTTATGGAAACTAATTCCTTTGCTTCTTGTTGCTTTTGGTCGTATTCGGGTTGGGAGACGGTGCCTTGGGTGAGCAGGTAGTCGCCAAGGTCGGCGGCGGTTGCCATGCCCTCTTCGGTAATTCCATCTCGCTTGAATACCTTGAATACGGTTTTGAATAAAATTCTTATGTCACCTAAAAGGGTGATTTTTTCTATGTATTTTAGGTCGTACTCGAATTTCTTTTCCCAGCTCATATTATTTCTTCCACTACATTGTGCAAGTCCTGTAAGCCCTGGGGTTACGCTATGACGCCTTCTCTGCTCAGCGGTCATAAAAACCATATCTCTTACAAGCTGTGGGCGTGGTCCTACGATTGACATATTGCCAATGAATATATTTATAAGCTCGGGTAGCTCATCAAGAGAGGTTGAGCGTAAAGCCTTACCATATCCCGTAAGACGCACCTCATCGGGCAAGAGATTTCCATTCTCATCCGTCTCGCAGGTCATTGTGCGAAATTTGATAAGCTTGAATATTTTTTCGTTCTTTCCTGGGCGTAGCTGTGTAAAGAAGGGGTTTCCCTTCATCTTTATAGCACCAAGAACAATAAGTATAAGCATTATTGGGGATAAGACAAGCAAGGCTATACCACTCAGCAGTATATCATAGAAGCGTTTAAAAAAGCATCTATAAAGAAGTGCCGAGAGGGCGAGCCACAATACGAGTGCAAGCACAATCAATATTGTTATTCCCCACCAGCTTGATACGAGGATATCGAGTATCTTTTGCATCAGTTAAAGCATCCTTTTATTATATCAACTACATAATCCTGCTCTGCCTCGGTCATCTTGATATCAGATGGCAGGCAAAGTCCCTTTTTGAATATTTTCTCATTAACAGGTGTATCCTCTACTGAGATAAAATCGTTATTTGCAAATACGGGCTGCATATGCATTGGCTTCCATATTGGGCGAGCCTCAACATTAGCGTCCGCAAGAGCCCTCATAACATCGAGAGGGTCAACATTACAATCGTCATCAATAAGGAAGCAAGAAAGCCAAAAATTAGGCATTGTATAGTCAAGGTATGGGTTCATCTTAACAGGAAGTCCCTCAAACGCCTTCTTGTATCTGTTGTAAATTTTTTCCTTTATTGCTCTATGCTCGTCAAGGTGAATGAGCTGTCCTCTACCGATACCTGCAACAACATTTGACATACGATAGTTATAGCCAATCTGCTCGTGCTGATACCAAGGAGCGTGTTCTCTTGCCTGTGTTGCAAGGAAGAATGCAGTTTTTCTATCCTCTGCGTTTTCGGTGATAAGCATACCTCCACCAGAGGTTGTAATAATCTTATTGCCATTAAAGCTTATTGCGTTATATTTTCCAAAGGTTCCAGTTTGGCGTCCCTTATATGTAGCGGAAAGAGATTCTGCGGCATCCTCAATAAGAATTGCGCCGTGCTTTTTACATATTGCCAAAAGCTCGTCCATCTTTGAAGGAGTTCCGTAAAGATGTGCAAGGACAACCACCTTAGCCTCGGGGTATTTTTGAAATGCCTTTTCAAGAGCGTCAGGATCCATATTCCATGTATCCTTCTCAGAGTCAACAAAGACCTGTACTCCACCCTCATACGAAACAGGGTTTACTGTTGCGGCAAAGGTCATATCCGAGCAAAGCACGATATCTCCTCTCTTAACTCCTGCGAGCTTTACAGCGAGGTGAAGCGCTGAGGTGCCCGAGCAAAGAGCAAGGGTATGATATTTCTTGTCAATTCCTTGACATAGGTATTCATCCATTTCCTTTTCAAAGCTATCACAGTTGAAGCCAAGAGGAGCAATCCAGTTCCTATCAAAGGCTTCCTTTACATATTCCATCTCCTCACTATGCATTGTTGGAGTGGAAAGCAAAATTCTCTTTTCCATTATTTATACACCCGTTCCCGCACATATGTTGTGCACATAAATATACTTATATATAATAACATAAAATGAAAGTTATGTCAAGGTGAAATTTGTTACATTTATATTAACAATTAACCCCTTTCCTTGGTTGGCAAAAAAAGAAAAAACGAGCCAAAGCCCGTTTTTCTTACAATAATGGGGAAAACAGCTTTATCAAGGTTCTAAACAAGCGTTGCAAAATCCCTGATTTTACCATTTCCTTGGAAATTTTCTCACTTTGTTCAAGTGTTTCCTCAATGTCCTTTTTTATATCAGCAATACACTCGCACTTATACATCCAGACGCCATTTTCAAAATGATGAACAAGGCTTCGATAATCGAGATTAATTGTTCCAACAATTGCATAGCAATCATCAGAAATGTATGTTTTCGCATGAATAAAGCCAGGGGTGTATTCATAAATCTCTACACCTGTGTCAATAAAACGCTGATAATGTGCTCTTGTCATAGAAAATACGAATTTCTTATCAGGGATATGCGGGGTAATGATTTTTACATCTACTCCACGAAGCGCAGTATTCTCTATTGCTTGGCAAAGCTCGTTATCAATAATAAGGTATGGAGTGGTTATATATACATATTTTGTTGCCGTATTTAGCATATTGAGAATTGCGATTTTTGCCACCCTGCGATTATAAATCGGTCGTGGACCATCACCAAAGGGGACTATATAACCATCTGCCTTTATGTCCTGGCAGACTGGATATATATCGTGATTTGTGTGCCAGCCCTCCTTAACGCTTATTCCAAAATCGACCAAAAACAAATCGGTAAGCTCCCAAGCTCCCTCACCCTCTAATCTAATGCCACCATCCTTCCAATGACCGTGACGCTTCACCTTATTTATGTATTCATCGGCAAGATTAACGCCACCTGTGTACGCTATTTTGCCATCTATTATCATAAGCTTTCTATGTGAGCGATTATTAAATTCGCTATCTGCTTGCGGTTTAAGCTTTGAAAATGGCGCACACTCTATGCCGTGTTTTCTAAGCCTTTTATAATAGTTGCCTGGCAAGGTGTTCATACAGCCAATATCGTCATAAAGCACCTTTATTTCGACGCCCTCCGCCACCTTTTTCTTTAAAATTTCAAGGATTGAGTTCCAAAACTCGCCCTCCTCAATTATAAAATATTCTATGAATATGAACCTTTTTGCGTTTTCAAGGTCTTTTAGCATTGCCTCATGCATCTGCTCGCCAAGAGCAAAATACTGCTGTGCTGTGTTTGTAAAAAGGTGTGTGTTTGCAAGCTTACATATAATTTTTGCCTGATTATGAGCAGTTGGGCTTTCAAGGGCAAGCCTTTCAAAAAGCTCGCTATCATCTCTTTTGCAGGTTTTATCATTAAGCTCTATTAGGCGTGATATTTGCTTTCTTTTGAGCTTTCTCGAATAAAACATAAAATATAGCATAAAGCCCGCTATCGGCAGAACCATTACTATTATAAGCCACGGTATTTTATAGTCAGGGTTATCCTCGGAGGTGATTATTGTCATAATACACACAATCTCCGTGGCAAATGCGGCAAGATAGAAATATGGTATATATTTACTGAAAATAAACACTATAGCTATTGTTGCGACAACCTCAAATGCACTTAATAGAATAGCGATGATATAACGGATTGGAATGTGGCTTATCTCCCTCTCCACTATTCTCTTATTTACATGGTACTTAAATTTTCTTTTCACACAATCACCTCTTTTAGAATATTATAGCACCCTTTTGTTAAGAAAATGTTAAGATTTTGTTTTATGAAAAAGGGTGGGCAAATGCCCACCACTTTATCTTCTTGAAAGGTTTACCTTTCTTATTCTTGAAATGTCAAACTTCTTTTGTCTGTCATAGGTATATATTCCGTTAACCTCCTGCTCTACATCGTAAAGCTGAGTATAGCAAATTCCGCAGATATGAGGCGAATCCATAAGAGTCTTAGTAAGATACTCGTATCTTTCCATATACTCATCCTCAGTTTTAGGACCATTTCCATAGCCCCAGCCTCCTACACCCTGAGTATCCCATTGAATACCACCGTATTCGCTAAGATATAGGGCATAATCCTTCCAATCCTTTGACTTTTGATATCTGGAAACCCATTGATGATTTGGGTGATTATCGTAATTCTCTGCAAACTCCTCGTAGGTTGGAGCGAGATAAATTTTCTCAAATTCATCCTTGACCTGAATGTAGTCGTGAAGGTCGTAAACATCGGATACTACCTGATAGTTTCCACTTGTTGCAATACAAGGACGGGTTGTGTCGATAGCCTTGGTTGAGTAATAAAGTGCTCTTATGAAATCATCGTTTTGATGTCTATAATCAAAGTCCCATGTTTCATTAAGTGGACACCAGCCGATTATAGATGGGTGGTTAAAGTCTCTTTGTAGCTCTCTTTGCCATTCAAGCATAAAGGGTACAAGCTGTTCCATATTGGAGCAATCAATTCCCCAGTTTCCTGTTTCACCAAAAACAAGGTAGCCAAGCTTATCACAATGATATAAAAATCTTGGCTCGAATACCTTTTGGTGGAGTCTTGCACCATTGAAGCCTGCATCGAGTGAAAGATATATATCCTGACAAAGCTCCTCATCGGTTTCTGCGGTATAAATTCCCTTCTTATAGAAGCCCTGATCAAGAACCGTAACAAGGAAGGTTTCCTTACCATTGAGAAGATATTTTTTGTCCTTAAATGCTGTTGTACGCATACCAAAGTAGCTCTTTACCTTGTCATTACCGTAGGTAAGCTCAAGATCGTAAAGTCTGCCATTGCCAACCTCCCAAAGGTGGAGCTGGTCAAGCTTGATTGTGAGCCTTGATATGCCAGCAGAAAGCTCTGCCTCTGCATAGCCCTCTCTTTTGCCCTCATAGGTAGCGATTGCACTAAATTTTGCATCTCCTACGGTCTCGATTTCAATTTGAAGGCTCTTATCCTCAATTGATGGGTAATATTTTACGGATTTTATGTAGCTATTATCAACATATTCAAGCCAAACTGTTTGCCAAATTCCTGTTGTACGAGTGTAATCACAGCCCATAGAATAATAATTCTTTGACTGCTTACCTGACGCCTTGCCTCTTGGGTTTGTATCAATAGCACAAACGGTGATTATATTTTCCTCACCCTTTGTTACATAGTCAGTAATATCGATATCGAAGCCGACATATCCACCGATATTATGGTATACCTGCTTGTGGTTTACATAGATATAGCTTTCATAGTCAATAGCGCCAAAGTGAAGCACTACTCTTTTGTCGGTATCCTTTATTTTCACATTTTTGAGATACCAAACGCAGTTTAAAAAGTCGGTATTTCCTATGCCCGAAAGAACGCTTTCCGGACAAAATGGAACTATTATTTTTGAATCAAGAGATGTACGCTCATAGAATTTTCTATCTCTTCCGCTTATACCAAAATCATATTCAAATTGCCATTCTCCATTGAGATTTACCCAATCCTCTCTTTCAAATTGGGGGTTTGGATGCTCGGGTCTTGGAATTAACATTTTTGCTTCTCCTTAAATTATCAAATTTTTAAATTCAAAAATTCTATATTTTCTTCATAAGCCTTTGTGTATAAGTCGCCATAAGCTTTTTTGTGCCAACAGTATCGAACATAACCTCGTACATAAAATCAGCACTCATTGGTGTTACGCCAATGATTGTTCCATCGCCAAAGGACATATGATGCACTCTATCGCCAATGCTATAAGGAACAACCTTTTTAGTCTCTGGTCGCTTAGCCTCTGCAAACGATGAGACTCCTTTTTGTGGCTGTGGTGGTATGAATGCTCCCGTCCTTGCAAAGAGGCTCTGCATATCGAGATATCTTGAATCGATTTCCTTTACAAAGCGAGAAAGTGGATTTCTTCTCGTAGAGCCATAAAGCATTCTTTCCTTAGTGTGAGTAATTACAAGCATTCTCTTTGCTCTTGTTACTGCAACATATGCAAGACGCCTTTCCTCGTCAAGCTCGCCAGGAGTCATTATAGATTGCTCACCTGGGAATACTCCGTCCTCCATTCCGGGAAGAAATACGACAGGAAATTCAAGTCCCTTTGAGGAGTGAATGGTCATAAGGACTACTGCATCGGCATTCTCGTCGTATTTATCGACATCGGCAACAAGGGCTACCTCCTCGAGGAAGCCTGATAGGCTTGGCTCGTCTGCCCTTTCCATATACTCACTTACCGCTACATAGAGCTCATCAAGGTTGGCTACCCTCTCGGCGTCCTGCTGACCATTAGCCAAGAGTGCGGCACGATAGCCTGTACGCTCTATAACCTGCTTAACAAGCTCGTTTATTTCAAGGTTAGGAGCATCGTTTATAAGTCCTCTCATAACCTGAGCAAACGCCATCATTGGTCCTTGTGTTCTCTGTGGAATTGCATTATAATCCCTTGCACGCTCTAATACGGAAAGGATACTAACACCTGTTTCCTCGGCAATTTTTCTTGACGCCTCAAAGGACGCATCGCCTATTCCACGCTTAGGCTCATTTATTATTCTTTCAAGCCTTACATTATCACTTGGGTTATTTATTACTGACAGGTATGCAATTATGTCCTTGATTTCCTTACGGTCATAGAATCGAAGTGAGCCGAGCATTCTATAAGGAACGCCACTCTTTGCAAACCATGTCTCAAGGTTCATTGATTGAGCATTAACTCTATAAAGCACGGCAAAGTCCTTGTACGAAAGTCCCTTTTCCTCTCTCAGAGCTACTATTTTATTGATTATGTATTTTGATTCATCATTTTGAGTAAGCGTTTCCTTGACGATGATTTTCTCGCCCGCCTCTCTATCGCACCAAAGCTTCTTTGGATGCTCGTGCTCATTATTTTTAATGATGCTATTTGCGGCGTTAAGAATATTTGAGGTTGAGCGATAGTTTTGCTCGAGCTTTATTACGATTGCATCCTCATATACTCTATCAAAGCTGAGAATATTTTCTATTGTCGCTCCACGGAACTTGTAAATGCTTTGGTCATCATCTCCTACGACCATTATATTTCTATAAAAGGCTGAGAGCTGAGATACCAATACAAATTGAGCCTTGTTTGTATCCTGATACTCATCAACGCTTACATATCTAAACTTATTTTGATAGTATGCAAGAATGTCCTCATTTTCTCTAAACAGCTCGACGGTTTTCATAATGATATCATCAAAGTCAAGAACATTTGAGTCCATAAGACGCCTTTGATAAAGCTCGTAAACCTGTGCAATTTGTCCGTACTTTGCGTCCTTGCCTGCAAGAGATGAGTATTCCTCTGGGGTAAGAAGCTTGTCCTTAGCTCTGCTAATTTCATTCATCACAACCTTAATAGAAAGCTTTTTCTCATCTATTTTAAGGTCCTTCAAGCACTTCGATATTACCTTTTTGCAATCATCGGTGTCGCATACACTAAATCCTTGGCGATAGCCGACAAGCTCCCCGTGCTCACGAAGTATTCTCATGCATATTGAGTGGAAGGTGCCTGCCCAAATGCTATCTGCTTCCTCTCCGAGCACGCTTGAAAGCCTCTCCTTGATTTCCTTAGCTGCCTTGTTGGTAAAGGTGATAGCAAGCATATTCCAAGGCTTGCAGGGTGCCTCAGCAAAAAGCTCAAGGTATTTTTCAAGCTGGTCATCAGGGAGTGCTATTGCTCCCTCAAGGTCATCAAGCGTATCCTCAGTCATAAATTCGGGGACGGCTTGTGAATTATATGCGTTGCCAAATCTAATAATATGTGCAATTCTATTTACAAGCACGGTGGTCTTTCCACTGCCTGCTCCTGCAAGGATAAGAACGGGGCCATTTACGGCGTACACCGCTTCTCTTTGCATTGGATTAAGAAAAGCGTAATGCTTATCAAAAAGCGCACGCTTTGCCTTTAAAAATCTATTTATTTGTGCTTCGTTCATTACTTTTTCCATTTCATTTCATATTTTATAATATTGTATCATATTCTATAAAAAAAGTAAAGGAAAACAAAGGATTTTTTTAGTACATTTTATCATTAAAATAATTTTTGCTAAAATTCAAAAAAGGTATTGCATTTTATAAAAAATTATGATAAAATAATCGAGCAACAAGTAAATATGCCGGTGTGATGGAATTGGTAGACGTGCTGGACTCAAAATCCTGTGGTAGTGATACCGTATCGGTTCGACCCCGATCACCGGCACCAAAAAACGCAAGCCTTTTAGCTTGCGTTTTCTTATTTTAATATCGTTTTTGTGACAACGAGATTTACGCCCTCTCTTACGAAATTTTTAACAATGACATCGCCAAGCTTAACAGGTGCAAATAGCTTTATCTTGTTGATTATTTCCATAGCAGAGGCAAGCTCCTCCTTGCTTATTTCTGCGTCCGTCCTTACGGGTGCAAGATGAGCAATACGGCTTTTTATTTTTACTGTTGAGGTTAGTATCATCTTATACCTCCATAGCCTCAAGGCATATGCTTTCTGCGTTTTCCAATTGATATAGCAAATCACTGTCAAGTGGAATAAAATGCATTTGTGATGGTGTTAGGCGAGATTTCAAGATGCAGTAAATGGCCTTGCCGTCTGCCTTTAACTCGATTTTTGCGTTTTTCATAGCCCTTGATGCTCTATAATAAAGGACATTTGACCTTACACGACCATTCATCGGAAATACGAATTTATGGGGAACTGTGTATTTTATTTCGCTATTATGGCTAAGTGGAAGCTCCTTTTTTGTAGCAGGAATTTTGTTTAAAAGATATGCTGCTGCGTGTCTTCCCGTGGTTGTAGCCTCAATCGTTATATAGTCCACTAAATCGTGGATGTGAAGAGCGTTTCCACAAGCGAAAACGCCATCCTTGCTTGTTTGAAAGTATTGATTTACAACTGGTCCGCAGGATTCTCTATCAACCTCAATGCCAGCATCAGAGCCAATAGTTATATCGGGGACAAGTCCGAGGGATAAAACAAGAGTATCGCACTTTACAAGCTCCTCTGTTCCCTTGATTATTTGCAGATCCTTATCGACGCTTGAAATAACCACGCCCTCTACTCTTTCCTTACCGATAATTTTTGAAACGGTTTTGCCTGTGTAAAAGGGTATTCCAAAGTCCGTAAGACATTCCTTGATATTCCTTTGAGAGCCTGTTGCATAGGGCTTTCTTTCGTATGCAGAAATAACCTGTGCGCCCTCTATTGTAAGTCTACGAGCGGCAACTAAGCCAATATCTCCCGAGCCAAAAAGCACTACTCGTTTTCCTGGGAGCTGTCCCTCGATGTTTATAAAGCGTTGAACAGTGCCTGCGGAGAAAATACCTGCCGGGCGTGTTCCCGCAATTCTAAGCGAGCCATGCGAAAGCTCACGACAGCCCATAGCGAGAATTATCGCCTCTGCCTTAACAGAGGTATAGCCAAGTGATGAGGAAACAAAGGTTATTTCCTTATCGCTTGATATAGATAGAACGGTTGAGTCGGTAAGATATGGAACTCCAAGTGCCTCTACCTGCTTAATGTAGTGCTCTGCGTACTCCGTGCCTGTTAGGCTCTGCCCGAGATTGTACTCGCCAAAGCCGTCGTGAACGCATTGATTAAGCACTCCTCCAAGCTCACTTTCTCTTTCAAGAATAAGCACATCATCGGGGGAAATACCACCATTAATTGCTCCAATAGTGGCTGCAAGCCCAGCAGGGCCTGCGCCTATTATAACTAATTTTTTATTCATTTACGCTAAGCCTCATTTGGTTTTTCCATACAGAATTTTTGAGTTCTTTGTGAACTTTCTAACCTCTGATAGTGGAATGTTTAGCTCCTTTGAAATTATATCAGCAACTCTTGTACGGCAAAAGCCACCCTGACATCTGCCCATTCCTGACCTTGTGCGACGCTTAACCATATCTACGGTATGGGCGGGGATAGGTCTATGAATTGCATTTAAAATATCACCCTCGGTAATATTTTCACATCTGCATACCATCTTGGCGTATGCAGGATTTTTCTCTATTGCTACGGCACGCTCCTCGTGTGTCATATCGCAAAAAAGCTTATAATTTCCGTTCTTTGAGCGTGTGGAAATATAGTTCTCTCTCGGCTTTAATTCAAGCCCACATTTTTCCAAGATTCCAACCACATACTCGCCTATTGCAGGTGACGAGGCAAGTCCTGGTGACTCAATTCCTGCTACATGTATAAAGTTGTCGAGCTTGTCCGAGGCTTGGATATAAAAATCTCCACTTGATGGTGTTGGGCGAACGCCTGCAAAAGAGGTAATATTTGCCTTTAAATTTATCTCTGGCACAATCAATCTTGCACCCTCTGCAATCTCATCAAGCCCCTCATAGGTAACGCTTGTATCACTCTTTTCCTCTACGAGGTTGGCGTTAGGTCCAACTATGATATTTCCGTCAGCGGTTGGGGATACCAAAATGCCCTTTCCCTTTTCGCTTGGTGTTACGAAAAGCGTATGAGACGCAATATAGCCCTCTGCCTTGTCAAGTAGCATATACTCACCACGGCGAGGAATAATCTCAAACGGAAGGTCATCTCCTGCCATCGAGGCAATCTCATCGCAGTAAAGCCCTGCACAATTAAGCACATATCTGCCCTCTACTGACCTTTCGCCAGCTGAAACGGCATATCCATTGTCTGTTTTTTCTATTTTATCTACCTTGAAATCAAAGTAGAACTCTGCTCCGTTAGTGGCAGAATTTTCACTTACTGCAAAGGCAAGGTCATATGGGCAAACTATACCAGCAGTTGGTGCTACAAGGGCACAGGTCGCTTCCTTTGACACATATGGCTCAAGCTCAAATAGCTCGGTAGCCTCTATTATTCTAAGGTCCTTAACGCCATTTGCCTCGCCACGCCTTTTAAGAAGCTCTATATGCTCTCTATCACGCTCCGAGAAGCCCACAACAAGTGAGCCGCAGCGACTATAATGGACATCGAGGGATTTTGCAATGCCCTCCATCATCTCACAGCCCTTGACATTTAAAAGAGCCTTTAAGGTGCCCTCCTTGGCGTCGTAGCCTGCGTGAATTATTGCTGAATTTGCTCGTGTTGAGCCTGCGGCAATATCCTCGCCTGCTTCAAGCACGGCAACGCTGACATCGTATTTTGCCAGCATATATGCACACATCGTTCCGCTTATTCCAGCGCCGATGATAACAACATCATATTTCATTGAAGCTCTCCCTTCAAATTTCATACACCCTCATTTTACCATATTTTATATATTATTTCAAGTGTTATATTGATTTTTGAGGGGATATGTGTTAAAATTGCTATATATTTCTTAACTTTACGAGGTTGATTTATGATTGATATTTCTCAAATTTCAGCACAAGCCTTGGCTTATCTTGGCGATGCAGTTATTGAGCTTTTAGTTCGCCAAAGGCTAATTCTTATGGGCTACGAAAAAAGCGGAAAGCTAAACGCAGAGGCAAGAAAATTTGTTACTGCTATTGCTCAAAGCAAGGCATTTTTCGCCATTGAGAGCGTTCTTACTGAGCAGGAGATGGATATTTTTAGAAGAGGAAAAAACTCCTCTCATCTCAACATACCAAAAAGTGCCTCGGCAATCGAATATAAAACTGCTACTGGATTTGAGGCCATCTTTGGATATTTGCACATTACTAATAACCAATCTCGTATTGACGAGCTATTCTCGCTCGCTTATGCTGATGTTTTATAAAAGGCGAGCTATCGCCTTTTTTTAATTAACTTGTTAATTAATTATTGCACCAATCAAATGTATTTTTTCACAAAATTTTCACATTTTTTATTGAGATTTGTTATTGATTTTGAACTTAGTTGGTGCTATAATACTAACTATAATATGAATAAAAGAAAGGAAAACGACTTTGAAACTTATAAAAAGACTCGCCAAATGCGTGGGCGAGTATAAGCTTCCTGCTATACTAACTCCTATAATCGTTTCTCTTGAGGTTGTAATGGAATGTCTTATTCCGTTCTTCACGGCAGATTTGATTACATATGTTCAGCAGGGCTATGTTGTAAGCGATGCTATACTTACCGATTGGTTTATATCCTTTGTTCAGGGTATTATACCAGATAAGCCATTGGCTGTTGTTGGTGGCTATTGCATCTTACTTATTTTAATGGCACTTTTATCCCTCACCTTTGGTGCTGTTGCAGGAATAACCTGTGCTAAGGCATCATGTGGATTTGCAAAAAATCTTCGTAGAGAGCTATTTAACAGATCTCAGGATTTCTCATTTGAGAACATAGATAAATTCTCAACATCAAGCCTTGTTACAAGACTTACAACCGATGTTACCAACATTCAGCAATCCTTTATGATGATTATAAGAACTGCTATTCGCTCACCTCTTATGTTTATCTTCTCTATTACGATGGCTGTTATTCGTGGTGGCGCTATGTCACTTATTTTCGTGGTTGTTATTCCTGTGCTGTTCTTTGGTCTTATCACCATTGCTAAAAAGGCGATGCCTATTTTTAGAAAGGTATTAAGAAATACGACAAGCTGAATGAGTCAATTCAAGAAAATGTTCGTGGAATGAGGGTTATTAAATCCTTTGTCCGTGAAAAGCACGAGAGTGAAAAGTTTGGTAATGCCTCTGCCAATGTAAAGGATGACTTTACAAGAGCCGAGAAAATTCTCGCATTTAACAATCCTCTTATGCTCCTTTGTATGTATACTGTTATGACCTGTGTTTGCTTCTTTGGCTCTCAGGCTATTGTCAAGGGAGATATTATAATTGGTGAGTTCTCTGCACTTTTGACCTATGGTATGCAAATTCTTATGAGCCTTATGATGCTCT
>JAZNYH010000020.1:0-2378 GCA_045594305.1 Eubacteriales bacterium | reverse complement strand
GTGCTTGATATGGACTTTATCAAATCAAACGCCAAGGGTGTAGTGCTTTGTAGCCTAATGCATGTAAATAACGAAACAGGTGCTCTTTACGACATAAAAACAGCATTCGAGCTTATAAGAGAGCAAAGCCCCGATTGCATTTGCCACGCCGATTGCGTTCAATCCTACTTAAAGGTGAAATTCACAAGAAAATCAATAGGAGCAGACCTAATCTCAATAAGTGCTCATAAGGTAAACGGACCAAAGGGTGTTGGCGCACTTTATATCGCTCCCGAGCTTTTGAAGGCAAAGAAAATCACTCCAATAGTATATGGTGGTGGACAAGAGGTCGGTATTCGCTCAGGCACGGAGAATGTGTACGGAATATGTGCCTTTGGAGAGGCAGTAAGGGAGCACGCAGCATCTCTCGCCTCTGAAATCGACACAATGAGAGAGCTAAGAGAATACATAATCTCAGCCCTTCCAAGCGAGGTAAGAGTAAATCGCCCCGCTACCGTCGCACCCCACATTATAAATATCACTCTACCAAGAATAAAGAGCGAAACAGCCCTTCACGCACTTAGTGCAAGAGGCGTGCTCGTATCCTCAGGCTCTGCCTGCTCATCAAACTCCTCGCACAAGGCATCAAGAGCACTTGCCGCATTTGGCATTACCGAGGATGAGGCAGATAGCTCAATTCGTATAAGCCTTTGTCCACAAAACACAAGAGAAGAGGCGGATGAGCTTATAACGGCGCTTTGCGAAATAATAAAACAGCTCGCAAGAAAATAAAGGAGAATACTATGGCAACAATTTATAGGTCATCAGGCAGTATGGCAGGCTCAATAAGTGGTAGCACGGTTTATAATACCGCAGGACAGATAGTCGGCTCATTTAGCTGGGGCACAATCTACAACTCGGCGGGTAGCTGTGTAGGCTCGGTAAGAGGCGATGATATATACAACACCGCAGGAAGCAGAATAGGGTATATAAGCTGGGGAACAATCTATAACTCGGCAGGAAGCTGTGTAGGCTCATACTCTGGGTGTAGCTCCTCGGAGGCTGGCGCAGCTGCACGCCTGCTTGGACTTTTATAAAACAAAGGAGTCGAAATTTCGACTCCTTTTTTATTTTTCACCCTCATCACAGGCGTTTTTCAAATATTCGATAGCCTCGCAAAGCCCGCCAATCTCATCAATTAGCCCACACTCAACTGCTTCCTTGCCGTCAATTATAGAGCCTGTATCAGTTGCAATTTGATCCGTACGCATCATATAAGAGCGTAGCTTTTCTTCGTTTATATTAGAGTGTGCACACACGAAGGCACAAATCCTATCCTGCATCTGCTCAAAATAATAATATGTCTGTGGAGCACCCACAACAACCCCCGTAACTCTAACAGGATGAATAGTCATAGTCGCACTTGGAACAATAAAGGAACGCTTAGCACTAACTGCCAAAGGCACGCCAATAGAGTGACCACCACCAAGCACAAGAGTAGCAGTAGGCTTTTTCATGCTCGAAATCAGCTCTGCAATCGCAAGTCCCGCCTCAACATCTCCGCCCATAGTGTTTAAAATAATCAAAACGCCTCGTATTGCCTCGTCCTGCTCGCAGGAAACAAGCAGAGGTATTAGATGCTCATACTTTGTGGCCTTTTGATCCTGAGGCAAAATATAATGTCCCTCAATTTGACCGATAATGCTTATGCAGTGAATACCGTCGCCCTCGCTCATTCCAAGCTTGACAATTTTATCTATTTCCTTTTCTTGGCTTTCTTCCATATCAACCTCTTGTTTGTCATACTTATTTGTATTATTATTTATAAATAGGTAGAAAAATATTCAAAAATTCCAACAATTTTCCCTCAAAAAAGCCTCGAAACCCCTTTAAAATCAGCGTTTTTTGAGCTTTTGAAAAAATTTTAAAAAAAGTTTTAAAAAAGTGTTGACAAACCTGTTTTGTAGTGATATAATAGCAAGGCTGACCGAGAGAAGGTAAGCGAAAGATCCTTGAAAATTGAACAAAAAGGAATTAGTTAAGATAACTAAGTACAAAGACGGAACTCTTAAGAAAAATTCTTTTAGAGAAGAAACTCAAAACAAGTAATTAAGTAAAGAGCTAACAAAGGCTCTGAAAATGAGATAGAGGCAGAAATGCTTTTAGATAAACATTTTTAGAGAGTTTGATCCTGGCTCAGGATGAACGCTGGCGGCGTGCATAACACATTCAAGTCGAACGAACTGATTGGGGCTTGCTCCGAGAGGTTAGTGGCGGACGGGTGAGTAACGCGTGAGTAACCTGCCTATGTGAGAGGAATAACACAGGGAAACTTGTGCTAATACCACATAACATACAGAAATCGCATGATAATTGTATCAAAGAGCAATCGCACATAG